>DASQEB010000308.1:0-4303 GCA_035633875.1 Thermoanaerobaculia bacterium
CATCCAGAACAGCGCGCCCGGCCCGCCCACGGCGATGGCGGTCGCCACCCCCGCGATGTTGCCGGTGCCCACGGTGGCGGCGAGGGCCGTCATCAGCGCCTGGAAGTGGGAGATGTCCCCCTGGCCTCCCTCTTCCTTGCGCTGGATCAGGGCGAGGTACAGCGAATGGCCCAGCTCCCGGAACTGCAACCCCCGGAGGAGGAAGGTCAGGTAGAAACCCGTCCCCACCAGCAGGACCAGGAGCGGCCACCCCCACACCCACGCGCTGAGGGCTCCCACCCACTCCTGTGCCCTGTCGACCCAGCCCGGATCCTGCTGCATGGCATGCCTCCCCTGGAAAGGGCGGATTCTAGCAGGCCCGGGGGTGGGGAAAGGACCGAAGGGACTTGAAAGACCTGAAAAGCACTCAAAGGACAGCTACCAACCCGGTCCCTTAGGTCCTTTACGTCCTTTCGGTCCTTTGACCTCCCAGCCACTCCGCCATCGGTTCCGTGGACTGCACCAGGTGCATCCCCGCCTCGGCGAAGCACCGCTGGGCCTCCTCGGCCTGGGGTGTGAAGTCGAACAGGAATTCGCCTTCCCGCTCCGGGTCGGGGACGGCCACCGAGGACATGCAGTCGGTGAGGACGTAGACCTTCCCCGCCAGGGCCAGGTCCCGGGTTCGGATCTCGCCGAGCAGGTCCTCCAGCGTGCTCTTCACGCAATGGCTCGCCGCCTGGCCCGCGACGATCACCGCGTCTGCTGCCAGGAGGGTCTCGACGAGGCTCGTGTTGCGCTCGGCCAGGGGCTGGCCGTCGAACCGGCGCAGCACTTCTGGAGCGAGGACGGAGTAGTTCTCGGTCAGCGCGTGCCCGCCCTTGATCTCCACCCTGGATGGGGCCGTGCGTGCCCAGGCGTGGAAGAGCCGGGCCTCGTGGATCACCCCGGTGAGGGCGTAGCCGTCGCTCCCCAGGAGACAGTGGGGAGGCCAGAGGTAGAGTTTGTACTTCCCTGCCTTTTCGAGCTCTTCCACATAGAAAGCGACCTGCCGCTCGAGCCAGGAGACGTCCCCGTCCGCGAGCCAGGCGGCGAGGTCCGGGTCCGGCCTCAGGACTCCGGCGCGGATCTCGTCCGTCGACACCTCCCGGTGGGGGGACGGAGCGCGGCCGTCCGCGTCTTGCCAGAAGGAGGAGAAGAAGACCTGGTGGGGGTAGTGGGTGTCCATCGTGCAGGTGATGTCCGTGATGGACCCCAGGTTCCTGTAGAGAAAGCGGGCGACGCGATCGTTGTCCTCGATCGCCCCCCGGCCGCTCCGGCCGCCTACGTAGAGCGAACCCTCGGGGAAGCAGAAATCCTTCTGGAGGTCCACGAGGAGGAGGTGGATGCGCTTCGCGTCTTCGCCCGCCGGCCGCAGTCCGTGGGTCCGCCGCCATTCCCGAGCGGTTTCGAAGAGGGATTGCTGGTCCGGCCGGTAGGACCAGTCCGCCGCGTGGGCCGGGTCGTAGAACGGGGGGACCGGCAGCTCGCTCATGGGGTGCTCCCGGGTGTGGCGGCGTCCTCGGTCGCCACGGCCACGATCATCTCGACCAGCGTCTCCAGGTCCCGGAGGTCCGCGACCTCGACAGGGGAGTGGGAGTAGCGGCCCGGCCAGGAGAAGGGGAGCATGACCGGGACTCCCGCGAGGAAGGCCATGCCGTCCGTGGCTCCGCCTGTGAAGCCCACCTGGACGGGGAGGCCGTTTCCTTCCGCCAGCGCGGCGTAGCGGGCGATCAGCTCGCGGGGGGCGAGAAAGCCGTTATCCATACCCCGGAGCACCACCCCCTGTCCCAGCCGCGTGCGGGCGAACCGGCTGGATTCAATGGGGCTGTCGGAGGAGACGAAGGTGTCCACCGGGTGCACGGCAGTGAGGTCCGGCAGCCGTTCGGCCAGAGCCCGGGAGCCGTGGAGCCCCACCTCCTCCTCCACGACCCAGGCGAAGGTGACCCGCTTCCCGAGCTTCGCCGGGTCGATCCGGCGCAGGGCGAGGACCAGGGCCGTGGAGCCCACCCGGTCGTCGAAGCTCCGGCCCAGCACCCGGTGGGGGCCCATCCGGTCCATCTTCTTGGGCATGGTCGCCGTGCTGCCCACACGCACGCCCAGGGCCTCCGCCTGCTTCGCGGAGGAGACGCCCAGGTACGCCGTGAGCGAGCCGGAGTGCGCCCACTTGTCCGCCGTCCACCAGTCTTCCCGGGGCTCGAACACGGCCGGCACCGGCCCGCGCTCGCCGTGGACCAGAGCCGCCTGGGCTTCCCAGACGGAGCGGAGAAGGCCGCCCCGGGGCTGGAGGCGGAGCCGGCCGTCCGGCAGGATCTCCTCCACGCGGAAGCCGACCTCGTCCATGTGGGCCACGAAGAGGACGTGCTCGTCCCCGCTCCCGAAGGTCACCGAGACGTTCGCCTTGCCGTCGATCTCGGGCTTGGCCCAGGCCGGGAGGTGGCGCAGGATCTCCTCCCGCACCGGTCCCTCGGCGCCGCTCACCCCGTAGCGTTCGACGAGCGTCCCCAAAAGCCGAGCGGCCTCCTCATGCCCGCCGCCGGTTTCCGTGGGGATCGGCGCGGGGGAGAGCGGGGGCGCTTCGGCCGCTGCCGCCGTGTCCCCCCGGACGGCCTGCACCAGAGCGTCCGAGAGCGCCTTCACGTCGCGCAGCGAGATCGTCTCGACAGGGGTGCCGGGGTAGCGCGCCGGGACCCCCAGATAGCCCACCCGGGCCGAGCTCCAGGGTCTGTCAGGGCCAAACGCGCTCCCTAACCGGTCGAGATGGGGAGCCGCCGTGAGCTCCCGGATCTCGGGCGAGAGGCTGCCCGCCCCGAGGATTCCGATCCCGGGGAGGGGCAAGGGCCGGAAGACGTCCCTACCATCCTCCTGCTGCTCCCAGCCGAAGCCGGGACGCAACAGGATCACCTCCTCGAAGGGAGCCTGGTCCCGCAGGAGATGGGCGAGCCCCGCTCCGTTGAGGTGGTCGTTCGTAGTCCAGGCGAACACGGCCGTCCCGGGGCCCGGCGACCGGCTGGTCCGGCGGGCCGCCTCCGCCACGGCTACGCAGGCCGCTTTCTGCGCAGCGGACGGCCCGGCGAGGAGGTCTCCAGCGAGCCGCACGGGCCGTCGGATAAGGGCGACCGGATCGAGGAGGCGCACGCCCAGCGCCACCGCCTCGGCCGCGCTCTCGGCGCCGACATCGATGTACATCCCTTCAGGGGTGAGCGGCTTCTCCGGAGGTCCACCTTCCTGCATCAGGTGGACCGACCGGACCGCCACCGCTCCCGGAATCCACCCCCGCTCGCCGCCCACCCTGACGACGTTCCCCTCATAGGACTGCGTCCACAGCGCGCCGACGGGGATGTCGTCCCCTGCCGGGACCACGCGAACCCAGCCGTCCTCCTCGATCCCGGTGACGAGGAACCCCGGCTCGCCCAGAGCGCACGCCACCAGCCGCCGGGGCTCCCCGGAGCCCACGGTGAGGACGACATTGCCGAAGCCGTCCCGGGTGGTGGAAAGGCCTCCCAGGCGCGTCAGGATGAACTGTGCAGCGTCCTCTTCGCGGCCGGAGACGGCGATGACGTTCAGGAAGGCCTGGGTTTCGTCGGCGAGGGTTGCGGCTCGGGCAGGAAGAACGGCGGCCAGGAAGAGCAGGATCGTCAGGCGGCGGATCACGTCTCGGAGTCCTCCTTGATCATGGAAAGCTGTTCGAGGTACTTGGACGCAGCCTCCAGGAATTGGCGTCCCTCCTGGAGCAACTCTCTGACGTGGTCCGAGTCGATCACTACCTCGATTTGATAGTCCGCAATCTGACGGAGCTCGAAGGCTGTATCGAGAAGACGGTGAAACCTGGCATCAATCAACCCAGGTTTGGCGAAGTGGAGACCAAACTGGGCGATCACCTGACCATGACGGGAGAATCGGAGATTTCGGGTTTCGAGGAGAGCTTGCGCCCCATAAAAGCAAGCGTAGTAGAGCTTTGAAGCCGCGGAATCGGGCTCTCCGATCTCCAGAAGGTGTTCTGAAATCCGGAGGGCCTTCTGCGCCCTCTCCAGGTAGAGGCGGGGAACCCTCATGGGACTGGAACAGCTTCCTCGCGGATGAGACTCAAAAAGACGCTGTCGGCTTTCTGGAAAGCTTCGGCGCTGACGGGCATCACGGAAAGGACCACGTCCGCGGCAAGGGACAGAGGCCACTTGACCGGTTGCAGGTGAAAAACCTCCTTGACCGGGTCCACCGGACCCTTCAAGAGGAGGAGCAAATCCACATCGCTTCCCTCGTCCGCCTCTCCCCGTGCATAGGAGCCGTA
>DASQEB010000309.1:0-25804 GCA_035633875.1 Thermoanaerobaculia bacterium
GGACCAGAAGCTCCTCTGGCACAACGAGAACTCCTTCAACCTGCAATGGCCGGGCAAGATCCTGTTCTGCAGCCTGCAGCCGGCCGAGCAGGGGGGTGAGACCCCGATCGTGGACAGCCGCAAGGTGTTCGAGCGGCTCTCTCCCGAGATCCGCCAGAAGTTCCTCGAGCGGGGGGTCATGTACATGAGGAACTACGGTGACGGCCTGGGGCTCACCTGGCAGACCGTGTTCCAGACCTCCGATCGCGCGGAGGCCGAGGCCTACTGCCGCGAGAACGAGATGGAGGTCGACTGGAAGGAGAGCGACCGGGCGCGTACGCGCATGCGCCGGCCGGCCGCGGCCCGCCACCCGAAGACCGGCGAGATGAGCTGGTTCAACCAGGCGCAGCACTTCCATGTCTCGTGTCTGGCACCGGAGACCCGCAGCTCCCTCCAGTCCCTCTTCCGGGAGGAGGACCTGCCCCGCAACTGCTACTACGGCGACGGCACGCCCATCGAGGATGAGGTCATGCGCGAGATCCTCGACATCTACGAGGAGCTCGAGGTGGTCTTCCCCTGGCAGCAGGGGGACATCGTGATGCTCGACAACATGCTGGTGGCCCATGCCCGGAACCCGTTCGCCGGCAAGCGCAAGCTCCTGGTTTCGATGGGCGAGATGATCAATTCCAAGGACCTCTCATAGACCGAACGAGGAGCTCCCATGGCCGTGAGCATGATGCAAGAAATCGAAGGCTTCCGACTCTCTCCCCAGCAGAGGCGCCTGTGGACGCTCTGGCGCGAGAGCCCCGCCTACCGGGCCCAGTGCGCTCTCCACGTGAAGGGAGCGCTGAGCGAAACCCTTCTGCGGCGCGCGATCCAGGACGCGGTAGACCGTCACGAGGCGCTGCGCACGACGTTCCGCCGCAGCCGCGGCATCAAGATGCCGCTCCAGGTCGTCGAGGAGGAGGGCTCCGCGACTTGGCGACAGGTCGATCTCGGCGGTCTGCCGGCGGCGGACCGGGAGACCGTTCTGCAGGGCCTGCTGCGGGAGGAGCTCGAGGCGGATTTCGATCTCGAGGCCGGCCCGGTGCTGCGCGTGGCTCTGGCGTCCTTCGGGGACGGCGAGAGCTGCCTGGTGCTCACCCTGCCCGCGCTCACGGCCGACGCCCGCAGCCTGGCGAACCTCGCCGGAGAGATCTCCGCCGCCTATGCGGCGCGCCTCGACGGCGGGAGCCTCGACGGCGCCGACGAGCTCGTGCAGCACGCGCAGTTCTCCGAGTGGCAGAACGGGATGCTGGAGGAGGACGAGGGGGCGGCGGACGGCCAGGACTACTGGCGGAAGGTCGCCCAAGCCCTGCCGGAGCCTCTGCGCCTGCCGTCGCAGGAGACCTCCGGGAACGGCGCGCCGTACGCGCCCCGGATGGTTCCCGTCGTGATCGACGGCCGCGTGGCCGCCGACCTGGCGGTGCGGGCTCGGGAGCTCGACGCGGAGCCGTCCCTCCTGCTCCTGGCCGCCTGGCAGGCCCTGCTCGCCCGCACGTCGGGGCGCGCGGATCTCGCGCTGGCCGCGACCCTGGACAACCGCGGCCACGAGGATCTCCAGGGGGTGCTCGGTCCCCTGGCCAAGACCGTCCCGGTCCGTTGCCGGGTGGACGTCGAAGAGAGCTTCGCCGATCTCGTGCGCCGGACCCGGGAGTCGCTGCTCGACGCCTCGGACTGGCTGGAGTTCTTCGCTCCCGACGAGGAATCCGGGGCCGGCGCCGACATCGGCTTCGAGGCCCACACGTGGAGCGCGCCCGGCTCAGACGGCGGGCTCCGGCTCTCGCTGCTCGATCTCGCCCACTGCGGCGAGAAGACCAGGCTCCTGCTCTCGTGCGTCGAAACGGACGGACGCTGGCTCGCCTCTCTCCGCTTCGATCCCCGCGAGCTCCCGCTCGGCGAGGCGGAGCGCCTCGCCGAGCGTTTCGGAGCCCTGCTCGCGAGCGCCCTGGAACAGCCCCGGGTGCCGATCGAGCGGCTCCCGCTCCTGGGCCCGGGCGAACTGCGTCTCCTGCTCGGAGATCTCAACGACACGGCGGCGCCTTATCCATCCAAGAGCTGCCTCCACGAGCTCTTCGAGGAGCAGGCGTCGCGGGAGCCCGGCCGCGAGGCCCTGCGCTTCGGCGACCGCCGGCTCACCTACGCGGAGCTGGACGAGAGCGCCAACCGGCTCGCCCGCTTCCTGCGTTCCTTCGGCGTGGGGAGCGACGACCGGGTCGCGGTCTGCGTCGAGCGCTCGCCCGAGATGGTGGCCGCCCTCCTCGCCATCCTGAAGGCCGGAGCCGCCTATGTGGCGGTTGATCCCTCCTACCCCCGGGAGCGCATGGGCGTGATCCTGGAGGACTCGCAGCCGCGGGTCGTGCTCACCGAGGCGCGGCTCGCCGAGGCGCTGCCGGCGACCGCGGCACCCCGGGTGCTCCTGGATGCAGACGCCCCGCAGATCGCGGCGTTCCCCGCGACTCGCCCGGGCGCCGCGGCCGGTCCGGACAACCTCGCGTACGTGCTGTACACCTCGGGCTCGACCGGCCGGCCGAAGGGCGTGATGGTCCCCCATCGCGGACTGGCCAACTATCTCTCCTGGGCCATCGAAACGTATGGAGCGGCCAAGGGCGGCGCGCCTCTCCACTCCCCCATCGGCTTCGACCTGACCGTCACCAGCCTGTTCGCTCCGCTGCTCGCCGGAGGGCGCGTCGACCTGCTGCTGGAGGAGCAGGGGATCGAGGCCCTGGGTACGGCGCTCCGGACCGGGGACGGCTTCAGCCTCGTCAAGGTGACGCCGGCCCACCTGGAGATCCTCCGCCAGTCGCTCCAGCGGGACGGGCTGGAGGGCCGCGCCCGCGTTCTCGTCCTGGGCGGTGAGGCCCTGTTCCACGAGAGCCTGGCGCTCTGGCGCGAGCACGCTCCCGGGACGCGCCTGATCAACGAATACGGACCCACCGAAACCGTGGTCGGCTGCTGCGTCTACGAAGTCCCGGCCGGGGCCGCGTCCTCCGGGCCGGTGCCGATCGGCCGGCCGATCGCCAACACCCGGCTGTACGTCCTGGACCGCCACCTCGAGCCGGTCCCCTTCGGAGCCGTGGGAGAGCTCTACGTGGGTGGCGCGGGCGTGACCCGCGGCTACCTCGGCCGGCCCGACCTGACGGCCGAGCGCTACGTCGCCGACCCGTTCGGCCCCGAGCCGGGCGGCCGGCTCTACCGGACCGGCGACCTCGTGCGCTACCTCGCAGGGGGCGACCTGGAGGTCCTCGGCCGCAACGACCATCAGGTCAAGATCCGCGGCTTCCGCATCGAGCTGGGCGAGGTGGAGAGCGCGCTGCTCTCCCACCCCGGCGTGTCCGAGGCTGTGGTCGTGGCCCGCGAGGCGGCGGAGGGGGCGCAGGAGCTGGTGGCCTACGTCACCTCCCGCGGCGAGACCGGCACGGCCGACCTGCGCGCTCACGTGAGCGCGATCCTGCCCGGCTACATGGTCCCGGCCCACTTCGTCGAGCTCGCGGAGATGCCGCTGACGCGGCACGGCAAGGTCGACCGCCAGAGGCTGCCCGAGCCGAGCACGGCCGGCGCACGGATGGACCGGGTGCCACCCCGCAATCCCCTCGAGGGCAAGCTCGTCGCCCTCTGGGAGGAGGTGCTGCAGCGCGAGGACGTGGGCGTCACGGACAACTTCTTCGACCTCGGCGGCGACTCGATCAAGGCCGTGCGCCTGATCAGCCGCGTCAACGACGAGGTCCCGGGCGCCAACGTCCAGATGCAGGACATCTTCAAGCATCAGACGATCGAGGCCCTGGCCCCCTCGATCGGCGCGGCCACGGCGCGCCCCTCGATCCGGGAGGAGCGGGAGGCCGGGCTCGCGCGGATCGAGGCGCTGCGGCAGCGCGTCCTCTCCGACGAGAAGCTCCGCGCGAAGCTGCCGCAGGAGATCGAGGACGTCCTGCCCTTGAGCGGCATCGAAAGCGGGATGCTCTATTACTCCCTCCTGATGCCGGAGCAGCCGGTCTATCACGATCAGTTCGTCTACCGGATGTCGATCGACGACCCGGACCGCTTCTTCAAAGCCTTCGACCTGTTGACCCGGAAACACCGGATCTACCGGAGCGTCTTCTACTTCTACAGCTTCGACGAGCCGATCAAGGTCATGGTCCCGCGGGTGCCGGTCGCGCGGGAGGTGGAGGACCTCTCAGGCCTGCCGTGGGCCGAGCAGATCCGGTGCATCGAGGAGTACCGGGCCGCGGACCTGGCCCAGAAGTTCGATCTCGACGGCCACGTGCTCTGGCGTCTCAAGCTCTTCTGCCTCCAGGATGACCTGTACTGCGCCGTCTGGAGCTGGCACCACGCCATTCTGGACGGCTGGAGCAATCTCTCGTTCTGGGTCGAGATGAACGCTCTGTACGCCCGCCCGGATCTCGACGAGCTGCAGGAACTTCCCGCTCTCGCGAGCAGCTACCGGGATTACGTCGGGATCAGCCTGGCGCGGATCTCCTCACCCGTGACCGAGAGCTTCTGGCGACAGACCCTCGACGGTGTCGGACGCAACAAGCTCCCCTTCAACCGGGTCAAGCCCCGCGATCCTCACGCCTACGGGATGGATTCCCGGGAGCTGCAGATGGATCGCGAGCTGCTCGCCCGGGTCCGCGCGGTCTCCCTGCGGCACCACGTCTCTCTCCAGAGCTTCTTCCTGAGCGCCCACGTCGAGCTGCTGCGGGTGCTCACGGGGGAGCGCGACGTGGTCACGGGCGTCGTCTCGCACGACCGGCCGGGCATCCAGGACGGCGACCGGATGCTCGGCTGCTTCCTCAACACCGTACCGGTCCGCGTGAACATGGCCGGCACCCCCACGGGTCTGGACCTGGTTCAGGCGGTGAGCCGCTACCTGAGCACGGTCAAGGAGCACGAGATCCCTCTGATCAACATCGCGGCCCTCACCGGCATCGCCGGCGAGGGGGACAACCCGATCTTCGACACGATCTTCAACTTCATGGATTTCCACGTCGTCGCGGGCGTCCAGGACAACGTCCTGTTCAAGCCGCTCGAGTCGGAGGAGGTGAACGCGAGCCTCCAGTTCCGCGCCAACGAGATGACCAACACCCTCTTCGACGTCGAGGTCTCGACCACGCGCGGCAACCTCTTCGTTCGCATCAAGTTCTCCCCACGGTACTTCGAGGCGTCCGAGATCGAAAGGGCGCTGGCTCTCTACCAGCGCATCATCGGGCGCTTCGCCGAAGACCTGGACGTGCGCCTGGGTACCGAGGCCCTGCTCACCCCCGCGGAGCTCGACCAGATCGTCGTCCGCTTCAACGACACGGCGGCCGACTACCCGCGCCACCTCCCCATGCACCGCCTCTTCGAGGAGCGGGCGGCCGCGTCACCCGGCGCGCCGGCGGTCGTCTGCGCCGGACGGAGCCTCACCTACGGCGAGGTCGACCGGCGGGCCAACCGCCTGGCCCGCCGCCTGCGGAGCCTGGGCGCCGGCCGCGGCGCGAGCGTCGGGGTCGTCTTCGAGCGCTCCGTCGACCTGGTCGTGGTGCTGATGGCCGTCCTCAAGACGGGCGCGGCCTACGTCCCGCTGGAGCCGGACTACCCGGCGGCCCGCAAAGGGTACATCGTCGCCAAGTCGAAGGCCCGCCTCGTGCTCTCCGATCGCGCCTGCGACATCCAGGTGCCGCCGGGCGCCGCCATGCCCGAGCTGGTGGTCGTCACGCCCGGAGAGCTCACCGTCGGCGACGCCGAGCGGCCGGAGCTCACCCTCGATCCGGACGACCTGGCCTACACCATCTACACCTCGGGCTCCACGGGCAACCCCAAGGGCGTGATGATCGAGCATCACTCGGCCGTCAACCTGATCCAGTGGGTGAACCGCGAGCACGCCGTGGGGCCGGAGACCCGGATCCTGATGCTCTCCTCGGTCTGCTTCGACCTCTCGGTGTGGGACCTCTTCGGTGGCCTCGGGGCCGGCGCCACGGTGGTGATCGCCCGGCCCGGCGACCTGCAGGACCCCGCGCGCCTGATGCAGCTCGCGGCCGACGAGCGGATCACCTTCTGGAGCTCCGTCCCGTCCACCCTGGGCCTGCTCGTCAAGTACCTGGAGGACGTCGCCCCCGACTACCGGCAGGACGACCTGCGGGTGATCTTCCTGAGCGGCGACTGGATTCCGGTGTCACTGCCTTCGCGGGCCCGCCGGTTCTTCCCCAACGCCCGCATCATCAGCCTGGGCGGCGCCACCGAGGCGACCGTCTGGTCGATCTCCTTTCCCGTCGACGAGGTCGATCCCTCCTGGGTCAGCATCCCGTACGGCCGGCCGATCGACAACAACGCCTTCTACATCCTCGACGGCCATCTCGACGTGGTGCCGCCGGGAGTCGTGGGCGAGCTCTACATCGGCGGGAGCGGGGTCGCCATCGGCTATGCCAACGATCCGGAAAAGACCGCCGACCAGTTCATGCCCGACCGGTTCTCCGGCGTCCCCGGGCAGCGGATGTACCGCACCGGCGACCTCGGCCGGATGCGGCCGGACGGCAACATCGAGTTCCTCGGCCGCGCCGACCACCAGGTCAAGATCCGTGGCTTCCGGGTCGAGCTTGGCGAGATCGAGAGCCAGCTCTCTCACCACCCGGCGATCCGCGAGGCCGTGGTTGTGGACAAGGTCGACCGCCTGGGAGAGAAGTACCTCTGCGCCTACTTCGTCTCTCCCGCGGACCTTCAGGCCGCGGAGCTCAAGAGCTTCCTCGCAGCGAGCCTGCCGGACTACATGATCCCGGCCACCTTTGTGCGCTTGGAGACCCTGCCCCTCACGGCCAACGGCAAGCTCGACCGCAAGCGGCTGCCCGAGCCGGACGTGCAGAACCTGAGCACCGGCGCCGAGTACGTCGCCCCGGTCGACGAGGTGGAGGCCGCCCTCGTCGAGATCGTCGAAGAGGTGCTCGGGGTGAAGGGCATCGGGACCCGCCATGACTTCTTCGAGGTCGGCGGCCACTCTCTGTCGGTCGTGCAGATGGTCACCCGCATCCGCCGCCGCTTCGAGGTGGAGCTCCCGCTGCGCGACTTCTTCAACGAGCCGACGGTCCAGGGGCTCGCCCGCATCGTCCACCGTCTGCGCGACGCGGGCATGGCCGAGCCGCAAACCGCCTCCGGGATCGTCCCCGGGCGGCGGCCGGAGAAGCCCCTCGCCTCCTTCAACCAGCAGCGGCTCTGGTTCCTCCAGCAGCTCGATCCCGCCAGCCCGGCGTTCAACATGCCGCACGCCCTGCGCCTGAAGGGCCGTTTGGACGCCGGCGTCCTCGCCCGCGCTCTCGGCGAGCTCGAGGCCCGCCACGAAGCCCTGCGCACCGCGTTCCAGGAGGTGGACGGCGCGCCGGTGCAGGTCGTCGGGCCGGCGCGTGAGCACGTCCTGCCGCATGTCGACCTGTCGGGCCTGCCACAGCCTCTGCGGGCCGCCGAGCTCGACCGTCTCGGCGACGAAGAGGCGCACAGCCCCTTCGATCTGGAGCGAGGACCGCTCTGGCGGACCCGCCTCCTGCGCCTGGAGGGACACGAGCACGTGCTGCTCTTCAACGTCCACCACATCGTCAGCGACGGCTGGTCGATCGGCATCATCGTCCGCGAGCTGGGAGCGCTGTATCCGGCTCTCCTGCAAGGCGAGCCCTCTCCGCTGCCGTCTCTCCCGGTCCAGTTCGCCGACTACGCCCACTGGGAGCGGGAGACCACGCAGGGCGAGGCTCTGGAGGAGCACCTCGCCTACTGGCGGCGCCAGCTCGCGGGAGCGCAGACGGACCTGACCTTGCCGGGGCAGCGGCCGCGGCCGGCGGTGCCTCGCTTCGAGGGCGAGGCCCGCGGCTTCACCGTGCCGCTGCCCATCGCTGAGCGGCTGCGCGAGCTCTCGCAGCGCGAAGAGGCGACCCTGTTCGTCACCCTCCTCGCTGCCTTCAACGCCTTCCTGCACCTCTACACCGGCCAGGAGGACGTCGTCGTCGGCACCAACTTCGCGAACCGCAACGAGCCCGAGCTGGAGCGCCTGGTCGGCTTCTTCGTCAACAACCTCGCCCTGCGCACCGACCTGTCGGCAGATCCCTCGTTCCGCGAGCTGGTGCGGCGCGTGCGCGAGACGGCGCTGGACGCCTACACGCACCAGGCCGTGCCGTTCGAAAAGGTCATCGAAGAGGTTCAGCCCCGGCGCAGCGCCGGCTACTCGCCGCTGTTCCGGGTCATGCTCACCTTCGAGAACTTCCCGGTGCCGCCCCTCCAGCTTTCCGATCTGTCCGTGGAGCCGGTCGGGGTGGAATCGCGGCGGGCGAACTTCGACCTCAACCTCCTGATGGCCGAGTCGGACCAGGGGATCCTCGCGTCCTTCGTCTATGACACGGACCTCTTCGACACCGAGACGATCGCCACCTTCATCGAAGGCTTCCAGCTCCTCCTGCGCCGCATCGCCGAAGACCCGGACCTCGCGCTGTCGGACCTCTCCCTTGTCGCCACCGACGAGAACGAGGCCATGGTCAGCGCGTTCAACGTGGAGCTGTAGGGAATCTGACGAAGGAGGAGACGAGAAAGATGTGCGGTTTCGTAGGCTTCATGGACCTCCGGGGTGAGGGGCGGACGGACGCCGGGCTGCTGCGCCGGATGACGGACGCCATCCTGCACCGCGGTCCGGACTCCTCCGGGGAATACGTCGATGCGCGGGTGGCTCTGGGGGCCCGCCGGCTCAGCATCATCGACCTCGAAACGGGCGAGCAGCCGATCTTCAACGAGGACGGCTCCATCGTGCTCGTCTGCAACGGCGAGATCTTCAACCACCGCGAGCTGCGCGCCCGGCTCGAAGCGCGCGGGCACCGCTTCGCGACCCGGACCGATATCGAGGTCCTCGTCCACCTCTACGAAGAGGAAGGGCCGGACCTCGTCCATCACCTGAACGGCCAGTTCGCCTTCGCTCTCTACGACCGCCGGGAGGAGCGCCTCCTCCTCGCCAGAGACCACTTCGGCATCAGCCCACTTCACTTCGCGGTGGTGGACGGGCTGCTGGTGTTCGGCTCGGAGATCAAGGGGATGCTGGAGCACCCGCGGGTGCCCCGGGAGGTCGACCTGACCGGGCTCGACCAGATCCTCACCTTCCCCGGCGTGGTCAGCCCGCGGACCCTGTTCAAGGGGATCGAGAGCCTGCCGAACGGCCATCTCCTGATCGCCCGGGGCTCCGATCTGCGGCGCGTGGAGTACTGGGACCTGGACTACCCGCGGATCGGCGAGACCGGCGACGACCGGCCGGAGAGCTGGTATGTCGAAGGCCTGCGCGAACGGCTCACGAAATCGGTGGAGGACCGTCTGCAGGCCGACGTGCCGGTCGGCTTCTACCTGAGCGGCGGCATCGACTCCTCGCTGGTCGCCGCCCTGATCCGCGAGGTCTCTCCGGACGTGGACCGGCACTCGTTCTCGGTCACCTTCGGCGACCGCGAGCTCTGCGAAGGGCCCTATCAGCGGCTCATGGCCGGCCACGTCGGATCGCAGCACCACGAGATCCACTTCGCCGACGCCTCCATCGCCGACCGCCTCACCCGCATGGTCTATCACTGCGAATGCCCGGTGAAGGAGACCTACAACACCTGCGCCCTCGCTCTGTCCGAGTCGGTGCGCGGCACCGGGGTCAAGGTCGTCCTGGCGGGACAGGGAGCGGACGAGATCTTCGCGGGCTACATGGGGTACCGCTTCGACCACCTGGGCCTGCGCTCCGGCGACGGCTACGACCTCGACAGCCTGCTCGAGGACGAGCTGCGCGAGCAGCTCTGGGGCGATCCGTCGATCTTCTATGAAAAGGATTTCTACGCCTACCGCGAGCTTCGCAGCGCCCTCTATGCGCCGGAGATCGCCGGGCGGTTCGAGGACATCGACTGCACCGCCGCGCCGCTCGTGAACCCGGAGCGCCTCCGGGGCCGTCACCCCGTGCACCAGCGCTCGTATCTGGACTTCAAGCTCCGCCTGTCCGAGCACCTGCTCTCCGAGCACGGGGACCGCATGGTGATGGCGAGCTCCGTCGAGGGGCGCTACCCCTTCCTCGATCTGGGCGTGGTGGATTTCGCGCGCACCATGCCACCCCACCTCAAGCTGAACGATCTGACCGAGAAGTACGTGATCAAGAAGGTCGCGGCCGACCTCGTCCCGCGCCGCATAGTCGAGCGCGAGAAGTTCGGCTTCCGGGCCCCGTCGAGCCCCTACCTGCTGCAGCAGGGGGTCGAATGGGTCCACGACCTGCTGTCCTACGACCGCATCCGCCGGCAGGGCTATTTCGACCCGGACGTGGTCGAGCGGCTGAAGCGGCAGTATTCGAAAAAGGATTTCGCGCTGAACGCGCACACCGAGACCGACTTCCTGATGGTGGTGCTGACGTTCGGCCTGTTTCTGGATCTCTTCGCTCTCCCGAGCCTCAACTGATCGGAGTCGCCCCATGGTATTCGAGAGCATTCAAGAGCTTTTCTGCACGAGTGTGGACCGGTTCGGACCGCGGATCGCCGTCGAGCGTCCGGGGGGAGGGGTCACCTACGACGAGCTGGAGGCGAGGTCGAACCGGCTGGCGGCCTTCCTGCTCGCCCGCGGCACGGCTCCGGGGACCCGGGTCGCCATCCTGGCGGCGGACGTGGCCGAGGTGGTCGCCACCCTGATCGGCGTGCTCAAGGCCCGCTGCGTCTTCGTCCCCTTCGACCCCGGGACGCCCGACAAGCGGCTCGCGGCGATGCTCGCGGAGGTGCGGCCCGCCTGGATCCTGGCCGACCGCCCGGGCGCCACGCGGCTGCAATCCCTGGTCGCCGGGCTCGAGACCCGGATCGTCCCGGTCACGGACGTCCCCGCCGGGGAGACCGGGCGGGTGCTCGTGCGCCCGGAGCCGGACGATCCGTGCTACGTCGTCTTCACCTCCGGCTCGACCGGCACTCCCAAGGGGATCGTCGGCCGGCTCAAGGGCATCGATCACTTCATCCGCTGGGAGATCGAGACGTTCGCGGTGCCGGAGGGCGTGCGGGTGAGCCAGCTCGCGAGCCCGGCCTTCGACGCCTTCCTGCGCGACGTCTTCGTCCCCCTCTGCGCCGGCGGCACGATGTGCGTCCCGGAGAGCCGTGAAGCGGTCCTCGACGCGCGGCGGCTCGCGGCGTGGATCGACGAGGCACGGATCGAGATGATCCACTGCGTCCCCTCGCTCCTGCGCTCGCTCCTCCGGGAGGAGCTGACCCCGGAGCGCTTCCCCGCGCTGCGGCGCGTGCTGCTCGCGGGCGAGCCCCTGTTCCCGGCCGACGTCCGCCGCTTCCTGGAGGTGTTCGGCGACCGCATCGAGCTGGTGAACCTCTACGGTCCCTCCGAGACCACGATGGTCAAGCTCTTCTACCGCGTCCAGCCGGCGGACCGCGACCGCGTCTCCATCCCGGTGGGCAAGCCGATGAAGGGGGCCGCCGCGCTGGTGCTGGACAGCCGGGGGCAGGCGCGCGCCGCCGGCCAGGTGGGGGAGATCGTCCTCCGGACGCCCTACCGGACCCACGGATATTTCGAGCGGCCCGACCTGACGGACGAGGCCTTCATCCCGAATCCGTTCAACAACGATCCCAGCGACCTGATCTACAAGACGGGCGATCTCGGGCGCCTGCTCCCGGACGGCAACTTCGAGCTCCTGGGGCGCAAGGATCACCAGGTGAAGGTCCGGGGCGTCCGGGTCGAGCTCGCCGAGATCGAGACGGCCCTGCGCCAGCACCCGGCCGTCCGCGACGCGGCCGTGGCGCCCCATGACGATGCGAGCGGCGACAAGTTCCTCTGCGCCTATCTGGTCCTCGGCGAGGCGGTGGAGCCGGGCGAGATGCGCGAGAGGCTGGCCGCCAGCCTGCCGGAGGCCATGATCCCCTCCTGGTTTCTGGTCCTCGACGAGCTGCCCCGCACCCTGAACGGCAAGGTCGACCGCCGCGCCCTGCCGCGACCCGAGGCCGGGTCGCGCCTGCAGGAGGGCTTCGTGGCGCCGCGCACTCCGGTCGAGGAGCTGCTCGCCCAGATCTGGGCCGAGGTGCTGCGCCTCGACCGCATCGGGATCCACGACAGCTTCTTCGAGCTCGGCGGACACTCCCTGCTGGCGACCCAGGTGCTCTCCCGCATCCGCCAGGCGCTCGAGGTCGACCTGCCGCTGCGCGTCCTCTTCCGCGCGCCGACCGTGGCGGGTCTGGCCCAGGCCGTCGAGCAGGAGGCCCAGGAGGCGCAGGGCCTCAGCATCCCCCCTCTGGCCCGGCGCGAGGCCCCGGGCGACGCCCCCCTGTCGTTCTCCCAGGAGCGGCTGTGGTTCATGGATCAGCTCCAGCCGCTGAGCCCGTTCTACAACATCGCCACCGCGGTCCGGCTGGTGGGCGATCTCGACGTCGCGGTCCTGCGCCGGGCCTGCAACGAGATCGTGCGCCGGCACGAGTCGCTGCGCACGGTCTTCGCCCTCCGCGACGGAGATCCCGTCCAGGCGGTCCAGGAGCCCGCGCCTCTCGACCTGCCCATGGAGGACCTGCGGGCCTTTCCCGCCGGCGAGCGGAAGGCGGAAGCCCTCCGGCTCGTCAGCGAGGAGGCGAACCGTCCGTTCGACCTCGGCCGCGGCCCCCTCGTGCGCTGCCGCCTGCTGCGGCTCGACGAGCGCGAGCACGTGATGACGCTCGTCCTCCACCACGTCATTGGGGACGGCTGGTCCCTGGGCGTGTTCGTCCGCGAGACCGTCCAGCTCTACCGGAGCTTCTCCCAGGGTCAGCCGTCCCCCCTGCCCGACCTCCCGGTCCAGTACGCGGACTTCGCCACCTGGCAGCGGGAGTGGCTCCAGGGAGAGGTGCTCACCGCCCAGCTCGCCTACTGGGAGCAGCAGCTCGCCGGCGCGCCGGCCGTCATCCGCCTGCGCACCGACCATCCCCGCCCGCCGGTCCAGAGCTTCCGCGGCGCGCGGCGCAGCGCCGTGCTGCCCGCGGAGCTCGCGGAGCGCCTGCGGAAGCTCTCCCGCCGGGAGGACTGCACCCTCTTCGTGACGCTGCTCGCAGCCTTCCAAGCCCTCCTCCACCTGGAGGCCGGAGAGGAGGACGTCCTGGTCGGCTCCCCGCTCAGCTACCGCAACTGGCGGGAGGTCGAGGGGCTGATCGGCTTCTTCGCCAACACCCTGGTCTTCCGGGGCGACCTCGCCGGGGATCCGACCTTCCAGGAGCTCCTCGCCCGCACCCGCCGTGCCGTGCTCGACGCCTTCGCGCACCAGCACCTGCCGTTCAACCGGCTGGTGGAGACCCTGCGGCCCGAGCGCAGCCTCGCCCACAGCCCGATCTTCCAGGTCGGCTTCACCTTCCAGACCGCCGCCGCCGAGGCGCCGCTGGAGGTGCCGGGCCTGACCGCGGAGCGCCTCGATTTCGAAGTGGATACCACGCAGTTCGACCTGAACCTGACCCTCTCCGACTCGCCCCACGGCCTGAACGCGGTGCTCCAGTACAGCCGGGACCTCTACGAGGACTTGACCGCCGACTGGATGCTGGAGCGGTTCCGGCAGCTCCTGGAGCAGGTGGAGGAGAACCCGGAGCAGCGGCTGAGCGAGCTCGGCGCCCGGCTCACCGACTCGGAACGCCGGCGCTGGAGCGACCTGGGCAGCGGGCTCGCGCAGGCCAGCGCCGAGAGCTTCCGTTCCCGGTCCCGCCGCAGCGTCGTCGTCGCCGGCCCGAGCAACTCGTAAACAGAGGATTGAAGATATGACCGCAGTCGTCGAAGGTTTCACGCTCTCTCCGCAGCAGGCGCGGCTCTGGAAGCTGCACAAAGGCGGCCTCACGGCCTCGGCCTCGTTCCGCGCCGGCTGTGTGCTGCGTCCCGCCGAGCGCCTGGACGCCGCGGCCTTGGAGCTGGCGCTCCACGAGGCCGTGCGGCGCAACGAGATCCTGCGCACCGGCTTCCACCAGCTTCCCGGCATGGAGGTCCCCCTCCAGGTCATTGGCGAGCCCTCGTCCCCGATCCTCGAGGAGATCGACCTGAGCGGCTGCCCGCCGGAGGAGCACGACGAGAGGATCGGCGAGCTGCTGCACGCCCTCTCGGGCGACGGGGAAGGCCCTCTCCTGCGGGCCGCCCTAATCCATCTCCCGGAGGACCAGCGGCTGCTCCTCGGGCTGCCGGCGCTCTGCACGGACCTCGCCGGGCTGGCCAATCTCGCCGCCGAGGTGGAGCGCTGCCACCGGGCGCTGCTCCAGGGCGGGCGGCCGGGTGACGAGCCGATCCAGTACGCGGACGTGGCGAGCTGGATGCACGACCTGCTGGAGAGCCAGGACGGGGTGGCCCGCCGCTACTGGCAGGCGCGGGACGTCTCCGCGGCTCTCGACGCGGCGCTCCCCTTGGACCGGCCCGCGGCCGGCGGCGCGTTCTCGCCCCGGCGCCTCGCGCTCCCCCTGGAGCCCTGGCTGGCGCAGGCTCTCCCGGCCCTGGCCCGGGAGAGCGGCATCCCGCTGTCCGCCGTGCTCCTCACCGCCTGGGCGCTCGTGCTCCAGCGCCTCACCGGTCGGCGCGCAGTGGTGGTGGGGACGGCTTTCGACGGACGCCGCCACGCGGAGCTGGTGGACGCTCTCGGCCTGTTCGCGCGCCATCTGCCGGTCTCCCTCGCCGCGGCGGACGGAGTTCCGTTCGCCGCCGCCGCCCGGAGCGTCGCCGCGACGCTCGAGGAGATGGCGGAGTGGCAGGAGTCCTTCGACGGAACCGGCGCGGACGGGGAGCCCCACGTCTTCCCCTTCTGCTTCGAGCTCTCCCGCGCCGGCGGCGACGGCCTGCTGTCCCTCCACGCCTTCTACGACCGTTTCGAGCTGAAGCTCGCCTGCTTCGAAGGGGCCGACGGGCTCCGCGCCGAGATCCAGTACGACGGCGCGGCGCTCCACCGCGAGGACGCCGCCCGCGTCGGGGAGTGGCTCACCGCCCTTCTGCGCGAGGCCGTCGAACAGCCCGAGGCGGCGGCCTGCGGGCTCGACCTCCTGACCGTGGACAACCGCGAGCGTCTGCGCGCGCTCAACGACACCGCCTTCGACTTCGGGCCGGCGCGGACCTTGGCGGAGCGCTTCGAGGAGCAGGCGGACCGGACTCCGGACCGGATCGCCGCGGTCTTCGGCGGCTCCGCGCTGACCTATGCCGAGCTCGACCGGCAGGCCAACCGGCTCGCCCGGCGCCTGCGCTCCCTGGGCGTGGGACCGGACTGCCGGGTCGCGCTCTCTGTCGAGCGCTCGCTGGAGATGGTGGTGGGCCTGCTGGGAATCCTCAAGGCCGGCGGCGCCTACGTGCCGGTGGACCCCGCCTACCCGGAGGCCCGGCGCGCCTTCATGCTGGAGGACGCGAAAGCTCCCGTGGTGCTCACCCAGGAGCGCTTCGCGGCGGAGCTGCCGGCGGGGATCGGGATCGTCTGCCTGGACCGCGACGCGGCCGGCATCGCCGCCGAGAGTCCGGAGCGGCTGCCCGGCCTGGCCACCCCCGACCACCTCGCCTACGTCATCTACACCTCGGGCTCGACCGGCCGGCCCAAGGGGGTGATGATCTCCCACCGGGCGATCTCAAACCGCCTCCTCTGGCAGCAGCGCGCCTTCCCCCTGGGGGAGGACGACCGGGTGCTGCAGAAGACCCCCGCGAGCTTCGACGCGTCGGTCTGGGAGATCTTCCTGCCGCTCTTCTTCGGCGCCCGCCTCGTCGTGGCGGAGCCGGGAGGGCACCAGGACGCCGGGTATCTCGTGCGCGCCGTGGCCGAGCACGGGATCACCACGCTCCAGCTCGTGCCGTCCCTGCTCGGGGTTTTCCTGGAGGAGCCGGGCGTGCGCGAGGGGTGCCGCACCCTGCGGCGCCTGTTCTGCGGCGGCGAGGCCTATCCGGCGGAGCTCGCCCGGCGGTGCCTGGCCACGCTGGACGTCGAGATCTGCAACCTCTACGGTCCCACCGAGGTCTCGATCGATGCGTCGTTCCATCGCGGCCCGGCCGGGCCGGAGGACACGGTCGTGCCGATCGGCCGGCCCCTGGACAACGCGGCGCTCCACCTCCTGGACTCCGCCGGCCGGCGGGTGCCTCCGGGGCTGACCGGCGAGCTCTTCGTCGGCGGGCCGGGCCTGGCCCGAGGCTACCTCGACCGGCCGGACCTCACGGCCGAGCGCTTCGTGCCCGATCCCTTCGCCTCTTCCCCTGGAGGACGCCTCTACCGGACCGGCGACCGGGCGCTCCTCGCCGAGGTCGAGGTCCGCTTCCTCGGCCGCATCGATCAACAGGTGAAGGTCCGCGGGTTCCGCATCGAGCTCGGAGAGATCGAGACCCTCCTGCAGCAGCACCCGGCCGTGCGCAGCGCCGCCGTGGTCGTGCGCGAGGACGTGCCGGGCGACCCGCGCCTCGTGGCGTACGCGGTACCCGGCCGGCGCGCCGAGCTCACCGCCGAGGAGCTGCGCGGCTTCCTGGCCGCGCGCTTCCCCGAGCACATGGTCCCGGCGGCCTTGGTGATCCTCGACGATCTGCCGCGCCTGCCCAACGGCAAGGTGGACCGCGTGGCCCTGCCGGCGCCCGATACGGCGCGGGCGGACCAGGCCCGCACGGACCTCGCCCCGCGCACGCCGGTCGAGGCGCTGCTCGCCGGCATCTGGTCCGAGACCCTGGGCCTGGACCGCGTCGGCGTGCACGACAACTTCTTCGAGCTGGGCGGCCATTCGCTGATCGCCACGCGCATGGCCGCGCGGGTGCGCGAGGCGTTCCGCATCGACCTGCCGGTCCGCAAGCTCTTCGAAGCCCCCACCGTGGCCGGCCTGGCGGCCGAGGTGGACCAGGCGCTGCGGGCCGCCGGCGGGACGCGCCGGCCGCCCCTCCGGACGGCTCTCCGAGACGGCCACCTGCCCCTCTCCTTCGGCCAGCAGCGGCTCTGGTTCCTCCAGCAGCTCGAGCCGGAGAGCGCGGCCTACAACATCCCGGGTGCCCTGCGCCTCCAGGGCTTCCTGGACCGCGAGGCGCTGGAGCGCTCCGTCACGGAGATCGTCCGCCGCCACGAGGCGCTGCGCACCACCTTCGGCACCGTCCAGGGAGAGCCCGTCCAGACCGTCCACCCCGCAACCCCGGTCTGCCTTCCGGTGGACGACCTCTCCCTGCCGTGCGCCGAGGACCGGGAGGTGATCCTGCGTGAGCTGATCGGGAGCGAGGCCTCGCGCCCGTTCGACCTCGCGACGGGGCCGCTCCTGCGCCTCCAGCTGTTCCGCCTCGCGGAGGACGATCACGTCCTGTTCTTCAACCTCCACCACATCGTGTCGGACGGCTGGTCCGTGGGGGTGCTGGTCCGGGAGCTGACCGCGCTCTACACGGCCTCCCTCCGGGGCGAGGCGGCCGCCCTGCCGGAGCTGCCCGTGCAGTATGGCGACTTCGCCCGGTGGCAGCGGCAATGGCTCCAGGGGGAGGTGCTCGACGCGCAGCTCTCCTACTGGCGCGAGCGGCTCGCGGGCGCTCCCGAGGTCCTCAACCTGGCCATCGACCGGCCCCGCCCCGCCGTCCAGACCTACCGCGGAGCCACCCGCGGCCGCCGGCTGCCGGCCGAGCTGGCGGAGTCGCTCCGGCGCTTCAGCCGCGAGGCGTCGGCCACGCTCTTCACCACCCTGCTGGCCGCCTTCAAGGTGCTCCTGCAGCGCTATGGAGCGGGCGACGACCTCGTGGTCGGCACCAACGTGGCGGGCCGCGACCAGATCGAGATCGAAGGGCTCATCGGCTTCTTCGTCAACTCGCTGGTGCTCCGGACCGTCCTCGACGGCGGCCCCACCTTCCTCGACGCGGTGACCCGGGTGCGCGAGACCGTGCTCGGCGCCTTCGCCCATCAGGACCTGCCGTTCGACCGCGTGGTCGAAGAGCTGCAACCCTGGCGGGACCTGAGCGTGACGCCCCTCTTCCAGGTGGTGTTCGACATGGATCCCGCCGATAAGGCCGGCGGCCTCGAGTTGCCGGGCCTCGCGCTCTCCTCCGTCCCCCTGGCCAACCGCAGCGCCAAGTTCGACCTCAACCTCACGGTGGACGACCGTCCGGAAGGTCTGATGATCGTGGCCGAGCACAGCGTCGACCTCCTCGAGGGGGCCACGGTCGAACGCCTGCTCGGCCACCTGGAGAACCTGCTGCGGGCGGCCGTGGCCGAGCCCGGAAGCCGGGCCCGCGCCCTGCCGATGCTGGACGAGGCCGAGCTGCGCCAGCTCCTCTCCGGCTTCCAGGGCCCCCGGCGGACCGGCTACCCGCTCGATCAGCCGATCCAGCGACTGTTCGAGCGCCAGACCGCCGGCACGCCGGATGAGATCGCGGCGGTCTGCGGCGCCGAGCGGCTCTCCTATGCCGAGCTCGACCGCCGGGCCGGGCGGCTCGCGGCCGTGCTGCGGGGCCTTGGAGTGCGGCCGGGGACCTTCGTCGGCATCCTCGACGAGCGGGGGCTCGACTTCCTGGTGGCGATCCTCGCCATCCTCGAGGCCGGCGGCGCCTACGTGCCCTTCGAGCCCGGCTACCCGGACGACCGGCTCCGCTACATGGTGGCCGACAGCGGCATCGAGGTCCTGGTGACCCGCGACAGCCTCGTCCGCGAGCGGCTGTCCGGCCTGGCCGGCCTGCGCGCCCTGGTCTGCATCGGCCGGGACGAGGCCGGCGTGCCGGCCCCGGGCGTCCGGGTCGAGCTCTTCGATCCGGAGGCGCCCGGGGAGGCCCCGGACGCCTTACCCACCGGCGATCCGCGCGATCCGGCCTACATGCTCTACACGTCGGGCTCCACGGGCCTGCCCAAGGGGGCCGTGATCCGGCACGACGGGGCCGTCAACCACATCTGGGCGCAGTTCGAGGACTTAGGGCTAGGCGCCGAGCTCCGCTTCCTGCAGAGCGCGCCGTCGTCGTCCGACATCTCCGTCTGGCAGTTCCTGGCCCCCGTGGTGATCGGCGGGCGCACGGTGATCGCGGACCTGGAGACGGTGAGCGACCCGCGGCGGCTCCTGCGGCTCCTCCGGGAGGAGGGGATCACCCTGGCCGAGCTCGTGCCCGCCGTGCTGCGCGGCCTCCTCGACCATGCCGCGGAGCTCGAGCCGGAGGAGCGCGCTCTCCCCGCCCTGCGGTGGATGATGGCCACGGGCGAGGCCGTGCCGGTCGACTTGATCGCGGACTGGTTCGCCGTCTACCCGGAGATCCCGGCCGTCAACGCCTATGGCCCGACCGAGGCGTCGGACGACGTGACCCAGCTCCTGCTCACCGGTCCGCCGCCGGCCGGGACCTCCTCGCTCCCGATCGGGCGGCCGCTCGCGAACTTCTCCTGCTACGTGGTCGACCGCGACTTCCAGCCCGTTCCGGTCGGGGTCCCGGGCGAGCTCTGCATCGCCGGGATCGGGGTCGGCAACGGCTACTGGCGCAAGCCCGAGAAAACCGCCGCGGCCTTCGCTCCCAACCCCTTCGCGGAGTCTCCCGGCGAGGTGCTCTACCGGACCGGGGACCTCTCCCGCTGGCTCGCCGACGGCAACCTGGAGTTCCTCGGCCGCATCGACCACCAGGTGAAGATCCGCGGCTTCCGCATCGAGCTCGGCGAGATCGAGGCGGCCCTACGCGAGCACCCGGCCGTGCACGACGCGGTCGCGGTCGTGCGCGACGACGGCGCGGGCAAGGCGCTGGTGGCCTATGTCGCCGCGGGCGAGGAGCTGGAGATCGAGGGCGGCGCGCTGCGGGACCTCCTCCAGGAACGCCTCCCCGGACACATGGTGCCGGCCGCCTGCGTGGTCCTGGCGGCGCTCCCCCGCACGCCCAACGGCAAGGTGAACCGCCGGGCCCTCCCGGCGCCGGAGAGGAGCGGTGCAGCGGGCTCCGGGCCCTATACCCCGCCGCGCACCGCGACCGAGCAGAAGCTGGCCAGGATCTGGGCCGAGGTCTTCCGGCTCGACCGGGTGGACGTCCACGCGGATTTCTTCGACCTGGGAGGGCACTCGCTGCTGGCGAGCCGTGTGCTCGCCCGGGTCCAGACGGCGTTCGAGATCGAGATCCCGCTCCGGCGCATCTTCGAGCATTCAACCATTTCTAGTTTCGCCCGCATCGTCGAAGAGGCGCAGCGCGGCACCTCCTCTCCACAGAAGCCGGGGATCCGGCGCGTGGAGCGGCAGGCCCGCCGCGTCTCCCGTCTCTCCGAAGAAGAGCTGGAGCTCGCGGGACAGGAGGCATGATGGAAGCGATCTGTTCACCGGAGCCGCAGCCGATCCTGGAGCAGCAAGGGGGCGACGAGGTGTTCCTCCTCCCCGTCTCCTTTGCCCAACAGCGGCTCTGGTTCCTTTCCCGGCTTCACCCCCGGAGCTCCGCCTACAACGTGTCGAGCGCCTACCTGATGCGCGGCGCTCTCCGGATCCCCGTCCTCGAGCAGGCCGTCGGCGAGGTCGTCCGCCGCCACGAGATCCTGCGCACGACCTTTGCGCTGAGCGAGGGTGAGCCGGTGCAGGTCGTCGCTGCCGAATGCCGCTTCTCCCTGCCCGTGGTCGACCTTTCCGGCCTGTCGCCGGAAGTCCGCGATGTCGAGGCGATCCGGCTTGTCCAGGCCGAGACCGACCGGCCGTTCGACCTGTTGCGAGGGCCGTTGCTGCGGCTCCTGGTGCTGCGCCGGAGCGAGGGCGAGCACGTGCTCTTCGCCGGCATGCACCACATCATCACCGACGGCTGGTCCGAGACCCTCCTCGCCCGCGAGTTGGGAACGCTCTACGTGGCCTTCCTCCACGGCCGGCCGTCACCGCTGCCGGAGCTTCCTTTCCAGTACGGCGACTTCGCTCAGTGGCAGAGGGATCTGCTGCAAGGCGAGACCCTCGAACGCCTGCTGGCCTATTGGAAGCGCCAGCTCGCCGGAGCGCCGACGGTCCTCGATCTTCCCACCGACCACCCGCGCCCGGCGGTGTTCAGCCACAGGGGAGCGGCCGAGGCCTTCTCGACGCCGGTCGAGCTGACGGCCCGCATGCGGGAGCTCCAGGAGCGGGAGGGCGTCACCTCGTTTGCGCTCCTGCTGGCCGCTTTCGGTGTGCTGCTGCACCGCTACTCGGGACAGGAGGATCTGCTGGTCGGCGCGCCGGTGGCGAACCGGCCCCAGGTCGAGCTCGAGGAGCTGATCGGCCTCTTCGTCAACACCGTGGTGCTCCGGCTCAGGATGTCCGGCAACCCCGGCTTTCGCACACTCCTGCGGAGCACCCGGGACACGGTGTTCGAGGCCCAGGAGCATCAGGACCTGCTCTTCGAGCGGCTGATCTCAGAGCTGGACCTGGACCGGGCCCCGAGCCGCAATCCTCTGTTCCAGGTGGTCTTCGCCTTCCAGAACACTCCCTCCGCGGAAGTGGGCGGCTCGGGCCTGACCCTGGCTCCCATCCCGATCCCCACCCGCACCGCCAAGTTCGATCTCCAGCTCACGCTGCAGGAGGCCGGAGCACGGTTCGCGGGCTCCCTGGAGTACGCCACCGACCTCTTCGAGCCGGCGACCCTCCAGCGCATGGCGGGGCACCTCCTCGCGCTTCTGGAGGGGATCGTGGGAAATCCCGAGGCGGGGGTCGACGACCTGCCTCTGCTCGCCGCGGGCGAGCGCGAAGAGATCCTTGCGTGGGGCGGTCCCGCAGCCGATCCCGGCCCCGTCTTCTGCCTGCACGAGGCCTTCGCGGCCAAGGCGGCCGCGGCACCCCGGGCGGTGGCGGCGGTCTGCGAGGGAGAGGCGCTGACCTACGGCGAGCTCCACCTCCGATCCGACCGGCTCGCCCGCTACCTTCAGGAGCTGGGCGTCGCCCCCGAGACCCGCGTGGGGATCTATCTGGAGCGTTCCCTCGATCTCGTGGTCGCCATCCTGGGCGTCTTGAAGGCGGGAGGCGCCTACGTGCCCCTGGACACCGCCTATCCGACGGAGCGGCTCGCGTTCATGCTGGAGGACTCGGCGGCCGGGATCGTCCTGACCGGGGAACGGCTGGCCCCCTCCCTCGCCGGCGTCCCGGCACGCATCATGGCGCTCGACGTCGCCTGGCCGGAGATCTCCCGCTGCGAGGGCGCGGCGGTTTCTGCCGTCCGGCCGGAGAACGCCGCCTACGTGATCTATACCTCGGGCTCCACCGGGCGGCCCAAGGGGGTCGTCGTGCCGCACTCCCACGTGGCGCGCCTGTTCAATGCGACCCGAGACGGGTTCTGCTTCGGGGAGGATGACGTCTGGACGCTCTTCCACTCCCACGCGTTCGACTTTTCGGTCTGGGAGCTCTGGGGCGCCCTGCTCCACGGCGGCCGGCTGGTGGTCGTGCCCTATCTCACGAGCCGGTCGCCCGAGCTCTTCGCCGCGTTGCTCCACCGTGAAGGCGTGACGGTGCTCAACCAGACGCCGTCGGCCTTCCGGGCCCTGACCCTGGCCCTGGAAGCCGGCGCCCCGAGGCCGCGCGACCTGCGCTGGGTCGTCTTCGGCGGCGAAGCTCTCGAGCTGCAGAGCCTCGAACCGTGGTGGCGCCTGTTCGACGACCGGAGACCGACCCTGGTCAACATGTACGGGATCACCGAAACCACGGTGCACGTCACCTGCCGTCCGCTGAGCCGGGCCGACTTCGAGGCCGGATCGGGAAGCGTGATCGGCCGGGCGATTCCAGACCTGGAGCTCTACGTCCTCGACCCGCGGTCGCGGGACGTCGCCCCCGTGGGCGTGCCCGGGGAGATCCACATCGGCGGAGCCGGCCTCGCCCGCGGCTATCTGGGACGGCCGGAGCTGACGGCGGAGCGGTTCGTGCCCGACCCGTTCAGCGGCCGGCCCGGGGCTCGGCTGTACCGCTCGGGCGACCTGGCCCGCTGGTTGCCCGTAGGAGATCTCGAATACCTGGGCCGCGCCGACGACCAGGTGAAGATCCGCGGCTTCCGCATCGAGCTGGGCGAGATCGACGCCGCCCTGCGCGCTCATCCCGCGGTGCGGGACCTCTTTGTCGACGTTCGCGAGGACGCGCCCGGAGAGCGCCGGCTCGTGGCCTACGTCGTGGCCGCCGGAGAGCCGCCGTCCCATGAGGAGCTGCGGAGCTTCCTGCAGCGCAGGCTCCCTGACTACATGATCCCCACGGCCTTCGTGCACCTGGCGTCGCTGCCCCTGACCCCGCACGGCAAGCTCGACCGCCGGGCCCTGCCCGCCCCGGACCGCGACCGGCTCCGTCCGGAGCGCGAGCACACGGCGCCGCGCAATCCGGTCGAGGAGACGATCGCCGAAATCTGGTCCGAGACGCTGGGGGTCGACCGGATCGGCATCCACGACAACTTCTTCACGCTGGGGGGCGACTCCATCCGCAGCCTCAAGGTCGTGGCCCTGGCGCGGGAGCGGGGCCTGGACGTCCCGGTCCACCGGCTCTTCCAGTTCCCCACGGTCGCCGGGCTGGCGCAGGAGATCGCGCCCTTAAACGGTGCCGAAAGCGCCGCGATCCGGCCGTTCTCCCTGCTCTCCGAGGAGGACCGCAGCAAGCTTCCACCCGGGCTGGAGGACGCTTACCCGATGGCCCGGCTGCAGATCGGCATGCTGTACCATCAGGCGGAGACGCCCGAGGCGCCGCTGTTCCATAACGTCAACAGCTATCACCTCCGCATCCCCTTCGACGAGCAGGCCTTCGGCCGCTCGGTCCTGCGAGCGGTCGAGCGTCATCCGATCCTGCGCACCTCGTTCGACCTCACCAGCTTCAGCGAGCCCCTGCAGCTCGTCCATCGGGCCGCCTCCTCCCCTCTGGAGATCAAGGACATCCGGCACCTGTCCGCCGCCGATCAGGAGACGGTGCTCGCCGCCTACTGGCAGCAGGAGCGGAGCCGTTCCTTCGATCTCGCGCACACCCCCCAGATCCGCCTGCGGCTCCACCGGCGGACCGAGGAGTCGTTCCAGTTCACGCTCACCGAAAACCACGCGATCCTGGACGGTTGGAGCCTGCACACGCTCTACAACGAGATCCTCACGGCCTACTTCGCCCTCGTTACGGGCGAAGCTCCTGCCGAGCTGCCGCCGCTCCAGACCACGTACCGGGATTTCATCCGGCTGGAGCGCGAGGCGCTGGAATCGCAGGAATGCCAGGAGTTCTGGCGCCGCAAGATGGAGGACTGCCGGCCGCTGAGGATGCCCCGCCTCCCCGGCCATCGCCGGGATCCGCGCCAGCCCCGCGTCCGCCGTTTCGACATCCCGCTTCCCGACGAGCTCACCGCGCAGTTGCGCCGCCTGGCGACCCAGGAAGCCCTCCCCTTGAAGAGCGTCCTCCTCGCCGCCCACTTCAAGGCCATGAGCCTCCTGGGGGGTGAGACGGACGTCCTCACCAGCCTGTCCTCGAACGGCCGGCCTGAGACCCTGGACGGGGACCGGGCCCTGGGCCTGTTCCTGAACACGCTGCCCATCCGGCTGCGCCTCTCCGACGGCACGTGGCGGGACCTCGTTCGCCAGGTCTACGCGGAGGAGCTGGAGATCCTGCCCCACCGGCGCTATCCCTTGACCGCCATCCAGGAGAGCTGGGGCAGCGAGCCTTTCCTGGAATCGTCCTTTGCCTACCTCAATTTCCACGTCATGGCCGACGTGGTGCGCAGCCGGGGCCTGGAGACCCTGGGCACCGGGATGTTCGTCGAGGAGACGAACTTCCCGGTCATGACGACGTTCCAGAGCGGGCTCACGGCCAGCACGCTGATCTTCAACCTCGACTGCGACCGGGAGGTGCTGACCGAGCCCCAGATCGAGAGCCTCCGCGACTCCTACCTCGCGATCGTGACCGAGATGGCCTGCAACCCGGACGGCCGATACGACATGTTCTCCCCCCTGTCGGGAGTCGCGAGACATCAGCTCCTGGCGGAATGGAACGATGCCCGCCAGGCCTATGCCCTCGAACGGCCGGTGCATGAGCTGTTCGAGATCCAGGCCGCAGCGCGGCCGGATCAGCCGTGTCTGGTCTTCGAGGAGAGCCTCCTCACGTTCGGCGAGGTGAACGCCCGGGCCAACCACCTTGCCCACCGGTTGGGGGCCCTGGGGCTCGGCCCCGAGAAGAAGGCGACGATCTGCCTCGAGAGATCGGAACAGACCGTCATTGCCCTCCTGGCCGTGCTCAAGGCGGGAGCCGCCTACGTACCCCTGGACGCCTCCCACCCTCGGGAGCGCCTCGAGCTGCTGATCCAGGAGGCTGGCGCCGCCGCGGTGGTCACCAGCAGCCGCTGGGCCGGCAAGCTGGCGGGCTGCGACCGTCCGCTCGTCCTGGTGGACGCCGCAACGGAGGAGCCTGAAGCGTCAGGCAACCCGCGCTCCGGCGTCACGCCCGACCACCTCGCCTACGTTCTCTTCACCTCGGGCTCCACGGGCAAGCCCAAAGGCGTGGCGATCGGACATCGGCAGCTCTCGAACTATCTCGCCTCGGTCCTCGCGGTGCTGGCGCCTGAGCCCGGGGCGAGCTATGCGCTGGTCTCGACGTTCGCCGCCGACCTGGGGGTCACGATGATCTTCGGCGCCCTCACGACGGGTGGCTGCCTGCACGTGATCTCTGACGAGCGGGCGCGGGACGCGGAGGCCCTCGCCGAGTCCTGCGAGCAGCACCCCGTCGACGCCCTGAAGATCGTGCCGTCGCATCTCACAGCCCTGCTGGATCACCGGGAGCCGGCGCGCCTGCTCCCCCGGCGTTGGCTGGTCCTGGGCGGAGAAGCCCTGGACTGGGGGCTCGCCGCCCGCCTCCGGGAGCTCGCTCCCGGCTGCCGGGTGTTCAACGAATACGGCCCCACGGAGGCCACGGTCGCGGTGCTCGTCGAGGAGCTGCAGGAGAAAGATCCCCTGGAGACGGCCTCGGTGCCCGTGGGCCGGCCCATGGGCAAC
>DASQEB010000310.1:0-12451 GCA_035633875.1 Thermoanaerobaculia bacterium
CAGGAGGTCGCCGTCTGCGCTCTGGGCCCTCCCCGTCGAGGGAAGGATCTGCATCAGTCCGAGAGCCCCCCGGGGGGAGACCGCATTCGGAGAAAAGCCGGACTCGACGTCGACCACCGCAGCGAGGAGAAGACCGTCGACCCCATGGCGGCCTGCAGCCTCGGCGAGGGCGGAGCCGTAGGGCAGGTCCTGCAGGAAGCTGCGACGGGTCCGCTCACCCGGATCCTGCGGGAACAGGCCGAAACGGCGCGGCTCGGGTGACAGGGCGGCATCCAGGTCCTTTCGGCTCAGGACGCCGAGGCCCTCGGGGTTGGAGGGAGATTCCATGACCCACTCGGCCAGGCTTTGCAGGGTCGCCTGGTCTCTCTGGCGTGCGTCGGGAACCGACGGGATCGAGGGGGAGGAGCTCAACGAGAGGAACACAAACAAGAGCGTTGCGGACACCGCGAAGGGCATCCGGATCTGGCGTCGCTTCATCGGCCAAGGTCCTCATTCTTTCGCGTCCCCATACAACGCCCTAAGCGTTCGCGAGGCGCACGCCGGGCTGAGGAGGCACTTGGTCTTTGTAAAAAACATACACCCCAGACTCTCGCCTGGGGGCTAGCTCAGGTCCGCATAATTAGATGCGAAATTGATGCCAGCAGGATCAGGTGACCGGGTTCTTCCGGCGGGACTGGCGGCGGCCGGTGTAGTCCTCAGCGGCGATGCCGAGGTCCGACACCTTGTTGCGGAGGGTATTCCGGTGGACGCCCAGGGATTTTGCGGACCGGCAGAAGTTGCCCTGGTTCGACTTGAGAGAGGCGACGATGAACTGCTTCTCGAACTCTCGCCTCGCTTGCTCCAGTGTCACACCACGGCGGACGAGCTCGTCGACGATCTGGTACAGGCGCCCATTGAGTGTCTGGTCGGCCACGCGCGAGCTCCTCACGGGAAAAATCCACGATAGCACAGCGCCTGGGCATTCCCCAAGCGCTGTGGGAGGACCGCGACAGGGCCCTACTTCGGCTCGAGCCGGTCGCCCAGATGGACGGAGTAGCGTGACTCGATGATCTTCGCAACCGAGAACCGCGGGTGCACCGACAGGACCGCGAGCTCACCGACGACGACCGGCGGCAGACCCGGGCGGTTCTCCCGGTAGATCGTGAAGACGTCGCCGGGCGTAACGTCCTGCTCGGCGCCGATGCTGATGTGGACGACGTGGTCCTCGCCGAGGGTCAGGATGTCGTCCTTGGCGTAGACGATGAACGGATCGTCTTCGAGCTCTTCGGCGCTGACGGGGAAGTTGACCGGGCGCAGGGCGGTGGAGCGGCCCAGCGGCACCGGCTCGGGCTCGAAGGGTTTCAGGCTGGCTCCGACGAGGATGGGATCGCAGGCCTGCACGATCTCGGCGATGGCCGTGGTCTCCTGAACAGAGAGGACCCGCACGCGGCCCAGGTAGCGGTAGTAGCGACCGAGCGGCTCGTCGGTGAGGGGATGGAGGATCAAGCGCCCGCCGGCGACGGCGGTGAAGAGCTGGCCGGGAGTGAGACCCCGAGCCCGTCCGCCGTCCAGGTAGACGATGTCGCCCGTGGACAGATCGTTCTTGACCGTGGTGGTCTCCGCACCGTAACGCCCCTGGATGGTCCTTCCCCTCCGGGCGAAGCCGTTGCGGTCCGGCGAGAGGGCTTCATACTCGGAGCCGACGATCTGATAGGAGAACTGCTCCTCGAAGTCCCCGATGTAACCCTGGCAGTAGATGTCGCTCTCGGCGCCCAGCGGGACCGGGGGACCGCTCGCCTCGGGAGCGGTGAGAACCCCGGAAGGCGTGGGCGTGGCGGCCGATGGCGTCCCGTCCTCGCCCGTCCCGATGTCCGAGCCCGTTCCGCTCTCCGCGATCGGTCCCACCGGGGCCACCTCGGGACCCAGCACCAGAGGATCGCCCGGATAGATCCAGTGGGCGTCCAGGATGTACTGGTTCCGCTCCCAGAGCTGGGGCCAAAGATAGGGGTCCGCGGAGTAGCGGGCGGCGAGGTCCCACAGGGTGTCGCCGCTCTGGATGATATGAACCTGCGCCCCTGGAGGCGGTGTCGGGGGATTCCAGGCGGTCCAGTGATCCCCGACGAGGTGGAGGTCGCGCGGCGGCTGGTCCGCGGCGAACGACGAGCTGGAACCGGCCACAAGGATCGCTAGCACGAAACCGGAAAGCCGCACTCTCATGAAGGGCCTCCTGAGACGCCGTGGAGGGAAAGGTATAGTGAAGTCTCTATGGTTTAAAATATAGCCTTCGCCTTCCCCTGTCAAGCTTTACCTTGGGAAGCTTGAGAGCCCGCTTGAGGCAGCTCGGGGCGCGAGCTCAGGGGAGCTTCGCCCGGCGCTCTTCCGCCACCGTGGCGGCGGCCGTGCCGGGGAAGCGCCGGGCCACCTCCCGATAGGTCACCCGGGCGCCTTCGACGTCGCCCAGGGCTTCCAGCGACTGCCCTGACTTGAGCATGGCGTCCGGCACCTTGTTCCCCTTGGGGAAGCGTTCGATCGTCTCCCGGAACGCGGCCAGGGCTCCCCGGTGGTCTCCCCGGGCATAGCGGCACTCGCCGACCCAGTACTGGGCGTTGTCGGCCAGCTCGCTCGCGGGATTGGCCTGGAGGAAGCGCTGGAAGCTCGCCTCGGCGTCCACGAAGTGCCCCTGGTGATAGAGGGTGTAGCCCCGATCGTAGAGCGCCTGCGCGGCCGGAGGCAGCATCTCGGGGTCCCCTTCTTCGCCGCCGGAGGATGGAGCCGGAGCGGAGGCGGGAGGGGTGGAGGCCGGCGGGGGAGTCTCCCGCGAGGGCGCGGGCCGGGTGGTGGAGGGTGCGGGAGGCGTGGTCCGGACAGGCGGTTGCCGGGGCTCGGGCTCGGGCAGCTCGATGTCCGTCTCCTCGATCTCGTCCTCCCCCGGAGGGACGACGACCGCCGGCTCGCGCCGGGGTGCGGGCTCAGCGGGAGTCGGGGACGGGCGCGGCGGCTCGCGGCGGACCTCCGGGGCCGGCGTGGAACGGGTCACCCTTTCGGGGGCGGTGCTCGGGGAGGGCTCGCTCCGTCCGGGCTCGGTGCGCGGAGGGGTGGCCGGACGGGTTTCGGGAACCGGCGGCGCAGAAGGGCGCGCGGGCGCAGGGCTCAATCGGACATCGGAGGTCCTCGGCGTTTCGGCCGCGGGCCGCTGCGATGTCGAGGGCGTGCCAGGGCGGATGCCGGCCCGCGCCTCCAACTCGGTCACCTGCTGGCGCAGGCGGGTCAGCTCCACCGCATTGACAGCGGCCTGCCGCTGCAACTCGATCACGCGGGCCCGGAGATCCTGGATTTCCTGGACCAGGGAGTCGTCGGAGCGCAAAGCGCCGGAGCCGGCGCAGCCGGCCTGGACCATGCACGACAGGAGGAGCAACGAGGTGAAACAGCGCTTCATGTTCCTGTACCTGCCTCCGCAGTCTTGAGCTCAGGGATTTCCCGGACGAGGGGGCTCTCGGGGAACTCCGCCCGGAGCCGATCGAAGGTCTTCCGCGCCTCCTCCACCCGGTTGCTCCGCTCGTAGGCGAGCCCCAGGTGGTAGAGGAGCTTGTCTCGCTCCGCATATTCAGGGTAGTTCTCGAGCAGAAACTCGAAACGCAACGCCGCCGAGCCCGGCGCGCCGTAGCGCAGGTAGAACCTCCCGACCTGGAACTCGTGCTCGGCCAGGTTGTTCTGCACGACCTTGATCTGCTCCCGGGCCTGGCCGGCGTACTCGCTGGTCGGATAGAGCCGGATCAGCTCCTGGTAGGCCTCCAGGGCCTTGCGGGTGATGGTCTGATCCCGGTCCGGCTTCTCCATCCGCTTGGCCAGGCTGTTGGCGATCTGGAACTGGACGTAGGGAGCCTGCTCGCTCGTGGGAAAGCGGTTCAAAAAGTCGCGGTACTTGGCCTCGGATTGCACGAAGTTGGCCGTGCCCCCCTCGAGGTAATAGGTGTCGGCGGCGAGGAGGAGGGCCTCGCGGCCGATGGCGGAGTTGGGCTCGACCTCGAAGGCATGGGTGAAGTAGGGGCGGGCGCGGGCGTGCTTCTCCTTGGCCAGCCACTCCTTCCCCTGGGCCAGCGACTCCTCGGCCGACAGGCGCAAGATGGGATCTTCGGGGGCGGCCCCCCCGCGGCAGGCAAAGGTGGCGAAGGCGAGGAATGCGACCAGAAGCGACAGAAGAATTCGTGTCATACGGTCTCCAGCCGAGTCTTGTCCCGGAGCTCGGCCATGGTTCCAACAGGGTCGCTGGCCGCAAAAATTGCCGAACCCACGATACAGACCTCCACCCCAGCGGCGACGGCCTTCCCAATCGTACCGCGATCGATGCCGCCGTCCATCGAGATCTCCACCGGAAGGCCGCTCTGCCGGATCATTTCGCGCAGCCGCCGGGCTTTGTCGAGCACGTGGGGGAGGAAGGGCTGCCCCGCAAAGCCGGGGTTGACCGACATCAGGAGGACGTAGTCCAGGCGAGGAAGGGTGTCCACCAGCAGCTCCACCGGCGTGGATGGGTTGATTGCGACTCCCGCCCGGGCGCCCGCACGGCGGATGCGGTCGAGCTGGCGGTCGAGGTGGGGCGTGATCTCCCAGTGGACCGCCACCCGCGCCGCTCCGGCGGCCAGGTACTCGTCGAGGAGCCGGTCGGGGTTGGCGACCATGAGGTGGACGTCCAGGGGCAGGCGGGTACGCCGGTGGAGCGCCTGGAGGACCGGGATGCCGAACGTCAGGTTGGGCACGAAATGCCCATCCATCACGTCGAAGTGCACCATGTCGGCCCCGCCCTGCTCGCAGATCGCGAGGGCGCCGGCCAGGTCGGCCAAGTCGGCGGCCAGGATCGACGGAGCGAGCTGCATCAGCGCGTCCTCCCCTCCGCGCCCTCTCCGGCCGCCGCCGGAGGGGCCGGAGCGGGCGGTGGCGCGGGCGCGGGGGGGCCTCCCTCCAGGAACTCTTCTCCCAGGAGAGGCACGTCCGCGGTGGCCACGACCAGCGAGATCGCGTCGTCCTTGGTCACCGGGTGTCCCGGCTTGGGGAACTGGTTCAGGATCGTCCCCGCCGCCACCCCCTCGTAGCTCTCGTACTTCACGTTGCCGAACCGGAACCCGCCGCGTTCGAACCAGGGACGCACGAGCTCATAGTCGCGATAGGTGAGGTCCGGCATGACGAAACGCACCCGCGGCACGGCGATGACGAGGAACAGGTTCACCGGCGTCGAGGGCGCGATGGCCGCCTGCGGCTCCGGATCCTGCTCCAGCACGGAGCCCGGCTTGCTGTCCTCCCGGCCAAAGACGCCCAGGATCTGGCCCAGGCCGAGGCCGCTCCCCGAGAGGTCGGCCTGGGCGGCCGGCAGCGACTTGCCTGCGAGATCCGGCACCACCACCCGCTGGGGTCCCCGCGAGAGGACCACACTGACCCCGCTGCCGCGCTTGACGAGCGTCCGGGGGTCCGGGCTCTGCCGGGCGATGTACCCTGCGGGGACCTTCTCGTCGTAGCGCCCCTCTCCTTCCACTCCCCGGAGCTGGAGCCCCTGGTCGGCCAGGATGTTGGCCGCCTCGGCCCGCGAGAGCCCCTCCACCTTGGGCACCGTGGTGACGCCGCTGCGCACGAAGAGGCTGAAAGAGGTGTAGGCGGCGAGGCCGAAGGTGAGGACGAGGGCGAGACCGTACGCGAGGAAACCCAGGCCTCGCAGCAACCGAAACATGGCGCGCAGTCTACCAGAGGCTAGAATGCCGCGCATGCCGATCCTTCCCTCTCTCGGAGCCCACGTGTCGGTGGCGGGAGGCCTGGCTACGGCGATCGGCCGCGCCACCGACCTGGGATGCACCGCTATCCAGATCTTCGTCAAGAACGCCAGCCAGTGGCGGGGCAAGGAACTGTCCGACCCCGACGTCGAGGCCTTCCGCGCTGCCCGGGCCGGCAGCGAGGTCGGCCCCGTGGTGGCCCACGCGAGCTACCTGATCAACCTGTGCGCCACCGACCCGGCGCTCCTCGACAAATCGCGGGAGGCTCTGGCGGACGAGCTCACCCGCTGTGCCCGGCTGGGCGTCGAAGGGCTGGTGGTCCACCCCGGGGCGCATCTGGGGGCCGGGGAGGAGGCGGGGATCGACTGCGTGGCGGCCTCCCTGGACGCCGTCCTCGCCGCCCTGCCGAACGGACCGACCCGGATCCTGCTGGAGAACACCGCCGGGCAGGGCTCCTGCCTGGGCCACCGCCTGGAGCACCTGGCCCGCATCCGCGAGCGGACGAGACAGCCGGAGCGGGTGGGGATCTGCGTCGACACCTGCCACGCCTTCGCGGCGGGGTACGCCCTCCACGAGCCCGCCGGCTACGAGGACTTCCTGGCGGAGATCGAGGAACTGACCGGCCTGGGCGTTCTTGGGGCCATCCACCTCAACGACTCGGTCCGCCCCTTCGGCTCCCGGCGCGACCGCCACGCCCACATCGGCGAGGGAGAGATCGGCCTCGACCTCTTCGCCCGCCTGCTCCAGGACCCGCGGCTCGCCGCGATCCCCATGGTCCTCGAAACCGAGCCGGGGGAGGGCATGGAAGGCCACCGGCGCGACCTGGAAACTCTCCGGGGGCTCGTACCCAAAGCGAAAAAGAAGGCTGTTCGCCGGAGGATGTAGCGGCGCAATTCACTGCGCCCCTACGCCTCAGTTCACCCAGCGATCGATCCAGCGGTTGACAACGCTCTTGGGATAGCTCCGCGTGGGCGAGGGGAGGTCTTTCAGGATCTTCTCCACCTGGGACAGGGCGTCCTCGACCGAGGTGACGGGGTTGGCCAGCCACCGGATCTCCTGCCGGCGGTTGACCACCACCAGCACGGGGGCTGGCGGCCTGCCCTCCTCGGCGGGGGCGACACCGTAGGCCGCAGAGAAGTTGCGATCGTCGTGGAGAAGGGGGAACAGGAGCTTGCGCTCCCTCTGCAGCTTCTTCAGATCGTCCAGGGGAGCCGGGGAGACCGCGAGCACCCGGGTGCGGAGCCCGGCCAGGGCGTCGAGGTGGCGGTTGAGGGAGTCGAGATCGCGGTGGACGCGCTCGCTTGCCGGTTCGGCGAAGAAGTAGAGCACGACGGCCGTCCGGATCACCTCATCCTTCAACATCAGAAGGGCCTCTTCCGTCGAGCTCAGGTCGAAATTCGGGGCAATGTCACCGATCGAGATCGGGCCGGGCATCGTTCCTCTCCTCTCGTTGGAGTCGACCGGGGTGGGGCTCCGCCGCAGGCTAGGAGCCTGGCAGCAGACCCGCCGGCATGTACTTCACGAGGTCGAACCATATCACCGTCAGCATCAGCATGAGGATCAGGACGAAGCCGACCTGGCTGATGATCTCCTTGAGGCGCAGGGAGAGGTCGCGGCGGATGACGCTCTCGACCAGCAGGATCAGGATCTGCCCGCCGTCGAGGATCGGGATCGGCATCAGGTTCATGACCGCGATGCTGATGCTGATGAAGCCCATGAGGTGGAGGAGGTACTTGAATCCCTTGCGGGCCTCCTGACCGCTCTGGGCGGCGATCCCGATCGGGCCGGTCAACGCCCCCTTGGCGGACAGCTCGCGGCGGAAGACCTTGCCCAGGACCGTAAAGATGTCCTCCACGGTCTGCGCGTTGTAGCGGACGCTCTGGACCACGGCCTGGGCCGGGCCATAGCGCTGGAAGAAGCCGATTCGGACGCCGATCTTGCCCGAGCCCCCTTCGTCCCTGGGCGTGACGGGAAGGGTGAGCTCACGGCCGTCGCGCACCACCAGCACCTCGACCCGCTGGCCGGCGCGCTGGGAGATGATCTCGATGAAGGAGTCCTGGTCGAGGATCGGCTGGCCGTCCACGGCCCGGATCTCGTCCCCCGCCCGGAAGCCGGCCGCGGCGGCGGGCTGTCCCGCGATCACCTCGACGATCTGGGGACGGAGGCTGGGGATGATGCCGGCGAGATCGCCCAGGTCGAGCCGGGGGACCCGGTTCGGGGTGACGGTCACCGGGAGCGTACTTCCGTCGCGCCGGATCTCCAGGGGGACCGGCTGCTCGGGCGACCCGGCCATGGTGTAGAAGAGGTCCTCCCAGGTCTCCACGGCCTTCCCCTTCGCCTTCACGATGAGGTCGCCCCGCTGCAGGCCCGCGGCGGCGGCCGAGGAGCCCTCCTGGACGCCGCTGACGACCGGCGGGGTGTCCGGGATGCTCATCACCTGGATGCCCACCATGAACAGGGCGGCAAAGAGAACGATCGAGAGCACCACGTTCATGGCCGGACCGGCCAGGTAGACGAGGACGCGCTGCCAGCGGGGCTTGTTGAGGAACTCGCGAGGGTCGTCCGTGGCCTCTTCCGGGTTCTCGCCACCCAGCCGGACGTAGCCGCCCAAGGGGACGGCCGAGACCCGGTAGTCGGTCTCGCCCCGGCGGAAGCCCCAGAGGCGCTTGCCGAAGCCGACGGAGAAGGTCAGGACCCGTACGCCGAAGGCCTTGGCCATCAACAGGTGCCCGGCCTCGTGGACGACGATGATCACCCCCAGAGCGAAGATGAAGGCGAGAATGCTGGTCAGAATATTGATCAACTGTTCCATGTTGCTCGATCCCGAGAACTGATGAGACGGACGCCGCGCTCTGGAGGGAATCCCCAAACGGACCGTCCAGCGATAACGGCTGATTATATCGAACGGCCGGAACCCGGCCGAGATTCCCTAGATCGGCACCGCGTCCAGCTCCAGCAGCCAGAGGCCGAAGAGGAGCACCGGCGCGGCGAAGAGCATGGCGTCCAGCCGGTCCAGCACGCCGCCGTGGCCGGGCAGGACGTGGCCCGAATCCTTGACTCCCGCCCCGCGCTTGATCATCGATTCGACGAGGTCCCCGATCTGCGCGGCGACAGCGGTGAGGGCCGCGACGGCCAGAATGCCGGCGTCGACCCGGTCCAGCCGGAGGACGCTCCAGACGGTGGCCGCGACGAGGCCCGTGACGAACCCGGCGACGGCCCCCTCCCAGCTCTTCTTCGGGCTGACCGTCGGCGCCATCTTGTGCCGGCCCCACCGGGAGCCGATGTAGTAGGCCGCCGTGTCTCCGAGCCAGACGATGGCCATGAGGAGGAAGACGACCCAGGGATCGATCTCCTTCAGGCGGTGCAGGGAGGCGATGGGGAGGGCGAAGTAGGGAATGCCGAACGCCAGAATGCCCAGGGCCGGCAGCGTCTCCTCGAGCGGCGTACGGCTGAGCAGCAGCAGGGTGCCGAGCCCGACCGACACCACCAGCGCACCGGCCATCAGGTGCAGCCGCATCTCCGGAATGTCGGGCCTCTCCGACAGGGCGACGGTGATGGCGTAGGCCGCCGCCGGGGCCAGCACCAGGAGGAGCCGGAGAGGGGCATCGGGAGCCTTGGACCGGACGATCGCCAGGTATTCGAAGGCCGCCCAGTCGATGACCACGGCGATGAAGAGGAACCACAACCATCCCGGCAGGAGGAACAGGGCCGCCAGGGCGAGAGGGGTCGCGACGGCGGCGGTCAGGAGTCGTTGCATGGATCGGAAGGACGGGATCAGACCGGGCGCCGGCCCGAGGCGAAGAGGTCCGCCGTCTCCTCGTCCCGCGGCTTGACGGCGCCGTAGCGGCGGTCCCGGGCCTGGAAGGCGAGGATGGCCTCGTAGAGGTCCCGGCGGCGGAAGTCGGGCCACAGGGTGTTCGTCACCCAGATTTCAGCGTAGGCGATCTGCCAGAGCAGGAAGTTCGAGACCCGGAGCTCTCCGGAGGTGCGGATCAGGAGGTCCGGGTCCGGCTGGCCGGAGGTGTAGAGATACCGGCCGATCGTCTCCTCGTCGATGTCCGCCCGCTTGCCGGCAGCCCAGTCCGCCACGATCCGGCGGCAGGCGTCCACGATCTCGCACCGGCCGGAGTAGTTGAGGGCGATGTTGAAGCTCATCCCCTGGCAGTGGCGGGTCGCGTCGATCGTCGCCCGGAGCTCCCGGACCACCGAGGGGTCCAGCTCCTCCCAGCGGCCGAGGACGTTGAAGCGGATGTCGTTTTCGGCCAGGGCCTCCCGCTCCTTGCGGACGTACTCCTTGAGGAGGGTCATCAGCGTCCACACCTCGAAGCGCGGGCGTTTCCAGTTCTCCACCGAAAACGCATAGAGCGTCAGCACCTCGAGCTCCAGGCGGGCGGCGGTCTCCACGGTGTCGCGCACCGCGGCCACGCCGGCGCGGTGGCCTTCCACCCGCGGGAGACCCCGGCCCTGGGCCCAGCGGCCGTTGCCGTCCATGATGATGGCCACGTGGCGGGGCAGCCGGGCCAGGTCGATCCGGCGGAGCAGGAGCTCTTCGGGGGAGCCCGGTTCGGCGAGTTTGGACGTATCTGCCATGATTGAAAGCCCTTACGTTAACACAGGCGGTTCCGGATCGCCGTCCACCCGGTAACTCTCCGCATAGAAGACCCGCTCCAGCACCAGCCCGCGCGCCGGGGCCGCAGGGCCCGCCGCGGAGCGCGGCGCCCCCGCGAGCAGCGCCTTGAGCTCCTCCGGCGTCCGTTTCCCGGTTCCGACCTCGACCAGAGTCCCGACCAAAGCACGAACCATGCCGCGCAGGAAACCGTCTCCCACCACGCGGAAGCGGAGCTCGTCGCCGGACTCTTGCCAGCCGGCGGAAAAGATACGCCGGAATGGCTGCCCATGCGAGCCCCCCGCCGACGCGAAAGCCGAAAAATCGTGCCGGCCGGGCAGAAAACCGGTGGCGCGGCCGAGCCTTCCGACGTCGAGGTCCGCCGGGGCGTGCGCCACGAACAGGGAATCCAGGGGCGAGAGAACCGCGGCCCGGCTCAGCCGGTAGAGGTACTCCTTGCCCCGGGCATGCTTGCGGGCGTGGAACCCGTCGGGCATCCGATGCGCGGCCAGGACCCGTATGTCCTCGGGAAGGTGATGGTTGGTGCCGTGGACGAGGCCCCGCTCGGGGAACGGCGCAGGGAGCTCCAGGTGGGCCGCCTGGCCGCGGGCGTGGACCCCGGCGTCGGTCCGGCTCGCTCCCACGATCCGCACCGTGACCCCCAGCAGCCGTGCCAGGGCTTGCTCCAGCACCTGCTGCACCGTGAGGGCGTTCTCCTGGTGTTGCCAGCCCGCGTAGGCCCCGCCGCGGTAGGAGAGGGTAAGACGGTAGATCATCCCGCGGTGTCCCGCCTTCTTTCCCGGAGGAGGAGAAGGGCGAACGGCCCCCAGATCCCCAGGAAGACCCACGGCATCAGGGGGATGCCGGTCCATCGGGGGATGTAGGAGAGGAGGATGAGCCCCGACAGGGCAAGCCAGGCGGGACGGCGGTCGAGGGCCGCCCAGGGGAGCACCCAGAGGAGATACCAGGGGTAGACCGTGGCCGAGGCGAGGAGCAGCCTCCCGAACAACCGGCCGGTGCCGGCGACAGGGTCCTTGTCGCGCAGGGAGAGGACGACCGCCGTCAGCATCCCCGCCGCCAGGACGATCTTGGCGAGGAACTGGGGATAGAGGTAGTGGTAGATCGGGTTCAGCTCTTCGTGGAAACCCGTCCATCCCTTGACCGTGTCGAGGCCCAGGGCCAGGCTCCGGGCGGCGTCCGCCCTGTCGAGGAGCCGCCAGAGGGGCTCGAAGATGGGGCCGTTGAACTCCCAGGAGACGCCGTACGTCACCAGTCCCGGCGGCACACCCCCCGCGGCGAGGAGAACAGGGAGGATCGCCACGGAGGTGAGCCCCAGGGCCATGGCGAGGAACCGTCCGGGCCGGCCGCTCCGGCGGGCCCACAGGGGCAGCGCGGCGAGGGGTGCCAGCTTGGCGAGGATCCCGGCCGTGGCCAGCGCTGCCGCTCCCGCGCGGCGGCGGGCGAGGAGGCAGAGCACCGCGCCCAGGACCGCCGCGGCTCCGAGGGCGTCCACGTGCCCCATCCCGGCGACCTCGAGGGCCGGCAGCGGGTTCCAGGCGTACCAGACAGCGCGCCCCTCGGGCACGCCCAGTCGCCGCGCCAGGGCGAGGAGGAACGCGCAGGCGAGGAGGTCCGCTCCGGTGGCGGCCGCCTTCCAGGCGAGGAGCGGAAACGGGAGGCGAGTCGCTATACTGAAGGCCGCGATCGCGAGGGGAGGGTAGACGGTCGGAACCTCCTTGTGGGGCAGGCGCCGCCAGGCCTCGTCGCGAAGGGACGCGAGCTCGCCGGCCGCCGGCGCCAGGGTGTAGGGGTTGTGGCCGGCCGCCGCCACCCTCCCGTCCCAGAGATACCGCAGAACGTCATCCGACAGCGTCGGCGGAACCGGCAGGAGAGGGAGCCGCAGCAGCAGGGCTCCGAGGAGGATGGTGGATCCCTGCGCCGCGAGGGTCTCCAGCCGGCGCGCCGCTACGGGAAGCCAGAGGAACGCAGCCCCGAGGAGGGCCAGGGTCAGACCGAAGCGATGAGCAAGATCGAACGCGAGCAGCAGACCGACGTTCGCCGCGAGGAGCGGCAGCAGGACCAGAGCGGTCCCCGGGAGCCGGCGCCTCCG
>DASQEB010000311.1:0-1844 GCA_035633875.1 Thermoanaerobaculia bacterium
GACGCTGTTCATGACGCTCCTTGCGGCCTGGAAGACGCTCCTCTGGCGCTCGACGGGCGAGACGGACCTGCGGGTGGGCACGCCGGTGGCGAACCGGACGCGCCTGGAGACGGAGCCCCTGATCGGCTTCTTCGTCAACACAATGGTGCTGCGGACCGATCTGGCCGGCGATCCCGGATTCGGGGAGCTGCTCGCTCGGGTGCGCGGCGGTACCTTGGACGCCTACGGCCACCAGGACCTGCCGTTCGAGCGTCTGGTCGAGGAGCTGCAGCCGGAGCGGGACCTTTCCTACACGCCGCTGTTCCAGGTCCTGATCGCGCTGCAGAACGATCCGATTCCGGCCCTCGACCTGCCTGAGCTGCGGGTGCGCCGGATGGACGTGGAGTCCACCACGGCGAAGTTCGATCTGAGCCTGATGCTGGAGCGGACGGCCGAGGGAGTCTCCGGATCGCTGGTCTATGCCTCCGACCTGTTCGACGCCTCGACGGCGGGGCGGATCCTCTCCCACCTCCGCGTCCTGCTGGACGGCGTGGCGGCCTCGACGGAGGCGTCCCTCTCGGCGCTGCCGCTGCTGACGAGGGAGGAGCGGGAGCAGCTCCTCGCCTGGAACGAGACGGGGACGGCGGCGGGCGGGGACGTCTGCCTGCACGAGCTGGTCGAGGCGCAGGCGGAGCGGACGCCGCAGGCGCCAGCCCTGATCGCCGGCGCGGATCGGCTCACCTACGAGGAGCTGAACCGGCGGGCGAGCGGCCTGGCCGGGCACCTGAGGAGCCTCGGCGTGGGTCCGGAGGTGGGGGTCGGGGTCTTCCTGGACCGCTCCGCCGATCTGGTGGTGAGCCTGCTGGCGGTGCTCAAGGCCGGAGGTCTCTACGTTCCGCTCGATCCGGCCTATCCACCGGAGCGGGTGGGCTTCATCCTGGAGGACACGGCCGCGCCGGTGATCCTGAGCCGGGAGAGCCTGGCCGGCCGGCTGCCGGCGACCGGCGCGAGGCTGGTCCTGGTCGACCGGGATGCGGAGGCCTGGTCCCAAGGGAGCGGCGCGAGCCTGCGCCGGGCCGGAGGCCCGGACCACCTCGCCTACGTCATTTATACCTCGGGCTCGACCGGGCGGCCCAAGGGTGTGGCCATCGAGCACCGTGGCGCGGTCGCCCTGGTGCGCTGGTCCGAAGAGGTCTACTCGTCCGCGGAGATCTCGGGGGTTCTGGCGTCCACCTCGATCTGCTTCGACCTGTCGGTCTTCGAGCTGTTCGTGCCGCTCGGCCGCGGCGGCGCGGTGATCCTGGCCGAGAACGCCCTGGAGCTGGCGACGCTCGCCGCCCGCGACTCGGTCACCCTCATCAACACGGTGCCGTCCGCCCTCGCGGAGCTGGTGCGGATGGGCGGGGTGCCGGCATCGGTCCAGACGGTCAATCTCGCAGGCGAGCCGCTCCAGCGCGATCTGGTGGAGTCGATCTACGGGCTGGGGACGGTCGAGCGGGTGTACAACCTCTACGGTCCGTCGGAGGACACGACCGACTCCACCTTCCCCCGGGTGGAGCCGGGTCCGGGCCGGCCGGTGACCATCGGCCGGCCGCTGACCGGCAAGCGGTCCTGGGTGCTCGACGGGCAGCTCTCGCCGGTGCCGGTGGGAGTGGCGGGCGAGCTGTATCTGGGCGGGGAGGGGCTGGCGCGGGGGTATCTCAATCGGCCGGAGCTGACGGCCGAGCGCTGGGTGCCGGACCCGTTCTCGGCGGAGCCGGGGGCGCGGCTCTACCGCACGGGGGACCTGGCGCGGCGCCTGCCCAGCGGCGAGCTTCTGTTCCTGGGCCGCATCGACCATCAGGTGAAGGTGCGCGGCTTCCGCT
>DASQEB010000312.1:0-6985 GCA_035633875.1 Thermoanaerobaculia bacterium
TCGCGAGCTCACCGAATGGTGGCAAGGAATCTCGGGGGGAGAAAAGGGACAGCTCGCCCAGGAGCTGTCCCAGGCGCTCCTCGAGATCCAGAAGCAGCGCATCGTGGCAGCCCTCGAAAAAGTCGAGGCCGAATATCGCCAGGAGCTCGGTCTCTCCTTTTTATTGCACAAAGAGATCAGCCTCACGGACAAAGGCCGGCTGGTGGGGGATCATCAACTCTTCCAGCAGGCCTGCAAGGCCACGGCCCAGGCGTTCCGTTCCGAGGAATCCCGGGCTGGCGAGCTGGCGAAGCTCTATCGCCGGGTGCTCGAGGTTGCCGAACTGGCCGATGACGGCTCCTCGGGCTCGCAGGCGCCCATCCCGGGGGCTCGCACTATCGGAGATTCCCTGCGTGCCCGCAACGGTTGGATCTCTCTGGAGAACCGACGTTTCCTTCAGCAGCGCCTGCAACAGATCCTCGCCGAGCTGCACAGAGAGGTGTTGCGGCTCGGCCGCAGGGTGATCGTCGCGGCCCTCGAACACTACAGCAAACTAACTCTCGATGAGCTCTACCAGCACAACCCGGAAATCCAGAAGCTCAAAGAGGCGATCGTTCGCGCCCAGGGGACGAACACGGCTCCTTTCGAGGAGGCTCTCCTGCGCCGGCTCTACGAACAGATCCGAATCGACTTCAAGGGGCAGGGCTACGAGCTCCTGCCCGAGGCCTGGGGGAGCGTATGAGATCTCTACGATGGCTCATCGCCAGCCTCGTCCTGGCCGCTTTCGGCGGCTGGCTCTCCGCCCAGGAGCCGCCACCCGAGGAACCCGCGGCGGACCGCAGTCTGCAGACCGCGACGGAAATCCAGGCGGACGTCCTCGTGGACGCCCTGCTCGATGAGCTGGGCGATCAGCTTGTCGAAGAGGGACGGATGCTCCAGAGCATTCTCGACGAGCCCGGCCGGCACCGCCGCCGCGCCGAGAGCCGGACGGTCCTCACCGCCTGGGCGCGCCGCGAGTTGGAGACCTTCTACGAGCGGCGGGTGCGGGAGATCCACCAGCGGATCAACCGCGACCGCGAGCGGGAGATCATCCGCCTCGACTGGCTGCTCGGCCGGGCCGAGGCGCGCCGGCCGGGGGTCAAGGAGGCCGCCAAGGGAGAGGCCCTGCGCAAGCTCGATCAGGTCTTCACCAGAGCCCGTGAGACCGCCGTCGCCCGCCAGTGGCTCGACCTGGAGCCCTGGCTCAAGGACTTTTCCCCCAGCGTCGAGGAGATCGAACAGATGGCAGAGGCCGGCTACCGCGTCGATCTCGCGCCTCTGCGGCGCAGGCTCGATGCCCGCCTCAAGGCCGCCGAGGGGATGCCCTGGAAGGACGCCGAAGGAAAGCCGGTGCTCCTCGAGGAGAACGAACAGCGCGTGGAACGGTTTCTGGGGGACCGCGTCGCCCTCGGGATCTCTGAGCTGCAACGCCAGCGGCTGGTCCTCGCCCATGGGCAGGTGCGGGGGGCCGTCCCCCAGACGCTGGCGAAACGACTGCGGGAGAAGCTGTCCGGATCTCTTCCCGCAAGCGGCTCCGCCTACGGTGTGTTCCCCTCCGTTGAAGCGGCTCTCCCCCGCCGGGCGGAGGAGCTTGCCCAACAGCGGCTGGAAGAGGCGCTGAGCTCCTCCAGCGTCTGCCTGGAGCTCTCCGCGGGCCGGCTGCGGGATTGGATCGCCCCGGATCTCGCGCGCCATCAGGAGCTCGAAGCGAGCTTTCAGATCCTCCTCACCGAGGTGCCGGGACGGATCCGGGAGGATCTGGTGAAACAGCTCCTGAAGCGGGAGGAGGAAGCGCTGGAGCAGGCGCCGGGCCTTCTCGGGAGACTCTCGGAAGACCGGTTCGCCAGGGCCCTGGTCAGTGGCATCGAGGCCTGCCTGCGGTCCAACCTGAGCCCTGCGCGGACCGCTCTTGCCCATGACCAGCTCCGCAAGCACTTTCCGGAGCTCGACGAGGGGCGGCCCCTGCCGGAAAAGGCCATCCTGGCCTTTCGCGAGGCGGCGGACGGCAGACCGCCCGAAGAGCTGGTCCGCGGCGGGCCGGTCTCACCGGGAGAGCCCCTGCTTGCCGAGACGCGAGCCGAGATCACACGGTTGCTCCAGAACGGGAACCAGGCCCTCGACCAGCAACTGGGCTTTGTCGACCGGACCCGCGGCACGATCGACAGATTGCGCGCCAGCGGCGAGGCCCGCGAGGCGATCCTGCGGGAAGCCCGGGGCCAAGTGCTCAAGCTGTGGGGCATCCAGGGCAGGATGAGCTGGGTCTATCGAGAGCTCTTCAAGACCACTGAAAGCCGCCTGGAAGAGATCATCGACAACTCCTTCGCGCGAATCCCGCAGCCGTCCGAGAGCCAGGAAACGGAGAAAGTGGCCAATAGGCCCAGGACTCCGGAGCCATCGCAGCACGAAGAGCCGCAGCCCCAGGAAACGGAGGATGAGACCACTCCTCAGCAGAAAACCCTTGCCACATCGTGGCCGGTGCGCGAGACGACACGTGAAAAACCTAGGAAACGCGGATTTCTCCGCGAGCAGTGGGACCGCCTCCGGAAAGCCCTCGATGAGAAGGAGGACTCTCTCTCCGCGGAGAAACAACTCGCCGCCGCAAGGCTCATGGAGCAACTGCAGCAGCTCCTCGCCGAAGGCGGCGATCCGGAGCAACTCGCGCGACTCGCCGCTGCCCTGGGCGGGCTCCCAGAGACAGGAGCAGGCGAGGGATTGGGATCTGGCAGCGATGGGCGGGGAGGATTCGGCGGACTCAGCGATGGAGGAGGACGGGGAGGCTCAGGCACGGGCGGTGGAGGATCGGGTAGGTCTGGAGGTGGTGGAGGATCGGGAGGCGGCGGTGGCGGAGGAGAAGGATCTGGTGGTTCTGGCAGCGGTGGAGGATCGGGAGGCGCGGGCAGCGGTGGCGGAGGAGAAGGATCTGGCGGTTCTGGCGGCGGTGGAGGATCGGGAGGCGCGGGCGGCGGTGGCGGAGGAGAAGGATCTGGCGGTTCTGGCAGCGGTGGAGGATCGGGAGGCGCGGCTAAAAGCTGCCGGAGCCAGATCGAAGAGCTGGAAAAGGAGCTTCGCCAGTGCCGGAGCGGCACGGCCAAGCCGCCGGGATTATAACCAACTCAAGGAGGATCGATCGATGCATCACAAGAGCTCGTTGTTCGTTGTCTCTCTGCTCGTCCTGTTGACCATCTCGGCTCCAGTCAACGCCCAAGGCAGCGATGCGAAGTGTGAAATACACGTCACCAAGCCGCTTTCCGGGCAGGAAGTGGGGCGGGAGACCATCGTAGAGGGAACCGCAACACTCCCTCCCGGCCATCACCTCTGGGTCTTCGCTCGGCGCGATAGCTATCGCAGTGACGAGGTCTGGTGGCTGCAGTCCGAAGGAATCGTGAATCCCACAACCGGGCAATGGAAGGTTATTGCTGCGATCGGCAACCAAAACGATATCGGCTTTGAATTCGATATCGCTGTTGGCGTCTTCGCCCCAAAAGAGCATCCGGTGCTCAAAGCGCATCGCAGTAGATCCCTGGCCGGGGATAACGCCTCGCTTCAAATGCCGGTGGCGGCCTGTGCTCCAGTCATACGAGTGGTCAAGAAGGTGAGCCATTAGCAGAGGAGCTCTCGTAGTGCGGAGGTGAAGGAGACCAGCCATGACAATGATGGCCCGAGTATCAATCGGCCGGCAGACTGGCTTCGCCGCAGGTCTCGCCGTGATCTTCGCCGTCGTCCAATGCGCTGGAGCCAGGCCTGCAACTGGTCAGAGAGCACCGCTGCCGGACAGATCGGCCGGCATCTTCATCGGAGTGGAGAAATTCTCTCATGACTCAACCCTGACGCCCGTCGGCTTCGCGGTCAACGACGCTGTCGACCTGGCGTACTCGCTTTCGATCGAGCGGGGTCTGATCCCCCCCAATCGGGTGCTCCTCCTCCTGGGGGGGGAGCCCACTGGGGGAGCACAGGCCCGCCTCGACGAGCTGAGCGCAAAAAAGGCAACGGTGCAATCCGCAACGCAGGCCAACATCTACTCGCTGGTGCAGGAACAGAGCAAGCTGGTGAGGGATGGGGGCGTTCTTGTCCTCTCGATTTCGACTCATGGGTATTCGGAGGGGGCTGAGCACCTGCTCATGGCTGCGGACTCCATTCTGGAATTCCGGACGGGAATCACTGCCGAAAGGCTTCTTCGGGCCACCCAGGCTGGCTCGGGAGGCCTGCGGCTTTTACTGGTGGATGCCTGCCGGCCACAGCTTGATTCCCTCAGGGGAAGCAGGCCGGACGACCGTTCCGCCATGCGGACCGAGCTTCTCGAAGCCTTCAAGCATCCCGGATACATCGTCTTCTCTGCTGCCAGCGAGGGGCAGTACGCCTTCGTCGATCGGGGGAACGGCCTGTTTACGGGGGCCATTTTGGACCGGCTGCGCTGCGATGGCTCGGACTACGCGAAAGGTGTCGAGCTGAGCGACCTGGTTTCCTTTGTCACCAGGGAAGTGGAGAAGCGCAGCGCCCTGCGTGCCAGAGATCAAAGACCGGAGCTACGGACCGGAGGCGGTTCGGTCGACTTGATTCTGCCTCCCTGCCTACAGCCCGGACCCGCGCCGGCCCCGGCTGCGGTTCTTCCCAATTTCGCCAAGAAAATCGAAGATGCCGCGAGCTTCTCGGAAGCTGGTGGCTGGCACAACATCGAGGAGAGCTTTTTGCTCTACAGAGAGGTCTTCCAGGAGCTACCGCGAGAGGTTCGCTTGACATTGAATCAAGGCTTGCTAGCACGGGCTCAACAGTTGAAAGAAGACAGCCCCAGGAGCGAGTCCATCGAGATCTACCGACGGCTCCTCCACCCTCTTCTGGCGCAATCCCGCGCCAGCCAATAACTGAAAGGGGACCGACGATGAGCCACAGGAGGGTCACCTTGGCTTTTTTCATTCTTGCCCTTCTCATCATCTCGATTCTGGGAGCCACCCCGAATGCTCCTGGTAGCTGCGTCGTGCGTGTCGACGAGCCGTCCGATGAGCAAGAGGCAGGACGGTACGTCTCTGTGAGAGGAGCCGCGGAGCTTCCTGCAAGTCATCACCTTTGGGTTTTTTCTCGGCCTGAGAGCCGCCGGCCCAAGGAACTGTGGTGGCCGCAGTACGAGGGCAAGCGAGGCTCCGATGGGAAGTGGAGGGTCAGAGCGAGACTCGGCACCTCCGAAAACATCGGCGACGAGTTCGTCGTGGCAGTGGGCGTATTCGAGGAGAAGGAGCACCAGTTTCTTGGAAGCTATCTTGAGCAAAGCTGGAATACCGGCGAGTTCAAGGCGATCGAAATGCCGAAGGTGGCATGCCCCCCTGTCTTCCGGGTGGTGAAGAAGACGAGCGATCAGTGACCGAGGAGGGGATCCGGGTACGCCGCTAAAGCTCGTCGAGCGCCGCTTCGGAGCGCCGGGAGACATCCCGGTCTGGGGTCACGTGGACGCCTTCTGAGGTTGCCCCCCTCTCTCCTGGATGAATGGGTGGAGGAGTGGGAGAGAGGGGGTGATTTGCCTCCTACCAATTCGGCGGCGCCCCCGGCACGCCCAGGTGGAGCCGCATCAGGCTCGGCCGGAACATGGTGGTGGGGAAGAAGGGGAAGGCCGCGTTCGTGATGTAGAGGTTGAAGCGGTCCGCCCCGATCCTCCCGAATGTGGCGGCCGTGGGGCCGTCCAGGCCGTCCACCGCGGTCAGCAGGATCTCCGTGGTGCCGTCCGGGTTCAGGCGTACCAGGAGGTTGGTCGGGTCCGTGGTGCAGTAGATGCTGCCGCGAACATCGATCGCGAAGTCGTCGCAGCCTGTTCCCGGCGGCAGCACGGCGTGGATCCGCGGCGTCCCCGCCTCGTCGTGCGGCGCGAAGGGGACCGCGATGATCGTCCCGGTGGTCGAGTTCGACGTGTAGAGCACGTTGCGGAAGATCTGCAGGCCGTTGGCTCCCGGGAGCGGCATGGTCGGGGAGGTCCCTCCGAAGAGGAGCGGGTCCTCGAGCCAGACTTCGGCGGTGCCGCCCTCCTCCGGAACCCGCCAGATCACGCCGAGCGCCGAGTCCGCCACGTAGAGCACCCCGCGCCGCCAAGCGATCCCGTTGGGGATCGATTCCAGGGGGAGCGTCGCCAGCAGCTCCGGCGCGCCGCCGTCCAGGGGGACCCGCCAGACGCCCCGGCTCGCCAGATCGCAGGAGACGACGGAGACGAACAGGGCCGTCTCCCTGCGGTCGAGGGTGATCCCCGTGACGGCATTGAAGAAGGGGCCGCAGAAGGTGAGCGGCGGGCCGATGGGGAGCAGGGCCAGGGTGGACTGCGTGCCATCCGGCGCGATCTTGCGGATCTCCCCGGTGAGCGCGAGGCTGATATAGATGTTGCCGTCGCGGTCGATGGCGATGCTCTCCGGGGTCTCCAGGGCCGCCGGGTCGAACAGGATCAGGGTCTCGGCGGCGGACGGCGCGTCCGGCGGATGGGCCAGCAGGGCGGCGGGGGCAAGGGCCGCGAGGGCGAGGGCCAGAAGCGGATGGCGGGAAGAGCGTTTTGGTTTCATGAGGCAGGACTCCTTTTGAAAGGGTGCCGGTCTTCTGATGAAAACGTTGCCAGTGGAGAGGTCATCTCGAGAGAGGCGCCTCACCGGCGGTGCTCAGATGCTAGGATCGCGTAGGCTGAATAACCGTCATGCCGGTCCCCCGGCCAGGAGGAAACGATGCGACGTCCGATGGTAAAGCTGCTGCTCGTCTGTCTGTTCTTCTCCGTGCTGGTCTTCGCGCCGTTCTCGCCGCTGCAGAAGGAGGCGTGCGCCGCCTGCTTCTGGGCGTTCTACGAAGAGTACTACGACGCGAACTGGAACCTTTGCGGCTGGTACAACAGCTGTACCGGCGAGAGGGTCTTCTGCCCCGGTGCCTACACCTACCGGACCCAGGAGATCTTCCCCTGCTGCTGAAGCCGCTGCAGGAGGAGAGTCAGGGCGCGGGCGCTCGCGGGGGG
>DASQEB010000313.1:0-1696 GCA_035633875.1 Thermoanaerobaculia bacterium
GCCGGCAGACGACCTCCCCCAGGGCCCGGGCCAGCGCCGGAACGGAGAGGGGGCCGCGCAGCGACAGGGCCGCCCAGATGTTGTAGGAGGCGTTCCCCGGCTCGAGCTGGTCCAGGAACCAGAGCCGCTCCTGGGCGAAGGAGACGGGGAGGTCGGCGTCCCGGGGCACGCGGACGAGGGGCGGCAGCTCCGTCGCCCCGGCCTCCTCGATGCGGGCCGCCAGGGACGCCACGGTCGGCGCCTCGAAGAGGGCGCGCAGGGGGAGCTCGACTCCGAAGTCCTCCCGCACGCGGGAGGCGACCCGGGTGGCGAGGAGGGAGTGCCCTCCCAGGTCGAAGAAGTCGTCGTGGATGCCCACGCGCCCGGCCCCCAGGAGCTCAGCCCAGATCGCGGCCAGGCGCTCCTCCGTGGGCGTCCGCGGCGCCTCGTACGCATTTTCTTCCGCGGTCCGCTCCGGCTCGGGCAGGGCCTTGCGGTCCACCTTGCCATTGGCGTTGAGCGGCAGGGCCGGGAGCTCCACGAAGACCGCCGGCACCATGGGCTCGGGGAGCCCGCGGCGCAGGTCCTCGCGCACGGCGCGGACCGTTCCCCCCTCCTCCAGGGCCACGTATGCCACCAGCCGCCGGCCTCCCGCGGGATCGGGCCGGACGGCCACCGCAGCCTCGCGCACCGCCGGATGGCCGGCGAGGGCCGCCTCCACCTCGCCGGGCTCGACGCGGAAGCCGCGGATCTTCACCTGGTCGTCCAGGCGGCCGAGGAAGTCCAGGGTGCCGTCCGGCCGCCAGCGGGCGAGGTCGCCGGTGCGGTAGATGCGACCTCCAGGCTCGCTCGCGAGGGGGTCCGGCACGAAGCGTTCCGCGGTCAGGTCCGGCCGTCCGAGATATCCCCGGGCCAGGCCGTCGCCCCCCACCAGGAGCTCGCCCGGAACGCCCACGGGGACCGGCTGCAGCCGGCGGTCCAGGACGTGGACCCGGGTGTTGGCGATCGGCCGGCCGATGGAGAGCGGGCCGGCCGCGGCCCCGCCGCGAGGGACCGGGTACCAGGTGGTGAAGGTCGTCCCCTCGGTCGGGCCGTAGCCGTTGGCGAGGATGCCCTCCATCGCCTCCAGGGCCCGGGCCGCGTGGGGCGGCGACACCACGTCACCCCCGGTGAGAACCCAGCGCACGGAGCGCAGGCTCTCCGCATGCCGCTCGGCCATCTGGTGGAAAAGCCCGGCGGTGAGCCAGAGGCTGGTCACCCGCCGCTCGGCGAGAAAGGAGGCGAGCTCCTCCAGGGTTGGGACGTGGGCCGGGAAGACCTCCAGCCGGCCGCCGTTGAGCAGCGGACCCCAGACCTCCCAGGTGGCGGCGTCGAAGGAGAGCGGCGCGAGTTGGAGGAAGACCTCGTCCGGGGCGAAGCTCGCGTAATTCGTCTCCCTGACCAGCCGCACGACGTTGCGGTGGGTGACCGCAACTCCCTTGGGCACGCCCGTGGAGCCCGAGGTGTACATCACGTACGCCAGGTTTTCCGGCCGGGCGAGGGGGAGCGGCCCGCCCGCCGGCCGGCGGGCGATCGCCCCGGCCTCCCGGTCCAGGAGGAGCAGGGGCACCGGCACCCCGGCGAAGCGGTCCGCGAGCCGGCTCCCGGTGAGGAGCACGGCCAGGCCTGCGTCCGCAGCCAGGAGCCGCAGGCGCTCTGTCGGGTAGGACGGGTCCAG
>DASQEB010000314.1:0-5996 GCA_035633875.1 Thermoanaerobaculia bacterium
GCCCGGTGGGTGTTGACGGCCCCCTTGGGCCGGCCCGTGGAGCCCGAGGTGTAGATGACGTAGGCCGGGCTCTCGGGCGAGAGGGCGCGCTCGGGGGGGCCCTCCTCTCCGTCGTCGTCCAGCGGCAGCCGGTCGAGGGCCGTCACCCGCACGCCGGCGCCGCCCGGGAGCTCGCCTGCCCAGCGGCCGGCGGCGAGGACGGCCGCCACGCCGGAGTCCTCGACCATGAAGGCCAGACGGTCGGCCGGGTAGGAGGGCTCCAGGGGGAGGTAGGCGCCCCCGGCCTTGACGATCCCGAGGAGGGCCACGACCATCTCGATGGAGCGCTCGAGACGGACGCCCACCACCGACTCCGGCCCCACGCCCTCGCGCCGGAGCCGGCGGGCCAGGGCGTCCGCCCGGCGGTGGAGCTCGCGGTAGGTGAGGTCCGTGCCCTCGAAGGTGAGGGCGATGGCCTGGGGGCTGCGCGCCGCCTGGTCTTCGAGGAGCTGCGCGAGGTCCGCCCCCTCGTCCCGCGGCACCGCGGTGTCGTTCCATTCGACGAGGACCTGCCGGCGCTCGGCCTCGAGGAGCGGGTCGAGGTCGCCGAGCCGCTCCGACCCGGCCAGGGTCTGGCGCAGGAAGCCGAGCAGGCGGTCCAGGAGGTGGAGGCCGGGGAAGAGCCTCTCGTCGAACCAGACCGCGAGGTCCAGCTCCCCGCCGTTGTCACTGACGATCAGGTGGACCTCATCCGGCGGGAAGGAGTCGTGGACCTTCAGGACCGAGGGGGCTCCTCCCAGATCGACCGCGGCAAAGTTGTAATAGTTGTAGAAGAAGCGCAGGCCGCCGGTCCGGGCGATCCGCCGCTGGAGAAGAACCGAGAGATTCTGCCTCTCCCCCAGCGAACGCCGGAAGCCCCGGACCGCCGCCAGGAGGTCGTCCACCCGGCCGCCGAAGAGGTCCCGCGGCAGGACGATCGGGATGACCTGGTAGAAGCAGCCCACGGTGGCGGCGTGCTCCCGTGGCCGGCCGCCCACCACGTCGTAGACGAGGAGGTCTCCCGCCGGGTCGAAGAGCCGGGCGAGAAGGGCGGCGTAGAGCCCGCGGAGGACCGCGGCCGGGCTCGCCCTCCGCTCTGCGCAGAAGGCCCGCAGCCGGGCCAGATCCTCCCCCGCCAGGGTGTGCCGCAGCGCCCGCACCCGGGAGGCGCGCTCGACCCCGCTCGCCGGCTCGATCGCCGCGGCCCGGGGCAGGCGCTCCCGCCAGAAGGCCTCGACCTCCGGCGTGTCGAAACGGGCGAGGCTCTCTCCCACCCAGTCGAAGAAGCCGGGCGCCGGCTCGGTCTCCGCGAGGCCCCGGTACAAGGCCGCGGCCCGCTCGAAAAAAAGCCGTCCGGAGTAGGCGTCGCAGACGACGTGATGGACCGCCAGGACCGCTGTGAGCGAGCCGTCCTCCCCGTGGAGGAGGAAGTGGCGGGCGAGCGGTCCGCGGGCGAGGTCGTAGGGGACCTTCACCCGGCGCGCCATCAGCTCCGCCAGGCTCTCGCCGCGCACGTGCTCGAAGCGCCACGGGTCCGCCGGGGAGAGGAGCGCCTGGAACGGCTCGCCCCGGAGCGCCGCGATCCGTACCCGCAGGGCCTCCTCCCCCGCCGCCGCGCGCCGCACCGCCTCCTCCCAGAGGAACGGATCGGTCCCCGGCGGCAGCTCCACCGAAAGACCCAGGCTGTAGACCGTGGACGCCGGATCGATCAGGTGGTCGAGGTAGAGGTCCCGCTGCGTGGGGGTGAGCGGGTGGAGGGCCGCGATGCGTCCAGGAGCCACGGCCAGGGCGGCGGCGATCTCGTCGGTGAACAGCGGGACCGAGCGCAGGCGCCGGCCGGGGTCCGCCGCGAAGGCGGCGAGGAGCTCCCGGAGGGCGTCCATCCACCGGGCGATCGTGGCCTCGTCGAAGAGGTCCGTGCTGTACTCGGCCACGCCCTCGATCTCGGGCTCGGTGTCGAGGAGGGCGAGGAGGAGGTCGAACTTGGCCGTGGCGATCGGCACGGGCAGGGGGCGCAGGACTACGCCGCCCAAGTTCGCCGGGGGCGCGGGCATGTTCTGGAAGACGAAGGCCACCTGGACCAGGGGCATGCGGGAGAGGTCCCGGGGCAGGGCCAGCTCGTCCACCAGCTTGTCGAAGGGCATGTCCTGGTGGGCGAAGATCTCCAGCGACGTTTGCCGCACCTGCTCCAGGAGCGCGCGGAAGGAGGGATTGCCGCCGAGCCGCCCCCGGGCGACCAGGGTGTTGACGAAGAAGCCGATCAGCCCCTCGGTCTCCAGACGGTTGCGGTTGGCGACACCGATTCCCAGCAGGAGGTCCTCCTGGCCCGAGAGGCGGGCGAGGAGAGCCTCGTACGCGGCCTGAAGGACCATGGACGGCGTGGCCCGCTCGCGCGCCGCGGTCTCGCGCACGGCCCGGGAGAGGTCCGCGGGCAGGCGGAAGGAGAACGCTGCGCCCCGCGGGCTCGTGAGGGCCGGGCGCGGCCGGTCCGTGGGGAGGTTGAGGACGGTCGGCGCCCCCTCGAGGAGCCGGCGCCAGAAGGCGAGCTCGGCTTCCAGCACCGGCCTGGCCAGCCACCGCCGCTGCCAGACGGCGACGTCCGGGTACTGGACCGGCAGCGGCGGCAGGGAGGCCGCCTGAGAGAGGGCCGAGAGCTCGCGCAGGAAGACCCCGATCGACCAGCCGTCGCTCGCGATGTGGTGGAAGGTCACCAGGGCTGCGTGCTCCTCCTCCGCCACCCTCACCAGCCGCACCCGGAGGACCGGTCCCGCGGCCAGATCGAAGGGCCGGGCGGCCTCTTCCGCCGCCAGGCGGGCCAGCTCGGCCCCGGCCGCGGCTCGGGGAAGGCTCTCCAGGTCCACCACCGGTACCGCGAAATCCCGCGCCACGTCCGGGCCCGCGATCACCTGGACCGGCTCGCCGCCGGCCAGGGCGAACGTCGTCCGCAGCGCCTCGTGGCGCTCGACCACGGCGCGCACGGCCGCGATCAGGGCAGGTACGGAGAGGGGGCCGTCGAGGAGGAACGGCCCGGGGAGGTTGTAGAGCGGGCTTCCCGGCGCGAGCTGGTCCAGGAACCAGAGCCGCTGCTGGGCGAAGGACATGGGGAAGACAAAGGGCGCCTCCCCGCGCGGCTGGGGCTCGACCGGCGGCACCTCGGAGGCCCGGCTCGTCCCCAGCCGCACGGCCAGGGCAGCGACCGTCGGGGTCTCGAACAGAGCCTTGACCGGCAGGTCCATCCCGAAGGCCGCCCGCACCCGGGAGACCGCCTGGGTGGCGAGCAGCGAATGGCCGCCCAGGGCGAAGAAGTCGTCGTCGCGGCCCACCCGCCCGGTGCCCAGGAGGTCCGCGAAGATCCCTGCCAGGGTCTGCTCGGCCGGCGTGCGCGGCGGCTCGTACGACCGGTCCTCGCTCTCGCCAACCCAGTCCGGCTCGGGCAGGGCGCGGCGGTCCACCTTGCCGGTCGGGCCCAGGGGCAGGGCGTCGAGAAGGGTCACGGACGAGGGCACCATGTAGGTGGGCAGGCTCCCGGCCACAAAAGTCTTGAGATCCGCGGCCGCGACCTCCTCCCCGGCGACCACGTAGGCGGCGAGGCGCCGGTCCCCCGGCCCCTTCTCCCGCGCCAGGACCACGGCCTCGCGCACCGCGGGGTGGCGGCGCAGCGCGGTCTCCACCTCCCCCAGCTCGACCCGAAACCCGCGCACCTTCACCTGGTGGTCGACCCGGCCCAGGAACTCCAGCGTGCCGTCCACCAGCCAGCGGGCGAGGTCCCCCGTGCGGTAGAGGCGCTCGCCCGGAACGGTGGCGAAGGGGTTGGGGAGGAAGACCTCGGCCGTGGCGTCCGGACGGCCCAGGTAGCCCCGGGTGAGCCCGACGCCGCCGATCCAGATCTCCCCTTCCACCCCGACCGGCACCGGCCACAGATGGCGGTCGAGAACGTGGACCTCCACATTGGCGAAGGGTCGGCCGAGGGGGAGCTTGACCGCGCCGCGCGGCACCTCCCGGCCGTCCACGCTCCGATGGCTGGTGGAGCCCACCGTGGTCTCGGTCGGGCCATAGGGCCCGAAGATCGTCACCCGGCCGCCGGTCAGCTCCGCCCACAGCCGCACCCGCTCCAGCGACGCGCTGTCGCCCCCCAGGTTGAGCTGGACGACGCTGGGGAGGAGCTCCTCGCCGTGCCTCCCGGCAAGGTCCGGCAGCCAGGCCGCCCAGTAGGCCGGCGGGACGTCCAGGTGGGTGACGCCGTGCTCCTGGGTGAACCGCTCCAGCTCGGCCCCCGACAGCTCCGCCGGATCGCGGTGGACGACAAAGGTGGCGCCGCTCAGCAGGACCGGGTAGACGTTGCTCGCCGAGGCGTCGAAGGCCAGGGAGTTGAAGGTGAGGTGGCGCGAGCCCGGTCCCAGGCGCCAGAGCCGGACGAGGTCGAGGCAGAGGCAGACGAGCCCGCGGTGGGGGACGAGCACCCCCTTGGGCCGGCCCGTGGAGCCCGAGGTGTAGATGGCGTAGACCAGGTTGTCCGGCCCCGCCACCGGCGGCAGGTCCTCGCCGCTCTCGGCGGCATAGGGGTCCCCGCCCGGGTCGAGCGGGAGGGCGAAGCCGCCGCTGCCGGCGAACCTCGGGAAACGTTCCGTGAACCACCCCTGGGTGAGGACGATCCGCGCTCCCGAGTCCTCCAGGGCAAAGGCCAGGCGCTCTTCAGGGTAGGCCGGGTCCAGGGGCAGGTAGGCGCCTCCCGACTTCATCACCGCGAGGAGCCCTACGATCGCCTCGGCCGAGCGCTCGGCGCAGACCCCCACCAGCACCTCCGGGCCTACGCCCAGTCGCCGCAGGGAGCGGGCGATCCGGTTGGCCCGGGCGTTGAGCTCGGCGTAGGTCAGGGTCCGTCCCTCGAAGTCGATCGCCGGCAGGTCCGGGGTGGCCGCGGCCTGGCGCTCGAAGAGCTGGTGGAGGCAGACGCCGGGGAAGCTCCCCGCCGTGTCGTTCCACTCCGCCAGGAGCTGGTGGCGCTCTCCCGCCGTGAGCAGGGGAAGGGCGGAGAGCACGGTGTCCGGCGCGGCCACGGCCCCCGCGAGGAGGACCTCGAAGTGGCCGGCGAGGCGGCCGATCGTGGCGGCGTCGAAGAGGTCGCGGCTGGAGTCGAAGACGCCGGAGAGGCTCTCCCCCACCTCCTCCAGGCCCACGGCGAGATCGAGCTGCACGGTCTCCGCCGGCAGGGGGAGGGGCTCGACCAAGAGCCCGGGCAGGCCGATCGTCCCCAGGGGGGCGTTCTGGAGGACGAAGAGGACCTGGAAGAGCGGCGCGTGGGCGAGGCTCCGCGCCGGGGCCAGCTCTTCGACGAGGCGGGCGAACGGGACCTCCTGGTGGGCCCAGGCCGCGAGCGTCTCGCTGCGCACCCGGGCGAGGAGCTCCCGGAACCCGGGGTCTCCCCCGAGCCCGGTGCGCAGGGGCAGGGTGTTGACGAAAAAGCCGATCAGGTCCTCGACCTCGCGCCGGTTGCGGCCGGCGATGGGCGAGCCCACCACCACGTCGTCCACCCCGGCGGAACGGCCGAGGAGGGTGGAGAGCCCGGCGAGGAGGACCATGAACGGGGTGGCGCCCTCGCGGTGGGCGAGGGCCGCGAGCGCGGCGGTCAGGCGCCGGCCCAGGCGGACCCTCCAGGTGGCGCCGCGGAAGCTCTGGCGGGGCGGCCGGGGCCGGTCCGCCGGCAGGTCGAGGACCGGGGGCGCCCCGGCGAGACGCTCGCGCCACCACCCCACCTCCCGCTCCAGGGCCTCCCCCGCGAGCCACCCCCGCTGCCAGACGGCGAAGTCCGGGTACTGCACCGGCAGCTCCGGCAAGGTCGGGCGCTCACTTTCGCGGGCGGCCGGATAGAGGACGGCGAGCTCGCGCAGGAGGACCCCCAGGGACCAGCCGTCCGCGATCACGTGGTGCAGGCAGAGGAGGAGGCCGTGCTCGTTCCCTCCGAGGTGGACGGCCCGGAC
>DASQEB010000315.1:0-7965 GCA_035633875.1 Thermoanaerobaculia bacterium
CCCGGTGGTGGCGGTAGCCGTGGGGAGCCTTTTTCTGGATGAGCCGGTGACGGAGCGGGTCGTCCTGGGAACGGCTCTCGTCATCGCCGGGGTGGCGGTGGCGGTGCGCCCTCGCTCCGATCCTCTCTCAGAAGGAGAACAGCGGTAGATTTTTCCCTGGCATCCATGCCCACGGGTAATGTTCTTGCATGGGGAAACTGCTCGCCCTCCGGTCGGGAGGGATGGTGGTTTCTCGATGGAGGTTGATATGGCAGAAGCGAAGAACGGCGACACGGTCCGGATTCACTACACGGGAACTCTCGAGGACGGGACCGTTTTCGACAGCTCCGAGGGGCAGGAGCCCCTGGAGTTCACCCTCGGCTCAGGCGAGGTCATCCCGGGCTTCGAGCAGGCGGTCCAGGGGATGCAGCCGGGCGAAAAAAAGGAAGTTACCGTCGCTGCCGACGACGCCTACGGGTCCCATCGCAGCGACTGGGTCCTGGAGGTCGGGCGGGAGGACTTTCCGCCGAACATCCAGCCAGAGGTAGGCCAGCAGCTCCAACTCTCCCAGGGAGGGCAGAGCTTTGTGGTTACGGTGACCGGCGTCTCGGACGCGAGCGTCACCCTGGATGCAAACCATCCGCTCGCGGGCAAGGACCTCACGTTCGAGCTCAAGCTGGTTGAGATCATATAGCCGGCGGCCTCCTCACCTTTCTGATCCGCTCATTCCTCCCGGGAGAGGAGGCGACGGCCGTATTCTTGCCCCTCGTTTTTGGCGGCACCGGCGTTCGCCGATCCTCCAGCCAGTCCGGCACAGATCGCGTGCTCCTCGATCGCGGTGGGACTCGCGAACGCGATGTCGCGGGTTCGGCAGGAGTCGGCAAAGTGGGTCTCCACCTCCGGAATGGGAGACCTCGAGCGCTTCGGCCAGTTCCTCGCAAACCTCCTCGTGGGAGCAGGACGGCACGCCCGGGGAGAGCACTTGTCGCCGGGAGTTGAGGGGGCGGTTGGCGGGATATCCAGGGGAGGCGGTGGGGGTGGTGGAGCGATGTGTGGGGGAGTAGCGGTGCAGGTTAGAGAAGGTCGCTCAGAGTTGCGGCCGTCAGGCCAGGTGAGCATCTGGAGCCCCCCGGCAGACAGAGGCCTGCGAGGACGCCCCTACCGCGCCTCCGGATCGTGTCTCCTCCCATCGCCGCGATAGACTCTCCTGTCTCTCGTTTGCAAGGAGGCCCCATGCGCCCGGTTCTCGCTTTTGTCGTTTTGCTGCTTCTCCTTTCCCTGCCCCTCAATGCCCAGGAGCTGCCGGTGCCCCGGGAGAGCCCGCGGGCCAGCATCAGCCAGGTGATCGGGATCACCACCGTCGAGATCGAGTACCACCGGCCCGCGGTGAAGGGGAGGACGATCTGGGGCGAGCTCGTTCCCTATGACAAGGTGTGGAGGCTCGGGGCGAACGATGCCACGACGATCGAATTCAGCGATCCGGTCAAGGTGGCGGGCCGCGAGGTGCCGGCCGGGACGTACGGCTTCTTCGCCATTCCGGGCAAGGAGAGGTGGACGCTCATCCTCAATAAGCGCGCTCGGCAGTGGGGTGCGTTCGCCTACAAGGTCGAGGAGGACGTCCTCCGTTTCGAGGTGAAGCCGGAGACCGGTCCCGCCACGGAGTGGATGACCTTCTCCTTCTCTCCAGCGGGCAGCGACAGGATGACGGTGGACTTCGCCTGGGACAAGGTCCGCTTCTCGTTTCCCATCGAGGTGGACGTGGACCGGATCGTCTGGGCCCGGTACGACGCCGCCCTCGCCGATCCCAAGGCCGACTGGGATGCCTATCTCACGGCTGCCAATTACGCGCTCAACCGGGGCCAGCGCCTGGAGGACGCGATGACCTGGATCGACACGTCGATCTCCAAGCAGGAGAGCTTCTGGAACTATGAGACCAAGGCGAAGCTTCTCCACAGGCAGGGGAAGACGAAGGAAGCCCTGCCACTTCTGGAGAAGGCACTGGCGCTCTCCCGAGGGAAGACGCCGCAGGGATACCAGGACACGCTGGAGAAGCTGAAGCGGGAGTGGGAAGCGGGATTGCAGTAAGCGGCCGGCCGTGCGTCCCGGCTGTTCCAGCCTGCGGCACTTTATTAAATGGCGCGCCAGCGGGACCCAGGAGGGGGCCGGATGTCGAGGAACGTTTTCTTCTATGCGGCCGTGATCGCGGTCTTCGGGACAGGCATCGGTCTCATCCTGCACTTCGGTTCGGGCCTGCAGCCGCCGGTGGCTCTCGAGAGTCCGGCAGCCGTGGAACCCACTTCCCCGGCGGAGACCCACGATGCCACGGGCGGACCGCTGGGCCCCGTGTTCGCCCACCTCAAGGAACCCTTGAGCCTCCTGCTCCTCCAGGTCATCGTGATTCTCCTGGCGGCGCGGCTCCTCGGCAGCGTTTTCCCTCGGATCGGACAGCCTCCGGTCATCGGTGAGATGATCGCGGGCATCCTCCTCGGACCCTCCCTGCTGGGTCTGGTTGCCCCTGAGGCGCAGGCGTTTCTGTTTCCCGCGGATTCCCTGGGAACCCTCCGGTTGCTCAGCCAGATCGGAGTCATCCTGTTCATGTTCGTGGTGGGCATCGAGCTGGACGTGGACCACCTGCGGCACAAAGCGGATGCGGCCCTGCTGGTCAGTCACGCAAGCATCGTGGTTCCGTTCTTCCTGGGCACGGCCTGCGCTCTGGTCCTCTACCGGACTGTGGTGCCGGCCGGGATCCCCTTCACCGGCTTCGCCCTGTTCATGGGGGTCTCGATGAGCGTCACGGCCTTCCCGGTGCTGGCACGCATCATCGAGGAGCGCGGGTTGTCCCAAACTTTTCTCGGCACCACCGCCATCACCTGCGCGGCCGTGGACGACGTCACCGCCTGGTGCCTATTGGCCGTGGTGGTCGCGACCGTCAGCGCGGACGGGCTGGGCGGCGCTCTCGTAACGATCGCCCTCACCGTGCTGTTCATCGCCCTCATGCTCTTCCTCGTGCGGCCGCGGATCGCCCGCTGGAGAGGGGATGGGGCGCATACCCCGATCGGGACGACGGGGTTCCTCGCGATCGTCCTCAGCTTTGTCTTCGTCTCGGCGCTGGCCACGGAGGTGATCGGCATCCACGCCCTGTTCGGCGCGTTCCTCGCCGGCGTGTGCATGCCCCGGGATTCGGCCTTGCGCCAGTACCTCCGCGAGCGCCTGGAGACGTTCAGCTCGGTGTTCCTGCTCCCGTTGTTCTTCGCCTTCACCGGCCTCCGCACCGAGGTCGGCCTTCTCGACGACTGGACGAGCTGGCTTCTGTGCGCGAGCGTGGTCCTGGTGGCGATCGCCGGCAAGCTGGGCGGCAGCACGCTGGCCGCGCGCTGGACGGGGATGAGCTGGGGGGACTCCTTCGCCCTCGGTGCGCTGATGAACACCCGGGGTCTGGTCGAGCTGATCGTGCTCAACATCGGTTACGACCTGGGGCTCCTCTCACCGCGGATCTTCACCATGCTGGTCCTCATGGCGCTCCTCACGACCCTGATGACCGGCCCTCTCCTCGCCCTGGTCGAGGCGGTGCGGCACCGCAAGCTTCTGGCCGAGAGCTCGAGCGCCAGGGCCTAAGGCTGGGCTGCACGCGGATCCCTCTTTGCGATACGCTGATCGCCGGAAGGGAATCGGAACGAGCGAAGCAACGTCACAAGGAGGGGTTTCCATGGCGGGAGAACAGAAGGCTTTGGGCAAGTTCGTGTGGCACGACCTGATGACGACCGAGGTGGACAACGCGGTCGCCTACTACACCGCTCTCCTGGGCTGGGGGATCAAAGAGGTCGAGATGGAGGGCTATGGCGCATACAAGATGATCCACGCGGCCGGCACGGAGCACGGCGGGTTCGTCCAACTGGGACCCGAAGACGCGGTTCCGCCGCACTGGATCTCCTACGCGACGGTGGACGATGTGGACGCCGCGACCGCGAAGGCCGTGGAGCTCGGCGGTCAGGCGCCGGTGCCGGGCATGGACATTCCCGGAGTGGGCCGCTTCGGCGTCATCATGAGCCCCACCGGAGCCGCGATCTCGCCCTACAAGTCGAGCACCTCGAGCGGGGAAGAGGGGGCCGAGATACCCCAGATGGGCACCTTCTGCTGGCACGAGCTGCTGGCGGCCGATCCCCAGAGGGACGCGAAGTTCTTCTGCGAGATTTTCGGCTGGCGCACCGAAGAGGTCCCCATGGGGGAGATGGGCACCTACACGCTCTTCAAGCGCCTCGATACCGGCAAGGATGCGGGCGGCATGATGCCGAAGCCGGCCGACGCCGAAGGGCCATCCTCCTGGCTACCCTACGTCCTGGTGGAGAACGCCGACGCGACCGCTGCGAAGGTCGGGGAGCTGGGCGGCAAAATCTATGTGCAGCCCATGGACATTCCTGGTGTGGGACGGTTCCTGGTGACCAGCGATCCCCAGGGGGCGATGATCGCGTTCCTCCAGCCACCGGCCTGAATCCTCGATCGGAGCCGAGGTGATGGCTCGCCGCGCTGCGGCGAGGCCATCACCTCTCCGCACGCGCGTCAACGCAGTAGTGCTACTCTCTCTTTTCCCGGGAACTTGCGTGCTTTTTGCAGGGATATTTGCAGTCTGGCGCCGCGGGCTGCTATCATCGTCGCAGTGCGGCAAAGCCGGCGGGAAACCGGTCGGGCCGATACGCCAGCTAAAGGGGAAAGACATGGCGACCAAGGACCTTCAGAACATCAGTGAGCTGGAGTCGAGGAAGGTGGCGGAGGCCTCGCGGGAGCAGGAGTGGGCGCAGCCCAGCTTCATGCGGGAGCTCTTCCTCGGCAATTTCCGGCTGGATCTGATCCATCCGTATCCTCTGTCGGAGGACGAGCGGCCCGAGTTCACCGCGTTCTACAACGCGATGAAGGAGTTCCTGCGGGACCAGGTCGACTCGGTGGAGATCGATACGACCGGCGAGTATCCGGAGCACGTGGTGGACGGCCTGCGCAAGCTGGGCGCCTTCGGCATGAAGATCCCGAAGAAGTACGGCGGTCTGGGCTTCACCAACTCCGAGTACCAGAAGATCATGCTGCTCCTCGGCTCCGTGGACGGCAACCTCTCGGCGCTGCTGTCGGCCCACCAGTCGATCGGCGTGCCGCAGCCGCTCAAGCTCTTCGGCACTGAGGAGCTGAAGAAGAAATACCTGCCGCGCTGCGCCGCGGGGGAGATCTCGGCCTTCGCTCTGACCGAGTCCCAGGTGGGCTCCGACCCGGCGCGCCTGCTGACCTCGGCGGAGAAGACCCCGGAGGGGGACTACATCCTCAACGGCGAGAAGCTCTGGTGCACCAACGGCACCCTCGCCAGGCTCCTCGTGGTGATGGCGCGGGATCCCAAGACCAAGAAGATCAGCGCCTTCGTGGTCGAAACCGACTGGCCGGGCGTCAAGGTCGAGCACCGCTGCCATTTCATGGGCCTGCGGGCGCTCGCCAACGCGGTCATCAGCTTCAAAAACGTCCGGGTGCCGGCCATGAACCTGATCGGCGGGGAGGGCAAGGGCCTCAAGATCGCCCTCACCACCCTGAACGACGGCCGCCTGTCGATCCCCAACGGGTCGGTGGGCACCTCCAAGCTCTGCCTGGAGATCTGCCGCAAGTGGGCCAGCGAGCGGGTGCAGTGGGGCAAGCCCGTGGGCAAGCACGAGGCCATTGCCCACATGATTGCCGACATGGCGGCGACCACATTCGCCATGGAGTCGGTCGCCCTGCTGGCGACGGAGATGTCCGACCGGGGCGGCTATGACATCCGCCTCGAAGCCGCCGCCGCCAAGGAGTGGAACACCGCCCGGACCTGGGAGATCGTGGACGCCACGATGCAGATCCGGGGCGGCCGGGGCTATGAAACGGAGACGTCGCTCGCGGCCCGGGGCGAGGAGCCCATCGGGGTCGAGCGGATGATGCGGGACTACCGGATCAACAAGATCTTCGAAGGCTCCTCGGAGATCATGCACCTGTTCATGGCCCGCGAGGCTGTGGACAAGCACCTCCAGGTGGCGGGCGCGATGATCGATCCGGAGAAGAGCGTGGCCGAGAAGCTCTCCGAGCTGCCGAAGATGGCCGCGTTCTACGCCTCGTGGTATCCCACCCGCTGGCTGGGCTGGGGCCAGTGGCCGCGCTACCAGGAGTTCGGGGCTCTCGCCACGCACCTGCGGTTCGTGGAGCGCAACTGCCGGCGCCTGTCGCGGCAGATCTTCCACGGCATGATCGTCCATCAGGCCAAGCTGCAGAACAAACAGGCCTTCCTGTTCCGGCTGGTGGACGTGGCCAACGAGCTGCTCGCCATGGCGTCCTCGGTCTCCCGGGCGCAGGCCATGGCGGAGCAGGGGCACCCCGAGGCGGCGAACGCCGCCGAGCTGGCGGACCTCTTCTGCCGCAACTCGCGGCGCAAGGTCGTCCGCCTGTTCAAGGACCTCTGGGCGACCGACGATGTGCGCAAGTACAAGGTCGCGCTCCGGGTCCTCGAGGGCAAGCACGCCTGGCTGGAGGACGGCATCATCAAGCTGTCCGAGCGGCCGAAGACCGCCGGCAGCCTGAAGCCCGAGCCTGCCGTGGCCGGCGCCCCCGCCGATCCCGCGCCGCGGCCGAGGGTGCGGCCGGTGGGCACGCATTAGCCCGATTGGGGGTAGGATCGGCGTCGTGCGCGCCATCCTCCCCCCGACCGCTCGCGACAACCCGACACCCCGCATCGGCGACCTCCCCGACCCGACCCCCGGGCCCGGGGAGGTCCTCGTCGCCGTGGAGGCGGCGGGGCTCAACCATGCCGACGTCTTCCAGCTCCGCGGCCAGTATCCACCTCCCCCCGGGGAGAGCGAGGTGCCGGGTCTCGAGTGCGCCGGGGTCATCCTGGGCACGGAGGAGAAACCCGGCCTGTGGCAGCCGGGCCAGCGGGTGATGGCCCTTCTCGGCGGAGGGGGCCATGCGTCCCGAGCCGCCGTTCCAACGGGGCAGCTCATGCCGCTTCCCGGCAACCTCTCGTTCGTCGACGGGGCCGCGATCCCCGAAGCCGGCCTCACCGCTTGGACCAATCTGGTGGCGGAGGGCGACCTCCAGCCCGGGGAGTCGGTGCTGATCACCGGCGCCACGGGCGGCATGGGGAGCTTCGCCGTGCAACTCGCCCGGGAGCTGGGCGCCCGCGTGCTGGCCGCGGGCCGCAACCGGGACCGCCTGGAGCTGCTGCGGGGCTATGGCGTCGAAGAGATCTGCCTCGACGGGGCGAGCCTGCCGCGCCAGGTGCGGGAGGCCACCGGCGGCCGGGGCGTAGACCTCGTGGTGGATTTCGTGGGCGGTCCGGAGCTGGGCGGCCGGCTCGCCGCGCTGCGGGAACGGGGCCGTCTCGTCCTCGTGGGCCTCACCGCCGGCCCGAAGGCGGAGGTCGACCTCCGCCCGGTCCTCAGCCGCAGGCTCCACCTGGTGGGCTCGGTCCTGCGTCCCCGCTCACGGGAGGAAAAGGCCCGCCTGGTGGCCGCCTTCGCAGAGTTCGCTCTCCCGCGCCTCAAGGACGGCCGGCTCCGCCCGGTCGTGGACCGGGTGATCCCCCTGGAGCGCGCCGCCGAGGCCTACCGCGACCTGGAGCGGGGCGGCGCGTTCGGAAAAATCGTGCTCTCAGTCTCCTGAGCCGGCGGCCTGCACCGTCCCACCCGTCCCCGGCCCCACCTGCACGCTGCGGCTCAGGAACGAGGTGCTGGCTGCCAGCTCGTCCCGCACTGCCACGGCCACCTGCTGCTCACCGGGCGGCATCGTGAGCGTCAGGGTGTAGACGTAGTACTGGCCCATGGCGGTCAGCACCTGGCCCCGGGGGATGCGCAACGGGACCTGCACCTGGCGCAGGGGTGAGAGGCCGCCGTCCTTGTCCTTCGTCACCACGAACAAACGCAGGCTTCCCTCGAACGTCTCCTCCCGATTGAGGACCGCGAGCTTGAAGAGCGGAATCCGGAGCTGGAAGGGAAC
>DASQEB010000316.1:0-6504 GCA_035633875.1 Thermoanaerobaculia bacterium
GTCGGGTAGGACGGGTCCAGGGGAACGTAGACGCCCCCGGCCTTGTAGATCGCGAGCTGGGCCTCCACGGCCTCGACCGACCGCTCGAGCCCCATCCCCACCGCCACCTCGGGCGTCACGCCCATCTCCCGCAGGTGCTCAGCGAGGCGGCTGGCCCGGGCCTCCAGCTCCGCGTAGGTGACCTCCAGGCCGCCCCCGGCCAGGGCCACGGCATCCGGGGTCTGCCGGGCCTGGGCGGCGAACAGCTCGCCGATCGTGGCCTCCCGGGGGTAGTCCGTGACCGTGGCGTTCCACTCCAGGATCTGTGCGCTCTCCGCCTCCGTCAGCAGGGGGAGGTCGGCCACGGGCGCCTCCGGTCGGCGGACCGCCGCCGTCAGGAGGATCCGGAAGCTCTCCCACATCCGGCGGACCGTGGCGGCGTCGAAGAGGTCCCGGCTGAGCTCCAGCGTGCCCGCGATCCCCCGCGGGGTCTGCGTCAGGTCGATCAGCAGGTCGAACTTGGCCGTGCCCGAGTGGAAGACGAGGGGCGAGAGCTCGAGGCCGGGCGCGGGCCGCTGCCAGCCCGCGGGGCCGCCGTCCTGGAGCACGAAGACCACCTGCACCAGGGGCGTCCGCCCCAGGGCCCGCTCCGGGGCGAGCTCCTCGACGAGGCGCTCGAAGGGGAGGTCCTGGTGGGCGTAGGCCGCGAGCGTCGTCTCCCGCGCCCGGGCGAGGAGGGCGGCGAGGTCCGGCTCCCCCGCGAGGTCCATGCGCAGGGGCAGGGTGTTGGCGAAGAAGCCGAGGAGCGGCTCCACCTCCGGCCGCGTCCGGTTCGCTCCGGCCGAGCCCACCAGCAGGTCCTCCTGCCGGGAGAAGCGCCCGAGCAGGGCCGAGAGGGCCGCGAGAAGGACCATGAACGGCGTGGCCCCGCTGCGCCGGCCCAAGGCGGCGACCTCCGCCGCCAGCTCCTCGGGCAGCGAGACCGGAACGACATCGCCCCGGTCGCTGCGCACCGCCGGCCGCGGCCGGTCCGTGGGAAGGTCCAGCACGCGGGGGACGCCGGCCAGCCGCTCCCGCCACCAGGCGAGCTCGCGCGTGAGCCTCTCCCCCGCGAGGAGCCGGCGCTGCCAGACCGCGAAGTCCCCGTACTGCACCGGGAGCTCCGGCAGCGGCGAGGGCCTTCCCGCGAGCAGGGCCGGATAGAGCACCGCGACCTCCGTGGCGAGCACCCCCAGCGACCAGCCGTCGCAGACCGTGTGATGCAGGGTGAGGAGCGCCGCGTGGTCCTCGCCGCCCAACCGGACGAGCCGGACCCGGAAGAGCGGTCCGCGGGCGATGTCGAAGGGCCGCCGCGCTTCCTCGCCCCCCAGGCGGGCGAGCTCGGGCTCCCGGACCGCGCCGGGGAGGCCCGAGAGGTCCACCACCGGGACCGCGGGGCCGTCCCCCGACGGAGCGATCCGCTGCACCGGCCCGCCAGCCAAGGCGGGCAGGGTGGTGCGCAGGACCTCGTGCCGGCGGACGATCTCCCGCAGGGCCCCGGCCAGGACCGGCACCGAAAGCGGCCCGGTCAGGCGCAGGCCCGCGGGCACGTTGTAGAGCGGGCTCCCCGGGTCCATCTGGTCCAGGAACCAGAGGCGCTCCTGGGCAAAGGAGAGGGGCAGGGGCTCTTTCCGGGAGACCGGGACGACCGGCGGCGTCGGGTCCCCGTCCCGGCGGGCCTCCAGGAGGGCGGCGAGGCCGGCGATCGTGGGATGCCGCAGCGCCGCAGCCAGCGGGAGGCTCACCCCGAAGGCGTCCCGCGCCCGGCCCAGCATCCGCGTCGCGAGCAGCGAGTGGCCGCCCATGGCGAAGAAATCGTCGTGGACCCCCACGGCCGGGACCCCCAGGAGGTCGCACCAGATCCCGGCCAGGACCTCCTCGGCCGGCGTGCGCGGCGCCGCTCCGGCGCCGGTCTCGACTCCGGCCTCGAAGGGGAGGCGGGCGAGGGCCCGGCGGTCCACCTTGCCGTTCGGGGTGAGCGGCAGGGCGGGCAGGGTCACGAAGGCCGCCGGCAGCATGGAGTCGGGGAGGCGCATGGCGAGGAAGCCCCGCAGCTCCCGCGGGGCCGGCGCCGCGCCGTCCTTCGGCGCGAGATACGCCACCAGCCGCCGGTCTCCGGCCGCGGCCTCGCGCACCAGGACCGCGCACTCCCCGACTTGCGGGTGGCGGGAGAGGGCCGCCTCGATCTCTCCCAGCTCGATCCGGAATCCCCGGATCTTCACCTGGTGGTCGATGCGGCCGAGAAAGTCGAGCGTGCCGTCCGGCAGCCAGCGGACGAGGTCGCCGGTGCGGTAGAGACGCGCCCCGATTTCGCCCAGCACTCCGGCATAGGGATCGGGCACGAACCGCTCGGCCGTGAGCTCCGGCCGGCCCAGGTAGCCCCGGGCGAGGCCCGCCCCGCCCAGGTAGAGCTCCCCGGGAACTCCTGCCGGCAGCGGCTCCAGCCCCGCGTCCAGCACATAGGCCCGGGAGCCGGCCACCGGCCGGCCGATCACCGGCTCGCGGGGAAGCTCCCGGCCGATCTTCGCCCACGTCGAGTAGGTCGTGTCCTCCGACGGGCCGTAGAGGTTCCAGACCTCGCGTACCCCGGGCTGGTCATAGAGCTGGCGCACCAGCTCCCCGGGCAGAGACTCGCCGGCCAGGTTGACCACGCGCACCGACTCCGGGAGGCGGCTGTCGCGCACCAGCTCCCGGGCGGCCGAGGGCACGGTGTTGAGCAGGGTGACCTCGGGGGCTGCCGGCAGCGAGGGGAGAGCCAGGGCGTTGTCGGCGAGGATCACCGTGCCGCCCTCGACGAGCGGCAGGAAAATCTCGAAGACCGAGAGGTCGAAGCAGATGGAGGTCGAGGCCAGGACGCCCGCCAGGTCCTCCCGGGCGAAGGCACCTCGCGCCCAGCGCAGCAGGGTCACGGCGCTCCGGTGCTGGATCGCCACACCCTTGGGCCGGCCCGTGGAGCCCGAGGTGTAGATCAGATAGGCGAGGTTGTCCGGCCGTGCCCGGGCGGAGACGAACCCCTCGTCCCCGACGATGTCCGTCCAGGGCGGGATCACCCGAATGTCCGCCCTTGGCGGGGCCGGCCGGTCGCTCACCAGGACGCGGGCGCCGCTGTCCTCCAGCATGAAGGCCACCCGCTCCGGCGGATAGGCCGGGTCCAGGGGACCGTAGGCGCCGCCGGCCTCCAGCACGGCGAGGATCGAGACGATCAGCTCGCTCTTGCGCGGCAGGGCGACACCCACCCGGGTCTCGGGCTCCACCCCGGCCGCCCGCAGGTGCCGGGCGAGGGAGCGCGCCCGCTCCGCGAGCTCCGCGTAGGTCAGCCGCTCGTCGCCGGACACCACGGCCGTGGCCTCCGGCTCCGCCGCGGCCCGGGCGAAGACGAGATCGTGGAGGCAAGTATCCGGGCTGTCCGGCGCCGGGGCAGGCTGGCCCCACTCGACCAGCACCTGCCGCCGCCCGGCCTCGTCGAGCAGGGGGAGCCGGGAGAGGGGGAGGTCGGGATCGGCCGCGGCTCCCAGGAGGAGGGTCCGGAAGCAGCCGAGGATGCGCTCGGCCGATGCGGCGTCCCAAAGATCACCGTTGTGCTCCAGCGAGAGGGCGAGCGAGCTGCCGAGCGTGGCCGCGAAGAGCGCCAGGTCGAGCTGCGCGCCGGGCCGGGGGAAGGCCAGGGACACGGCGGTCAGGTCCCCCAGGGGGATCTCCACGCCGTCGAGCTCCATGGCGAACGCGGCGAGGCCCTCCGGCACCCCGCGGGGGGCCTGCTGGAGGGAGAGCAGGGTCTGGAAGACCGGCGGCCGGCTCGGATCGCGCTCCGGCGCCAGGCGCTCGGCCAGCAGCGGGAACGGCAGCTCCTGATGCCGGAAGGCCGAGACGGTCGTCCGCCGGGCGCGCCGGACGAGCTCCCGGAAGGAGGGGTCCCCCCCGAGCTCGCAGCGCAGGACGAGCGGGTTGACAAAGTACCCCACGAGCCCGAAGAGCTCCGGGCTGGTCCGCCCCGGCGTGGGCGCGCCGACCAGGAGGTCGTCCTGCCCGCTCAGCCGGCCGAGGAGCGCGCTCCAGGCCGCGAGCAGGACGGCGAAAAGCGTGCCGCCGGTCTCCCGGGTGAGCGCCGCAACCCGCCCGGCCCCCGCCGGTCCCAGCACGAGAGTGCGCGTGCCGCCGCGGAAGCTCTGGACCGGGGGCCGCGGCCGGTCCGCGGGCAGATCGAGATGGAGGGGGGCTCCGGCCAGGCGCTCCTGCCAGAGCTCCCAGAGGCGCTCCCCCTCCGGACCCGCCATCCGCCGCCGCTGCCAGCGCACGACGTCGGTCGCGTCCAGGGGGAGGGGCGGCAGCAGGGGGGTGCCCTCCCTGCCGTACAGGGCCCCCAACTCGTTCCACAGGACGCCCACGGACCAGAGGTCGGCCGCGATGTGATGGACTGAGACAAGGAGAACGTCCCCCTGCTCCCCTCCCCCGAACAAGGTCACGCGGAGGACAGGGCCGCGCTGAAGGTCGAAGGGCCGGAACGCCTCCTCCGCCAGCCGCGCCCGGAGCGCATCCTCGTCCAGCGTGGAGGAGTTCTCCACCCGAAACCAGCCCTCCGGCATCGCGCCGGCCGGGTGGACCTGCTGGAACGGGCCTCTCTCCCCCTCCCCATAGGTCGTGCGCAGGGCTGGGTGGCGCTCGACCAGCGCGTCGAACGCCCGCCGGAGCGCCGCAGAGTCGAACCCCGTGGGAATACGGGCGGCCCCGGCAATGACGTACGCCGGGTTGCCCGGCGCCAGCCGGTCCAGGAACCAGAGGGCCTCCTGTCCGTGCGAAAGAGGAGGCTGCGCCCCTTCCGGCACCGGCATCGGCTCGGGATGGTCCCGGACGACCCGGGTGCGGGGCGGATTCACGGAGGACTTGCTCCGGGCTTCCGGGAGAATGGGAGGTGTCGAGCTCAAGGTACTTTAGGTTGGCAACTTACATTTTTTTGTGGTTTTACTTCATGCGGGGCGTCGGGAAACTACGCCTCCTTTTATCGGGTTGGTGCGCCTCAGGACCGGAAACGAGCCGATGGACAGACATTCGCGCACAGAGGCATCATCTCAATACGAATACATCGTATTGACGAATACGTTGCAGGGTCCACCGGTGGATCTACCCTGCGCGAGAAGTTCCCGTCCCTCTCTCCGGCAGCATGTAACCATTTCATCGTTCGCCCGCCCATGAGAACAAGGCCTTGTGGCGGGGGAGGGTTGCCATCATGCCGATCCAACAGACGAGCCGCGGCCATCCCAAGGCTCTGCACCTCAAAGACAGGCTCGGGCTGCGCCACCTCGTGGGCGAGAGTCCGAGCTTTCTGGCCGCAGTCGAGAAGATCCCCCTGGTAGCCCGCTGCGAGGCGAGCGTCCTCCTGTTCGGCGAGACCGGAACCGGCAAGGAGCTGGTGGCACGCGCCATCCACTATCTCAGCCCCCGCGCCAAAAAGCCGTTCATCGCCGTGAACTGTGGCGCCATCCCCACCGAGCTGGTGGAAAACGAGCTGTTCGGGCATGAGCGCTCCGCCTACACGGGCGCCGCGACGCCGCAGACCGGGGTGGTTCAGGAAGCGGAGGGCGGCACCCTGCTCCTCGACGAGGTGGACAGCCTCCCCCTGCTCGCGCAGGTGAAGCTGTTGCGCTTCCTGCAGGAGAAGGAGTTCCGGCCCCTCGGCTCGTCGCGGACGCGCCGGGCGGACGTGCGGGTCCTGGCCGCCGCGAACACCGACCTGGAGACTGCGGTGCGGGAGGGCCGGATGCGCCAGGACCTCTACTACCGCCTCAACGTGATCCCCCTCCGCCTGCCGCCGCTCCGCGAGCGGAGGGAGGACATCCCCCCGCTCGCGCGCCACTTCCTGCGCAAGCACGCCGGCGAGCGCCGACCGCCTACCCTCTCGCCCGGGGCCCTGGACATCCTCCTGGGGTACGACTGGCCCGGGAACGTCCGCGAGCTGGAGCACGTGCTCGAGCGGGCCGTGGTCCTCGCGCCGGACGAGGAGCTCCTCTGCGAGCGCCACGTCATGCTGCCCCACGCGCCCGGCCGGACCGCGGCCGTGCCGGCCGCGGAGAGCTTCCGGGACGCCAAGGCCCGCGCCGTGACGGAGTTCGAGGAGTCCTATCTCCGCAAGCTCCTCCTCGCCCATGGCGGCAACATCAGCGGCGCCGCCCGCGCCGCCGGCAAGAACCGCCGCGCTTTGTGGGAGCTGATCCGCAAACACGGCATCGATCCCCGGAGTTTCCGGAGGACTCGCCCCTTCCATCTCTAGCAGGGAGTCTCTCAAAACAGCGGGGACGCACCTGGTTCGCCGCGCTGGAGAGGCTGGTCCGCCCCTTGGAGAGGCTGGTTCGGCGTTCGGAGAGACTGGTTCAGCGCTCGAACCAACCTGGTCCGGAGTCTGGAGACCCTCGCCGACACTCGAACCAGGCGGGTCCGGCCTCAGGAGAGCCTCTTCGGTTCTCCGGAGAGCCTGATCCGTGTGCCGGACGA
>DASQEB010000317.1:0-6726 GCA_035633875.1 Thermoanaerobaculia bacterium
CATGGGCCATGCGAGCGAAGACAGGCTCACCCGAGGAGCCGCGAGTGCGGTGGCAGCTCGCGCAGGCCAGGTTGCGGTGTCGACCGGTCAGGGGGAAGCCTGTCCGGTCGTGGTCGAACCGGGCACGGGCACCCTCTTTCCAGCCGGCGGTGGAGTGGCAGCTCTGGCAGGTGGGACCGAAGCGCCCCTGGTGGGGATCCTTATGGCAGTCCGTGCACCGCTGGTGCGCAAGGCCCTTGAAAACCGTGAACTTATGGTCCGGGTCCGCGGAGAGGGCGTCGCTCCGGGCCGGATGGCAGCTCGCGCAGGCCACCGTCGCATGCCGCCCGGTCAAGGGGAAGGACGTGCGGGCGTGGTCGAGCTTCGCCGGCGGGCGCCAGCCGTTCATCGTGTGGCAGGAGAGGCAGCTCCGGCCGGCGAGCTGCCCGCGATGCTCGTCGCGGTGGCAGGAAAGACAGGCGCGCGACAGCCCGAGGAAGGTGCGGGAGGGGTTGGCCTTGCCCGACTTCAGCGCCGGCTGGTTGCGGAGGAAGGCGGGCCGGTGGCACTCCCGGCAGCCCTGGGCCGCGTGAGCCCCCTCCAGAGGGAACCCGATCTGCCGATGGTCGAAAGCGGACGCTCCTGCCTTGCCCCAGTAGACGAGCTGGAACTCCCGCCCGTGGTGCTCGTTATGGCAGGTCTCGCACTTCTGATGGCCGGGCCGGGCGTGGAGCCCCTGCCGGGCGGCGATCCGCGCCTTGAGGGCCGTGTGGCAGTCGAGGCACCGGGACGGGGCCACCCCCTTGCCGGGCTGGTGGCATGTGAGGCAGTTGGCGCTCCCTTCCAGAGACGCATGGGCCTGGCTCAGCTTGCCCGGGGAGAGCTGGGCCGAGAGGGGAAGGGCAACGGTCAGAAGGAAGAGCGGCAGCGGAGCCGTCCGGCGGAGGATCATGGCCCGGACGACGACCACCCGTAGCCGGTGAGGAGGGCCACCGCGATGTGGACGACCATGAACACGTACATCACCACCGCGAAAGGTTTATGGAAGACGTGCCAGTAGTGGAAAAGCTGCTGCAGGCGGCTCCAGAGCACCAGGCGCCGCTCCAGCAAAGCCTTCTGGCGTGCCAGCCGGGTGATCTCCCGCAAGAGCCGGCGGGAGGGGCCCGCGAGCTCTCGCTGCAACCGCCGTCGATAGGAATGGAGCCGCATGCGGAGTGAGACAGCCTGGAGCGGCAGATGGAACAACAAAACTGTGAGCCGCGCCTCGGGGGAGATCCCGCCCAGGGCGATGCGATCGAGCTCGGCGAGGGTGGTCTCCGGCAGGTGGAATTCTTCGCGCAGCTTCCGGGTGAGCTCGCCGCGCAGCTCCTCCACCTCGGCGAGATCGAGCTCGTCGCCCGCCCGGGTCCGGGGGATCTGGAGATAGAGATAGCGGCCGAGCACACCGGACAGCGCCACGGCGATCATCGACCAGAAGCTCAGGGCGACGAGCCCCTGCACCTTGAACGAGCTGTGGAGGACCACGAGCAGGGGGCCGACGATGCCGCAGAAAATATGAAAGTCGAGCCAGTCCCGGAGCTTCCCCAGCCGCCGCAGGATCCGCACCCGCTTGCGCAGGGAGTAGACCAGCATGATCACCATGAGCGAGGAGCCGATCACGCCGTAGAGGTGGCCCTGGCTGCCGCCGGGCTTCAAGGCCCAGAAGTCTTCGTGGCGGGGCCGGTCGATCAGAGGGGTCGCGTAGTAGAAGCGGCCCGTCCAGGCGAGATGAAGGATGGCCACAAGAGCCACGGTGTAGAGCAGCCCCAAAAAGACCTTGAATGGAGAGAATTTCATGGTCGGCTCTCGCCTTCGGAACCCGGGACTCACTCCAGAATCGAGCGGTCCTTGGTCTCCCGCAGAAAGAGCGTGCCCACGACGACGGTCATCAGCGACACGACGATCGGGTACCACAGCCCGGCGTAGATGTTCCCTGCCCGGGCCACCATGGCCGTCGCGAGCAGCGGCAGCATGCCTCCGAACCAGCCGTTTCCGATGTGGTAGGGCAGCGACATCGACGTGTAGCGGATCCTGGTCGGAAAGAGCTCCACCAGGAAGGCGGCGATCGGTCCGTAGACCATCGTCACGTAGAGGACCATGATGAACAGAATCAACACGGTCATCCCGTAGTTGATCCGCGTTTTGTCCACTTCCGCCGGATAACCGGTCTGCGTGAGCGCTTCCTTGTACCTCGCCTCGTCCCAGCCGGTGAGCTCGACCCGGCCGATGCGGGCGACCACCGTCTGCCCGGGCACTGCCGGCAGCGTCTCGAAGGAGAGGCCGGCTTTGGTGAGGAAGTCCTTCGCCCGGTCGCAGTCCGTGAATTCGGTCTTCGGGCCTACGAAAACGTGGAAGTTGCAGTCGGTGGCGGCGACCGTGATCGGGTTTGCCGCGTTGTATTCCTCGAGGGCCGGGTTGACGAAGTGGGTCAGCGCCTTGAACAGAGGGAAATAGGTAAGGGCGGCGATCAGGCATCCGGCGAGGATGATCTTCAGCCGTCCGATGCGGTCGGAAAGCTTGCCGAAGACGATGAAGAACGGGGTGGCGAGGGCGAGCGAGATCCCGACCACGGTGTACGCGGTGAGGTAGTCGAGCTTGAGCGAGATAGTGAGGAAAAAGAGGGCATAGAACTGGCCCGTGTACCAGACGACGCCCTGACCGGCGGTCGCCCCGAGCAACGCGAGCAGCACGTATTTGTTGTTCGGATAGTGCAGGAAGCTCTCCCGCAGCGGCGCCTTGGAGCCCTTGCCTTGGGCCTTCATCTGGCGAAAGACCGGCGACTCCTCGAGCTTCAGGCGGATGTAGATGGAGAAGATCAAGAGCACGAGCGAGACCAGGAACGGAAGGCGCCAGCCCCAGCGGGTGAAGGTCTCCGCCGGCATGAGGCCGCGGCAGGTGCCGATCACGAGCAGGGACAGGAAGAAGCCCAGAGTGGCCGTGGTCTGGATCCAGCTCGTGGCATAGCCGCGCTCCCGGTCGGAGGCGTGCTCGGCGACGTAGGTGGCCGCGCCGCCGTACTCGCCGCCCAGGGCGAGGCCCTGGAGCAGGCGGAGGATGACCAGGATGACCGGGGCGGCGATGCCGATCGCCTCGTACGTGGGCAGCAACCCGACGGCGAAGGTCGATGCCCCCATGACCACGATGGTCAGCAGGAACGTGTGCTTCCGGCCGACCAGATCGCCCAGGCGCCCGAACACCAGGGCACCGAAGGGCCGCACCAGGAACCCGGCGGCATAGGTGGCGAACGCCGAGAGGAGCGCCGCGGTATCGTTGCCCCTGGGGAAGAAGAGGGAGGCGAAGAACGGTGCCAGAGTGGCGTACAGGTAGAAGTCGTACCATTCGAAGATCGTCCCGAGCGAGGAGGCAAGGATGACCTTGCGCTCTTCGGGCTTCGACACGGGGGCGGGGGCGGGGGACGCCGCGTTGGCAGGGGCGGTTGTCATCGTGAACACTCCAAGTTCCTGACCGGGAGACCGACTTTGGACGACAGATTATCCGAGAAGCCGCGAGAGCCCATCAACATCTTCGACTTCGAAGCGATCGCCCGCGAGACGCTCCCCCGGGAGGCCTACGATTATTACGCCAGCGGCGCCCAGGACGAGGTCACCTTGCGCGAGAACCGCGCCGCCTGGGATCGCCTCTCCCTCGCCTATCGGGTCCTGGTGGACGTCTCCCGCCGCGACTGACGACGTCGGTCCTCGGCCACCCGGTCGCGATGCCCGTCCTGGTCGCTCCCACCGCGTTCCACCGCCTCGCCACTCCCGAGGGAGAGATCGCCACGGTCCGCGCCGCCGGAGCGGCGGGGACGGTGATGATCCTCTCCACCCTCTCCAACACCCCCGTCGAGGCGGTGGTGGCCGCCGCCTCCGGGCCGGTGTGGTTCCAACTCTACGTCTACCGCGACCGCAAGGCCACGGAAGGACTGGTGCGGCGGGCCGAGGCCGCCGGCTGCCGGGCGCTCGTTCTCACCGTGGACGCCCCTCTCCTCGGACGGCGGGAACGCGACGTCCGCAACCGCTTCCGCCTGCCGCCGGGCCTTGCGGTCGCCAACCTGCTGCCGGAGGGTTACGGCGAGGTGCGGCAGGTCTCCGCCGATTCGGGTCTCGCCGCCTACTTCGCCTCCTTCCTGGACCCGGCGCTGACGTGGCGGGACGTGGCCTGGCTCCGCTCGATCACCGAGCTGCCGGTCGTGGTCAAGGGGATCGTCCGGCCCGACGACGCCCTGCGCGCGGCCGAGGCGGGCGCCGCCGGCGTGGTGGTGTCGAACCACGGCGGCCGCCAGCTCGACACCTCCCCGGCCACCATCGACGTCCTGCCGGAGGTGGCCGACGCCCTGGCCGCCCAGGGCCATCCAATCGAGGTGCTGGTCGACGGCGGCGTGCGACGGGGCACGGACGTCGTGAAAGCCCTCGCCCTCGGCGCGCGGGCGGTCCTCGTCGGCCGGCCGATCCTCTGGGGCCTCGCCGCCGACGGGAAGACCGGTGCAGCAAGCGTCCTGCGCCTCCTGCGCGACGAGCTCGACCTGGCCATGGCCCTGGCCGGCGCCCCCACGGTCGCCGACATCACACGGGACCTGGTGCAGAGAAAGCCGGCGCGCGGGTGACCAGGGCGCAAACCCGCCGCTCATCGACATGGAAACAGATGGCAGTGGAACGAGGTCTGCACCGATCTTGGGCGCGGGTTCCCGTCGATCAACGCGAGGAGCCTCCCCAAGGAGATCCAGATGCGGGCTCTTGCCAGGAAAGCGACGCTCCTCTTCCTGCTGACCAGCGCCTTCCTGCTCGACTCTCTTCCCGCGCGGGCGTTCCACCTCCGGGGCGCGAGGATCTGGTGGTGTGCCAACGCCCCGGAAAGCGACGGCCGTGTCCGGGTCGATTTCTCCATCGAGGTCGCCTACGAGGGAAGCCCAGGCCTCACGAGCGAGACGTTCCATTTCGGCGATGGCACGAGCACGAGCTTCCTCCTCGAGCCGGCAGCGATCCATTCCGGGTGGTACGTCGGCCGCGGCACGCTCGCCCATCACTATGCTCCCGGCACCACCGTGGAGGCTCGGCTGGAGACGTGCTGCCGCATCGACGGCACGAACGGGCTCGGCCTCAACAACGGGCCGTCCGGGCCCTTGACCGTCAAGGTGCAGCTCGAGCTGCGCAACCCGTTCTGCGCCGACCCGATCATCAACCCCTACGTCCGGTGGCTCTCGGGCGGGCTCGGCGACACCTTCGAGATCCCCAACAATGTGTCGGGCGGCTGGGACGCCTGCCGCCTTCCGACTCCGGCCGAGATGGGAGGCGTCCCTCAGCCCGACGGCCTGACGATCGATCCGGCCACCTGCGTTCTGACCTGGACGCCGGTCTCGGGCGACCCGGCAAAGGTCTGGGCGACGCAGGTGCGGGTCAGCGAGGACGGCGTCGGCGACAGCGCCTTCGATTTCCTGCTCGGCTTCGACGCCGACCGGCCCCTCTGCCGGGTCGACCGGATCGAGCCCGGCCCGCCGACGCGGGTCCACGTGCTCGTCCACGACCCACGCAGCGGTCTGCAGAGCATCCTGGTAACCGAGGCGGTCAACACCACGGTCCAAGTCCCCCCCTTCACGGAGGGCGATACGGTGCCGCGCACGGTGGTCGGGACCAAGGTCCAGCAAAACCAGAGCTCCCGGCTCGAGCTCCTCGTCCGCGACGTCGCCGGAAACGTGACCGCGTGCGATCCGATCCTCACCGAGGTGGTCCGCGCAACGGGCCGGCCGGAGCGGCACGTCTACGCCGGCATCCCGGCGGCGGAGCGCTTCGTGACCGTGCTCAATGGGGACCCCGGCCTGCACGCGCTCGCCGTCGAGGTCAACGGTCGGAAGTTCCAGATGACCGGCCTGCGACCGGGCGAGGAGCGGACGCTCGACGTGGGATCCCAGGGGCCCCCCGAGGGGACCTCGACGTTCAGCTTGACCGCGCACGGCAAGCCGGGCGGCAGCGCGGTCGTCATGATCTGGGACGGCAACGGCCTGGGAAGACCCGGCCCGGCGGTGCCCTGAACGAGCGCCGCCGAGGAACAGGTATCGTCGGCTGGAACAGACGTCTCCCCTACCGGCAGGTGCTGGAGTAGGTGGCCCACCAACTGGAGCAGGACGTAAAGCGCCCGGTTCTCGTGTCCCTGCACCCGGGGCCGGAGCCTCCCGAGCAGACCGTGCAACTGCAGATGAAGTCGATGGCGGGGACGGGAGGGGTGGTCGTGGCCGCGGTGGCGCCCATCAGGGCGGCGATGACGAAGAGCTTTCTGAACATGCTTTCTCCTTCTGGTTGAAAAGGGAAGCCCGCTCGGGCACCGCGCGTGCCCCGTCCCCCGCTCCCCGACCGGCCTCTCTGGGCTCCCGCCTCTACCTTGGTCTGTGCCGGAGAGAGGGGATCACGGGACAGCGTCCGCCCAGCTCTCCATCAACCGGGAACATCTCTTGCAAGAGTTGTAGTAGTGGTACTTCTATGGCCTTGTCCTGACGACAGGGCTCCCCCGCAACTCTTTCCGAGAGGATGGAACCATGAAAGGACGAGAGGCTGGATCCCTCCGGGTTTTTCCGAGATCCTTCTTCCTTCCCGCTCTGTGCCTGCTGCTCGCTCTCGCCGGGATCCCGGCCCCTGCCGGGGCCGCGGTCGTCGACCCGCAACTCGCGGCCAGGACGCAGAGCGGCCCCGGACCCTGGCAGGTGATCGTCACCTTCCA
>DASQEB010000318.1:0-5226 GCA_035633875.1 Thermoanaerobaculia bacterium
TCCCTCAACTCCCTTGCGAATCAAGCACTTCCCTCATTTGAGCTCCGCCTGGCATAGACCTTGATCTATACGGTCTGCGGAAGTCGTCAATCTCCGGAATGAACACCAGGGGACGACTCAAGGAGAAGATGGCAATGTTCAACATCGACAAACAACGCGGGCTCATCGCCCTGTTTCTTCTCGCGTGCCTGGTCCTGGGGACCATCGCAGCCGAGGCCCAGCGCAGCGACCGGGCCACGAAGCGGGACCGCATGTGGAAGGGAGCCGGGATCGGCGCCGTCGTCGGCGCGGCCGGCGCCCTCGTCAAGGGCAAGCGCGAGGCGGACGAGATCCTCGCCGGCGCCGCCATCGGCGGCGTCGTGGGCGGCTCGATCGGCGCCTACATGGACCGGCAGCAGGAGCGGCTCGCCCGCATCCCCGGCACCACCGTCGAGCGGGTGGGGGACGACACCCTGCTCGTCCACTTCGACTCCGACGTCCTCTTCGGCGTCGGCTCGGCCACCCTCGATTCGGACGGACGGTACACCCTGGACGACGTGGCCGACGTGATCAACGAATACCGGAAGACGGCCGTGGTCATCCAGGGCCACACCGATTCGACCGGCAGCGAGGAGCAGAACCACGACCTGTCCGAGCGCCGGGCCCGGAGCGTCGAGGCCTACCTCGCCGGCCGCGGCGTCGATCCGGACCGCATGTCCGCCCTCGGCTACGGCGAGGGCGCCCCGGTGGCCAGCAACGGCACTTCCTGGGGACGCCAACAGAACCGCCGGGTGGACATCCTTTTGAAAGCCAACGCCGGCCCACTGCGGCAGGGGTATTAGGACCCATGTTCCGCTCAGTCTACGGAAAGGAAAAAAGGAGACGAGAGATGTTTACCAACCAGACCAGACAACGAGTCTTCATCGCACTGTCGCTGATGGTGCTCCTGTTCTTCGGCGCCGTGGCGGCCGAGGCCCATGAGCGCCGCGACACCAACGGCTCCGACCGCCTCATCAAGGGCGCCGCCGCCGGTGCCGCCGTGGGGGCCATCACCCAGGTCGTCCGCGGCCGGACCTACGGCAAAGAGCTCCTCAAGGGCGCGGCCGTCGGCGCCGCTGCCGGTGCCGCCGTCGGCGCCTACAGCGACTACAAGCAGGAGAAGGACGCCCGCCGGGACGCGGAGCGCGACGCGGGGTACTACGACGACGACCGCGGCCATCGCCGGGGTGGCTATTACGACCGCGGCTACTACGACGACCACCGTCCGCGGCGTGCACGCGCCCGGGGCCATCGCCACCACGCGCGCTGCCGCCACTAGGCGACCGGCCTTTTTGACTCCGGCCCTTCGAGGTTCGGTTGATCCATAGGCAGGGCCCGCCGGGGGAAACGCCCCCGGCGGGTCCTGCTCCCTCCAACACCCCCCGCTGGCACACCTCTTGAACATAAAAGGACCTCCGGGGGGACCTCCCCCGAAAAGTCGTCCTGTGTGGGAATAAGACACCTTGAGACGGCTTGAAAGGAGACGACCATGTTCGACATCCGACACAAACGAGCCACGGGCTCGCTGCTCGCTTCGGTCCTGATGCTCTCGTTGCTCGCGGGCTGTGCCACGACCCGGGAGCGACGTCCGTACGAGACCCGCCGCGACAAGACATGGAAGGGCGGCGCCGCGGGTGCTGCCGCCGGTGCGGTGGGCGCCGTCCTCGCCGGCAAGCGGGAGGCGGACGAGATCCTGGCCGGCGCGGCCATCGGGGGCGCGATCGGCGCCGGAGTCGGCGCCTACATGGACGCCCAGGAGGAGAAGATCGCGCGCATCCCCGGCACCACCGTCGAGCGCGTCGACGAGCGGACCCTCCTCGTCCACTTCGAGTCCGACGTCCTCTTCGACGTCAACTCCTCGACCCTCGACTCCGGCGGCCGGTCCACCCTGGAGGACGTGGCCTCGGTGCTGAGCGAGTATCCGAAGACGGCCGTGGTGATCCAGGGCCACACCGACTCCACCGGCAGCGAGGAGCACAACCAGTCCCTCTCCGAGCGCCGGGCCGAGTCCGTCCGCGGCTATCTTGCCTCCCGGGGCGTCGACCCCGACCGCATGGCCGCGGTGGGCATGGGCGAAGGCTACCCCGTGGCCGAGAACTCCTCCGAGTCCGGCCGGGAGCTCAACCGCCGGGTGGACATCCTGCTGAGAGCCAAGGGATAGACATGGCGGAGCCCCACCCCCCGGCCGAAACCTTCATCCCCGCCCGGCCGACGCTCGCGAGCCTCGACCGGGCGGCCCAGGGCTGCACCGCCTGCGACCTTTATAAGAAGGCCACGCAGGCCGTCCTGGGAGCCGGGGCGCGGGACGCCGCCGCCTTCTTCATCGGCGAGCAACCCGGAGACCAGGAGGACCTGGCCGGCAAACCCTTTGTCGGTCCCGCCGGCCGGGTCCTCGACGAATGCCTCGCCGAGGCGGGGATCCCCCGCGAAGAGGCCTTCGTCACCAACGCCGTCAAGCACTTCAAGTGGGAGCCCCGGGGCAAGCGCCGCATCCACGCCAAGCCCACGATGGGAGAGGTGAGGGCCTGCCGTCCCTGGCTCGAAGCCGAGCTCGCCCTCGTCAAACCGCAGGTCATCGTCTGCCTCGGAGCCACCGCCGCCCAGACGATGATGGGTCCCAAGTTCAAGCTCACCCAGGAAAGAGGCCGTTTCTTCGAAACCCCCTGGGCCCCCTGGCTCACCGCCACCATCCACCCCTCGGCCATCCTGAGGATGCCGGACCAGATCAAGCGCCGGGAGGCCAGGGAGCAGTTCATCGAGGATCTGCGGCTCGTCGCCACGCGGCTGAAGGCCGTTGCCGTTCAACCGCGCGGGTAGCCGCCTCAGTCGGTTCCGAGGTCCTTTCAGAGAATGGAGACAGAGCTCCGCCCGCCCCCGCGGAGCTCTGTCGGATTCAGTTGTCAAAGAACCCTCCCCTCCCAACCTTGAAGACGCCCGTTCAAGCCTCAACGGCGACGTCTTCCCTTTGAACCGCCGGCTTCAAGCCGAGGCGATCGTCTTCTCGTCTTCCTCGACGACCTTCCAAGCTCGAACGGCGCGCATCAAGCTTCGATGGCGTCGATTCAAGCTGAAATACCGGGGCCCAAGCTCGAATACGCGGCGGCAAGCTTGAACGGCATTCCTGCAAGCTTGTGCCGCTACGCTTTTATCTTGGAAGGCGGTCTGCCAGCTTGTGCTGTCACGTTCCAAGCTTGAAGAAACGTCCTCGAGCTGACATCGTGTCCGTTCAAGCTTGAAACGCGGCGTTCAAGGTTGAACCGGCAGCAGTCAAGCTTGAAACTCTCCCGTTCAAGCTTGAAGGAGCGGATTCAAGCTTGACGGAGAACCCTCCAGGTTTGAATCCACGCATTCAAGCTTGACTGATGGGATTCAAACTTGAATGGCTCCGTTTCATCGATTTCCTGGTGCACACAGGTGAAATACGCTTGACAAAACGGCTGCAATACGTACGATACAGATCGACGTTGAGATTCGCAAGCGGGAGTGGTCCCCGGGTTGGTTCGGAATTCCATTTTAGTCTGACTCGGGACTTTAGAACGCATATCAAAACCTCTGGAGGCGGGGATCTGCCCCCGAAGGGGCTTGGGCGTAGAGCCTGGAATTTCAATGCCAGGTAGGCTCTTTACGCCTCGGCCCCTTCGGGTCCTTTCAAAACAGTACGCATGAGATTTTGATAGGGACTCTTAGATGGGAACTCGGCGCCTGTCTGAGATGAGGCGTCCGTCGCTCTTTGACAATCGAAGGACCTCCCGCGGGGTTTGACCTCCCCGCGCAGGAGGCTTTCGGCGCGCGTGCTCCGGGTGGGCGGCGGGGCACGTGCGTCTGATTTTGAGGTAGCTTCCACCGTAGCTCACAAAGTGATGTACGAGGACAAGCTTGCCAACACAGACGCGCTCCGGTTGACCAGCCCCGGAGGGGGCGGCATTTGCGTAGCCCGGTGGCGTCAGCCCCGGGATCGGAGCACCCATATTTCAACCGCCTCCGTAGGAGGCGACACCGACCGCCGCGAGGTCTGGTGTCGCCCCCTCCAGGGGCTCTATCATGGGATTGGACCCTTATCCCGGCGCTGACGCACCGGGCTACTCAAATGCCGCCCCCTCCGGGGGCTGACTTCATCCGTGTGGCACCTCGATTTGACCGAGGCAATCGCCTGTCATTTAGGTAAAGCGAGACCAAGTGAGAATTGGGTCAATCATCGCGTGATGGCCTTTTTGGAAAGAGGAACTCGCTGCCGCATCGCTGTGATGCTGGTCCTCCTTGTCCTCCTCGCCGCCGGTTGCAGAACTCCGTCCCCCGTCCTCCACCCCCCACCCAGGCTGGAGGAGGTCGACCGCCTCCTCGAAGGCTACCGGGAGCGCGGCGCCTTTCCGGGCGGCGTCCTGGCGGTTGGTTACGAGAGAAAGCTGGTCCACCTCTATCCCTTCGGCCGCCTCACCTATGCCGCGGACGCCCGGCCGGTGACTGCGGACACTCTGTACGACCTTGCCAGTCTCACCAAGGTGGTGGCGACCACGACGATGGCGATGATCCTGGTCGACGAGGGACGGCTCGATCTGGACCGGCGGGTGCAGGAGTTCCTGCCAGGGTTCCAGGGCCCGGGCAAGGAGGCGGTGACCGTGCGCCACCTGCTCAGCCACTCCTCGGGCCTCGAAGCGCTCGCGCCTTTCTTCCGGGAGATCCGCGGCAAGGAGGCCTATGTCGAGCGGATCCAGGCCATGGACCTCGTCTATCCGACCGGCAGCCGCTCTCTTTACAGCGACCCGGGCATCATCCTCCTGGGAGAGATTCTCGAGCAGGTTGCGGGCCAGCCGCTGGAGGTCTTCGTGGAGGAACGGGTCTTCGAGCCGCTGGGGATGCGCGAGATCCGGTTCCGGCCGCCGCCCGAGTTGCGGGCCCGAATCGCGCCGACCGAGGAGGACCCCTGGCGCGGCCGCCTGGTCCACGGCGAAGTCCACGACGAGAACGCCTTTGCCATGGGCGGCGTCGCTCCCCATGCCGGGCTCTTCGGCACCGCGGGCGATCTGGCGCGCTTCGCCCAGATGCTCCTGAACGGCGGCGTCCTCGACGGCCGGCGGGTCGTCTCCCGCGAGACCGTGGAGCTGTTCACCCGCCGGGCCGGGATTCCGGATTCCACGCGCGCCCTTGGCTGGGACACGAAGTCCCCTGAAGGCTCTTCCGCGGGCACGCTCTTCTCTGACCGCTCCTTCG
>DASQEB010000319.1:0-10869 GCA_035633875.1 Thermoanaerobaculia bacterium
CCCCGCCCACCTCACCCCCTGTCCCCCTCTCCCATCGCCCTCCCGTCCCCCGGGAGAGGGGGGACCCGTGCACGGCGGCTTTGCCCGGATCGAGCTGTCACCTGGCCATCTTCCGGAGGAATCGAGGCGAGTGGTCTGCCACAGCAGAATCGCCGCTCCTTCGTGAGCTTGGGGGACGGGAGCGCTCCCAGTCGGCCTCGGCCGGGCGCTTCTGCTGTGACCAGACCACTCGAAGGAATCTACCGGCGACCATGGCGACACCACCGAGCCACGTCCCCCCTCTCCCGGTCGGGGGGAGGGCGACGGGAGAGGGGACAGGGGGTGAGGTTTCGGGCGGGGGGCAGACGCCGCCCCCGCCTCCTCCGTATGCTTGTCGTCCGCAGGGGAGGTCTACCCGATGGCTGATCGCATCGAGAATCCGGAGCTCGACCGTCTCGTCCAGGAGCTCAACCGCGGAAGCTCCGGCGCGGATCCGGAAACGGCCGAGCCGACCCTCGCCTTCGAGCCCGCCGCCCCGACGCTCGCGGACGATCTGCAGCTCGACCGTCCCGCCCAGGCCCAGGTGGAGGAGGGGGAGCCGCTCGACCGGCTCCTCGCCGAGCTGGTCCGCCAGGGAGCGAGCGACATGCTGCTCGTCGTCGGGATGCCGCCGGTCCTGCGGATCAACGGCCGGCTGACCCGGCTGGATGCGGCGCCTCTGGAGGGGGAGGAGATCTCCCGCATGTTCCAGTCCCACCTCGGGCGCCGGTCGCGCCGGGACCTGGAGGAGCGGGGCTCGGCCGACCTCCCGCTGCGCCTGGCCCCCGGCCGCTCGCTGGACGTGGGGCTCGGCCGCGCGTGGCGCTTCCGGGTGAACCTCCACCGCCAGCGCGGGGACATGGCCGCCTCGATCCGCGCCCTGCCGTCGGAGATCCCGACGCTCGCGAGCCTCAACCTGCCGCCGTCCCTCTCCGAGCTGATCCGCCCGTCGCGCGGGCTCGTCCTGGTCTGCGGCCCCACGGGGTCGGGCAAGTCCTCCACGCTGGCCGCCCTGGTCCACGAGATCAACCGCAACCGCACGGCCCACATCATCACCATCGAGGACCCCATCGAGTACGACCACAAGAGCCTCCACTCGGTGATCGAGCACATCGAAATCGGGCGCGACGCCCGCTCCTTCCACGAGGCCCTCCGGTCGTCCCTGCGGCAGGACCCGGACGTGATCCTCGTGGGCGAGATGCGGGATCTGGAGACCGTGGCCACGGCCCTGACCGCGGCCGAGACCGGCCATCTCGTCCTCTCGACCCTCCACACCAACGACGCCCAGCAGGCCGTGCACCGCATCGTGGACGTCTTTCCGCCCTCGCAGCAGGCGCAGATCCGCCACCAACTCGCCCTGTCGCTCCACGCCATCCTCGTCCAGCAGCTCATCCCGCGGGCCGACGGGCACGGCCGGGTGCCGGCGGTCGAGCTGCTCCTCGCCACCTACCCGGTGCGGTACCACATCCGCAGCGACAACCTCCAGAAGCTCTACAACGAGATCACCCTCGGCAAGCGCCACGGCATGATCTCGCTCGAGGCCTCCCTCGCCGACCTCGCCGTCCAGGGGGCGATCACCGCCGAGGAGGCCCGGGTGCGGTCGAGCCATCCGGATGAGCTGGAGATGTTGATGCGGTAGGTTCGGCCCGGCTGGTGAAGAAGCTCGGGGCTCTCGATCCGGAGACGATGACAGCCGTCCTGGAGAGCTTGCAGGAGATGTTTTCGCCTTGAGAGTGTCTGGTTGAGGCCCGCAGCGCTGCAGCAATCGGCGGACTGAGGTCCCACCCGCGCGGGGAGGCTGTCGTCCCGAGCGGGGAGAGAGCCGTCCTGAACGGGCAGCGAGGTCTCCCGAGCGGCGAGCGGGCCGTCGCCGTTGGACAGAGGGGCCTCCCGGTCGGCGAGCGGTTCCCCCCGAGCGGGGGGAGCGCTCTCCCGAGGGGCGGGACGCTCACCTCCGCCGGGCGAGCGTTCGCCCCGAATCGCCGAGCACTCCCGCCGCGCCGCCGAGCATTCGCCGGGAGAGGTGAGCGTTTCCCCGAGGCCCGGCGATCATTCGCCTCCCGAGGGCGAGCATTCACCTGCGGCGGGCGGGCCTTCGCCCCGAGATCCCGAAGGCTCCCCTCTAGCGGGCGATCGCTCCCCGTCCGGGGCGAATGCTCGCCCGCTCCCGGGGAATGCTCGCCTTCCGGAGGCGAATGCTCGGCGAGCGTCCGCCAGCGTGCCGCGAGAGCTCCGGAATGCTCGCGCACGAGAGGGGAGGGACCGCCCGGTGCTCGCGAGCGCTCCGGCCCGGGCGGGGAACCGCTCCCTCCGTCCCGCCGGCCGTTCGCGAAGCGGTGGCCGTTCCCCCTCCGTCAGCGGGGGGGACCGGCGGTTGTCGGGGGGGATCTCCCCGGCGCAAGCCAGGGCTTCGCCGAGGTTTGGCGGCCACCTCCCCGGGGCTGCGGCGGGCAGGCGGAGGGCTCGCCGCGCCCGGCTTTCGGCAGTGCGTGCGCGCGTGAACCCAGGCGAATGTTCGTTTGTGCTCGGAATGCTCGTTTGTGCTCGGAATGCGCGCGAGCGACACATGCCCACCGCATTCAGGAAGCCCCGGAGGGCGGCCGCGAGCTGCCACCCTCCGGGGTTTCGAAAGGAAGGGTGAGCGCGGGCCTACATCCTCCTGCCCAGGATCGCTCCCGAGCGCTCCAGGGCCACCTGGCCGGCGGCTTCCAGGAACGTCGCGAGGTTCCAGGGGGACCTCAGGAGGGCCTCGGCGACATGCAGGGCGGCCACGAGGTTTTCGTCGAAGAGGGCGAGGTGGCCGACGACGCCGGCGCCGTCCCCCGACTCCACGGCGTAGCCTTCCGGGGTCTCCTCCTTGCGGAGGCGGAAGGCGGGGTCGCGGCCGGTGCCGGGGAGGAGGGCGGCGGCCAGTTGGGCGTGCCACTTCTCGCCAAAGACCGCGTAGGGCTGACCGCCCGCGGCGGCGCTCGTGCCGGGGTGGAACAGGCCCCAGCCCCGGCCGGGGATCTCTTCGAGGCTCCACGGTCCGGCCACGTCGGCCTCCCCGGCCGTGGGGGGCTCGTCGCGCGCGGCGATGCTTTGCAGGAAGGACGGGGTGAACGCGTTGCGGGAAGACGGAATGGTACTATGCCCAAAGCTGCGCATGGGAAGTCTTCTCCTGTGCGTGGTCAGGCTCGGGGGTTGAGGTCGCTCTCACTCCCGGGCCGCTTACGTTTTTTCCGCGGACCGGCACGCCCGGCCGGCGGAATTTCGGGCCTGGATCGGTCTTCGACCTTCTGCGGCGGGGCACCTCCTTCCGGAAACGCGCGTCGCGACAAACTACGTCTTGATTACGCCAGAATAGAAAACGGCGCGGGGGAAGTCAAGCGGGGGAGGTCGGGTGCTAGACTGGTCCAAGATCGGGACGATCGTGGAGCGTGACGCCATGGAAGTCACCATCAGCCTGCCGGAAGACATCTCCGAGTCCCTCCAGGGCCGGTGGGGGAATGTGCCCCGCCATGCCCTGGAGACGATCGCCGTGGAGGGCTACCGGACGGGTGCCTTGACCGAGACGCAGGTCAGGCGTCTTCTCGGGCTTGAGACGCGGTTCGAGGTCCACGCGCTGTTGAAGGAGCACAAGGTGCCCCTTCACTACACGGAAGCAGATCTGGAAGAAGACCTCGCCGCTCACCGGGATCTCGGGATCCTCTCCGCCCGATGATCGTCGTCGCGGACAGCGGGCCACTTCACTACCTCATTCTCCTGGATCAGACGGAGCTCCTTGAACGCTTCTACGGTCAGGTCATCGTCCCTGAAGCCGTCCTCCGGGAGTTGACCTTCGACAAGGCGCCCCGACCGGTGAAGGAGTGGCTCTCCAAGCCTCCGTCCTGGTTTCGCGTCCAGGCGGTTCCTCCCGACCGGCTCGAGCTCATCACCGGCGCCCTCGACCTCGGGGAGCGGGAGGCGATTGCACTCGCTCATCTCTTGCCAGCGGATCTGCTGCTGATTGACGAGCTCTCGGGGCGGGTCGAAGCCCGCCGGCGGGGTCTGAAAGTAACCGGCACCTTGGGCATCCTTCGCGCAGCAGCCGAAAGAAACTGGATCGACGTTCCTGAAGTCTTGGCCCGCTTGCGTGAGACGAGCTTCTATGTGGACGAGAACCTGATCAGCTCGACCTTCGCTCAGTGGCTGGGTGAGGGCGCCGACGAGAACGAACGGCGGGCTTAGCCCGTGCTAGACTGCACCCGCTGTCCCCATGTCGAAGCATTCTCTTCCGTTGCTCCTCCTGGCGGCGGCCCTCGGTGCCTGCTCGGGGGAGCCTTCCGGTCCTCCCCGGGAGCCGATCCATGACCTGATCGCGGAGCTTCCCCTGGCCGAGATCCGCCGGGAGCCCGGCGTCGTCGATCTCGGGACGCCGGAGGCGCGGGCTCTCCTGATCCGGGGGTGGTCGCACGACGAGGAGGCGGAGGGCCGGACGTTCGTGTGGAGCGAGGGGCCGGAGTCGGAGATGGAGGTCTTTCTCGCCGCTCCCCGGGACGTGGCGGTCTCCTTCCGCGGCATGCCCTTCGAGGCTCCCGGCGCTCCCGCGCAGAGGGTGGCGGTGCTGGCGAACGGCCGGGAGGTGGCGGAGGTCGGTTTCGGGCCGGGGGAGGCGGAGCAGCGGATCGAGCTGCCGGCAAAGGCTCTCCGGGCCGGGAGCAACCGCCTGACGTTCCGCTATGCCTGGACCCGGTCGCCCCGGGAGGTCCGTGGCGGCCGGTCGAGCGACACGCGGCGGCTGGCGGTGGCGTGGGACGTCCTCCGCTTCGAGACGGGGGCGGAGGAGGGGGCGCGGGTGCGGGTCGTGGGCGACCGGCTCTACCTCCCCTCCGGCCATCGCGTGGACGCCTTTCTCCGGCTGCCGGCCGGGGCGGCGCTGGCGCTGGAGGAGGTGCGGTCTCGCGGCGGATCCGCCGCTCTGGAGATCGCCCTGCAGCCGGAGGGTGGAGAGGAGGAGAGGATCGAGCGCCTCTCGCCGGAGAAGGGAGCGGAGACGGTGGAGCTGGGAGGAGGGGAGGCGGTGCCCGTGCGGCTCTCCCTCGCCGCGGTGCCGGAGGACGGCCCGCCCCGGCCGGGGAGCGGCCTGCTGCTCCGGCGTCCGCGGATCGTGGCCCCTCCGGCTCCGGCGAAGACGGCGGAGAGCGCCCCGACGGCCGTGCCCGCGCGGGCGAAGACGGAGGGGGGACGGCCGGCGAACGTCCTCGTCTATCTGGTGGACACCCTCCGCAGGGACCACCTGGGCTGCTACGGCTACGGCAAACCCGTGTCTCCCCGCGTGGACGCCTTCGCCCGCGAGGCGACCCTGTTTCGCAATGCGGTGGCCCAGTCCTCCTGGACCCGGCCTTCGGTGGCCTCCCTGCTGACCGGCCTGCTTCCACGGACCCATGGCGTCAACCGCCGGCCGGACGCCCTGTCCCGGGAGGCGGTCACGCTGGCGGAGATGTTGCGCGACCGGGGCTTCCGGACGGCGGCGTTCGTCACCAACGGCAACGTCCACCGGAGCTTCGGGTTCGGCCAGGGGTTCGAGGAGTACCGGCTGACTCCCCACGGCCGGGACACCGCCGAGAACCTCAACACCCTGACTGCGGCCTGGCTCGACCGGGTCGGAGAGGCGCCGTTCTTCCTCTTCCTCCACACCATCGAGCCCCACACCCCGTACCAGCCGCCGCCGGAGTTCCGGCAGCGCTTCGCCCCGGGCGTGCCCGAGGAGCTCGGCCGGGTGCGGGTGCTCAAGGAGCTCAACAGCGGGGCGCGGCCGGTCACGCCCGCCCTGGTGCGGGACCTGACCGCCCTCTACGACGCCGAGATCGCCGCCAACGACGCGGCCTTCGGCGATCTCGTGGCCCTGCTGAAAGCGCGCGGGCTCTGGGGCTCCACCGCCGTCGTCTTCCTTTCGGACCACGGCGAGGAATTCCACGACCACGGCGGCTGGGAGCACGGCCGGACGCTCCACACGGAGATGCTGGACGTCCCGCTGATCGTCCGCCTCCCTGGCGTGGGGGAGGGCCGCGCGGTGGACCGGCTGGCCCAGCACATCGATCTCGTGCCCACCCTCCTCGACTCCCTCGGGCTGCCGGTGCCGGACGCCGTCGAGGGGCGGAGCCTCCTGCCCGCGATCGCCGGGGCGGAGGAGGGGACCGAGGAGGACGCGGCCTTCTCCTGGCTGGACGTGGACGGCTTCCGGGCGGGCGCCGTCTCCACTCCCGCCTGGCGGCTCCTGGACGAGCGCGCCCCCGAGGCGGACCGCGGGCTCTTCGACCGGCGGGCCGATCCCGGGGAGGCACGGGACCTCGCCGCGGACCGCCCGGTGCGCGCCGGCTTCCTGCGGGCGCTCCTCCTGGCCGCGGAGCGCGAGGGTCCGCGTCTCGAGGCCGGCCGGGGCACCGTAGACGAGGAGCTGCGCCAGCGATTGCGGGCGCTGGGCTACGTGCAGTAAGGACGACCCTGGCACGGCATTTGCCAAATCGCGGTACGTTGTCTTTTGAGAGGAAGAGAGAGACGGGATGAGACCGATTACCGCAGGCGACTTGATGAACCCCGAGATCCTCACGGTCGACGCCGACATGACCGTCCGGGAGCTCGCCGCGTTCCTGGTGGAGAACGAGATCAGCGGCGCGCCCGTCCGGGACGAGGAGGGGCGCATCGTGGGCGTGGTGTCGCTCTTCGACCTCGCCGCCGTGGCCTCCGACGGCGAGGACGGGAGCGGCGGCCCGGAAGCCTCCCGGGACGGCCTCTTCGTCGCGGACATCATGACCCCCATGGTCCACTCGGTCACCGAGGACGCCACCGTCTCCGACGTGGCCGCCGCCATGCTCAAGGGCCACCTCCACCGCCTCCTGGTCACCCGCGAGGACCAGGCCGTGGGGATCATCTCGACCTCGGATCTGCTGGGGTTGTTGATCACGACCGAAGAGTAGGCGGCCCGCCGCCCGAGACCTCACCCCCTGTCCCCCTCTCCCATCGCCCTCCCTTCCCCCGGGAGAGGGGGGACGCCTGCGGAGGGTGTTGCCGATCGGAGCCTGCGGGTGACTTCGAGGGCCGCGAGGTTTCATGCCTCCGGCAGGGGGCCCCCTCTGCCGGTCGGTGACTCCCGGGATCTCCACACCTCCCGCGAAGAGATCGAACTGCGACCTCTGGAGGAGTGGACGCCTCCTGTTTGTGAAAGCCGGCTCGGAATCGTTCCCCCTCTCCCGGTCGGGGGGAGGGCGATGGGAGAGGGGGACAGGGGGTGAGGTCTGGCACCGCCCGTGCATATTCCCCATCCGAGTTGTAGTTGTAGAATTCGCAGTCCCAGACCCAGAAAGGTTCTGTAAACGGGTATACCCATGGCGCTCCTGCTCAAGCCCGCACACATGAAGCGGTACAAGGACATCGCCCGCCTGCTGATCCACCACGGGCGGGGCGATCTCGCGAAGGTCGCCCAGGTCGACGATGCGCTGCCGGACGAGGAGGCGACCGAGGCGGTCGGCGGCGATCCGGAGAAGCTCGCCCGGGACCTGGAGGCGATGGGGCCGACGTTCATCAAGCTCGGGCAGCTTCTGTCGACGCGCTCGGACATCCTCCCCCCGCCGTACCTGGAGGCCCTGGCGCGGCTCCAGGACCGGGTGGAGCCGTTCTCCTTCCAGGAGGTGGAGGAGATCGTGTCGAGCGAGCTGGGGGTGCGGCTCTCCAAGGCGTTCCAGGACTTCGATCCGGAGCCCGTGGCGGCGGCTTCCCTGGGGCAGGTCCACCACGCCCTGCTGCGGAACGGCAGGCCGGTGGCGGTGAAGGTCCAGCGGCCCGGCATCCGGCAGGTGATCCTGGCCGACCTCGAGGCGTTCGCCGAGGCGGCGTCCTTCGCGGACCGGCACACCAAGGTGGGACGGCAATTCGCCTTTCAGGACATCCTGGAGGAGTTCCGCAAGACCCTGCTCCGGGAGCTGGACTACAAGCGGGAGGCCCTCAACCTGGTGACCCTCGGCAGGAACCTCCGGAGCTACGAGCGCCTCGTCGTGCCGCAGCCGGTGGACGACTACACGACCTCCCGGGTGCTGACGATGGACTACATCCGCGGCACCAAGATCACCGACCTCTCGCCCCTGGCGCGTCTGGAGATGGACAACCGCGCTCTGGCCGAGGACCTGTGCAAGGCGTACCTGGACCAGATCCTGGTGGACGGCTTCTTCCACGCCGATCCCCACCCGGGCAACATGCTGGTGACCGAGGACCGCCGGCTGGCGCTGATCGACCTCGGCATGGTGGCCCGGGTCGATCCCCAGACGCAGGAGCGCCTGCTCAAGCTCATCCTGGCCATCACCGACGGCCGGGGCCACGAGGCCGCCCAGGTCGCCCTGCAGATGGGGACGCGCCTGGAAGGTGCGGACGAGGACCGCTACCGGCGGGCGGTGGCCGACCTCGTGGGGGGGTACCAGGATGTGACGGCCAAGCAGATGCAGGTGGGGCGGATCGTGCTGGGCCTCGCCCGGCAGGCTTCGGAGAACGGGGTCCGGCCGGCCCCGGAGCTGTCCATGATCGGCAAGGCGCTCCTCCACCTGGACGAGGTCTCGCGCACCCTGGACCCGGACTTCGATCCCAACGCCGTCGTGCGGCAGCACAGCGACACGATCTTCCGGCGCCACATGATGAAGCGGCTGTCGCCGGCGAACCTCCTCTCCTCGACGCTGGAGCTCCACGAGTTCGTCCAGAACCTGCCCGGGCGGATGAACGCCGTGCTCGACACCCTGGCGGGCAACAAGCTGGAGCTCAAGGTCGACGCCTTCGACGAGACCCGCCTGGTGTCGAACCTCCAGAAGATCGCCAACCGCATCGCCCTGGGCCTGGTGCTCGCGGCGCTGATCGTGGGCGCGGCCCTGATGATGCAGGTGCGGACCACGTTCACGATCTTCGGCTATCCCGGCCTCGCCATGCTCCTCTTCCTGCTCGCCGCGGCCTGCGGTTTCGGCCTGGTGCTCTCCGTGCTGCTGGGCGACGACTGGCGGAGCTCGCGGCACGGGCCGCCGCGGTAGGGGCCTAGCTGGTACAATCCGCCCCCATGAGCGAACGACGCATCCGCATCCTGATCGCCAAGCCCGGTCTGGACGGGCACGACCGCGGCGCGAAGGTGGTGGCCCGGGCCCTGCGGGACGCCGGCTACGAGGTGATCTATACGGGCCTGCGGCAGACGCCGGAGCAGATCGCCGCCGCGGCCATCCAGGAGGACGTGGACGCCGTCGGCCTCTCCATCCTCTCCGGGGCCCACAACGCCCTGCTGCCCGAGATCACGCGGCTGCTGCGCGAGCAGGGCGCGGACGACGTCCTGGTGTTCGCCGGGGGGATCATCCCCGAGCAGGATCTCCAGGGGCTCAAGAGCGCCGGCATCGACGAGGTCTTCCTGCCGGGCACGTCGACCCGCCAGATCGTCGAATACCTGCAGCACCGCCTCGCCGCCGCCTGAGGACCTTCCTAACCTCCGCCGGGAGAACGGTTTGACGGCTCCCGGCCGGGGGTGCTACGGTTACTGCGAATCGATTTGGAGGGGGAATGAAAAGAAGGATCCTGCTGGCCGATGACAGCGTCACCATCCAGAAGGTGATCGAGCTGACCTTTCTCGACGAGGATTACGAGGTGCGCGCGGTCAGCAACGGTGACGAGGCGATCTCGGTGCTGGCGGAGATGGGCCCGGACTTCGTGATCGCCGACGTCCACATGCCCGGGGCCAACGGCTACGAGGTCTGCCGGCGCGCCAAGCAGCTCCGGCAGAATCTGCCGGTCCTGCTGCTGGTGGGCACCTTCGAGCCGTTCGACGAGGCCCAGGCGCGCAACGTCGGGGCCGACTCCTTCCTGAAGAAGCCGTTCGACTCGCAGGAGCTGCTCCAGCGGGTCGAGGAGCTCCTCGCGGGCACGGCCGCGCCGCCGCCGATGCCCTTTGCGGCGCCCGCCTTCGAGCCGTCGCCCGCGTTTGCCGAGCCGTCCTTCTCGGCGTCGAACCTGGACGCGGAGCTGCCGCCCCTCGGCGGCTTCGCGCCGGCCGGGTTCCCGCAGCCCGCCCCAGAGGCCCTGGAGCCCTCGGCCGAGCCGGTGTGGAGCAACTTCGAGCTGGAGGCGGAGGCGGAGACCCCCTCCTGGCCAACGCCGGCCGCGGAACCCTTCGACCGGGAGCCCGCCTTCGACCTGGGGCCGGAGCCCTCCTTTGCTCTGCAGAACGAGGAGCCGGTGTTCGCCCTGGACGAGGACGAGAGCACGTTCACCCTCCAGGACGAGGTGGCTGCGCCCGAGGATCTGTCCCTCGGCGAGCCTCAGGACCGGTATCCCGCCGAGCCCGAGCCCGCGAGCGCCCGGGCCGGGTTCGCGTGGAGCGAGCCGGCCCCCGAGCCCTGGATGCCCGCGCCCGAGCCCGAGCCGGTCCAGGCTCCCGAGCCGCCGCCGGTGTGGTCCGCCCCCGCCGCTGCGGCCGTCGCCCCGCCGCCCCCGGCGGTGGAGGAGGTGCGGCCGTCCCCGGTTTCCGCGCCCGCCGCGAACGGCGGCGGGCGGCTGAGCGACGAGGACGTGGACCGGATCGCGCGGCGGGTCGTGGAGCTGCTCGGCGAGAAGACCGTCCGGGACGTGGCCTGGGAGGTGATCCCGGACATGGCCGAGGTCATCATCCGCGATCGCCTGCGCGAGCTCGAAGCCCAAGTCGAGCTGGCGTAGCGACACGAATCAAGACCAATCCAGACACCCTCAAGCCCCTCTCCCTTGAGAGAGGGGTTGGGGTGAGGACTCGCGGGCAAGCCGCCCCGAACCCAGAAACACGCCTGCCCGGAGACTCCGGACGCTTGCCGGGAGCGGTGTATGATCACCGCTCCCTCGCGT
>DASQEB010000320.1:0-8764 GCA_035633875.1 Thermoanaerobaculia bacterium
GGAAGGTCCTGACGACCCCGCCGCGGGACGACGCCGAGTAGGCCCGCCCCCCTCCGCTCCTTCCGGCCGGCCCCCGCCCCGGGGCCGGTCGTTCCCATTTCATGTGACGCCCGGGTGACAAGTCCCGGCCTCCCCTGTAGCATTCAGCATCTACTCTGGAGACGACATGGCGGAAAGCATCGCAGCGAAGCCGAGCCCTCCTGCGGAGACGACGGGGTTCGTCCGCGAGTTGGGGCTCCTCGATTCGACCATGATCGTGGCCGGGTCTATGATCGGGTCGGGCATCTTCATCGTTCCGGCGGACATCGCCAGGCAGGTGGGCTCGGCCGGGTGGCTGCTCATGGTCTGGGTGGTCACGGGGCTGCTCACCATCGCCGCCGCCCTCTCCTAAGGAGAGCTGGCCGCGATGATGCCCCGGGCGGGCGGCCAGTACGTCTACCTGCGGGAATCGTACTCGCCGCTCTGGGGCTTCCTCTACGGCTGGACGCTGTTTCTGGTGATCCAGACCGGCACGATCGCCGCCGTGGCCGTGGCCTTCGCCCGCTTCCTGGGGGTGCTCTTCCCGGCCATCTCCCCCACGGCCTGGATCATTCCCCCGATCGACCTCTCGGACAGGTACGCCCTGAGCCTCTCCTGGCAGCAGGCGATCGCGATCCTGCTGATCGTGTTCCTGACCTGGTTGAACACCCGGGGCATCCATCTCGGCAAGATCATCCAGAATACCTTCACCTCGGCCAAGACCCTCTCCCTGATCGCCCTGATCCTCCTGGGCATCCTGGTGGGCCGGAATGCGGACGCGGTCTCGGCGAACTTCGGTGACCTGTGGACGCCCCGGGACGTGGCCACGATCCGCCCGGACCTCGGGGCACTGGCGCCGGTGGCCGCCACGACGGGCGCGTTCGGCCTGTTCATCGCCTTCTGCGTCGCCCAGGTGGGATCGCTCTTCTCGTCGGACGCCTGGAACAACATCACGTTCACGGCCGGGGAAGTGAAGGACCCGCGGCGCAACATCCGCCTGTCGCTCGCGGCCGGCACGATCCTGGTGATCGGGCTTTACGTGCTGGCGAACGTGGCCTACCTTTGTACGCTGCCGCTCTCGGCCATCCAGAACGCCCCGGACGACCGGGTGGGAACCGCCGCCCTCGGGGTCCTCTTCGGACCGGCGGGCGCCACGATCATGGCCGTGGCCATCATCATCTCGACCTTCGGCTGCAACAACGGGCTGATCCTGGCGGGAGCCCGGGTCTACTACGCAATGGCGCGGGACGGCCTGTTCTTCCGCGGCACGGGACGGCTCAGTGCCCGGCACGTGCCCGCGTTCGGCCTGATCCTCCAATGCGTGTGGGCCTCGCTCCTCGTCCTCCCCCGGACCCGCCTGCGCGACGACGCCGGCCTGGTGATCCGGGACGCGTCGGGCCAGGCCCAGTACGGCAATCTCTACAGCAACCTGCTGGACTACGTGGTCTTCGCCGTGCTGATCTTCTACGTGCTGACGATCGCCGGGATTTTCGTGCTGCGGAGGAAGCGGCCGGACGCCGAGCGCCCCTACCGGGCCTTCGGCTACCCCGTGGTACCGATCCTCTACATCCTGGCAGCCTCGGCGATTCTGCTGGTGCTGCTCGTCTACCGGACACAGACGACCTGGCCCGGCCTGGTCATCGTGCTGACCGGCATCCCCGTCTACTTCGCCTGGAAAAAGTGGGGCTCGCCCCTTCCGTCGTCCTCGGGAGAGGTCTCCTCGTAACTGCTCACCACCGATTCCATCCCAGAGGTCCGATCATCCATGGCAAACCACCTCTTTGCCCGAAAACCTCTCGAGCTCCTCCTGGAGGAGATGAAAGGAGACAACCGGCTGCGGCGCGTCCTTGGCCCGGTGCAGCTCACCAGCCTGGGCGTGGGCGCGATCATCGGCGCGGGCATCTTCGTGGCGACCGGCGCCGCGGCCCACAACGTCGCCGGCCCTGCCCTGATGATGTCCTACGTCGTGGCCGGCATCACCTGCATCTTCGCCGCCCGGTGCTACGCGGAGTTCGCCTCCATGGTGCCGGTGGCGGGTTCGGCCTACACCTACGCCTACGCCACCATGGGCGAGCTCTTCGCCTGGATCATCGGCTGGGACCTGGTGCTGGAGTACGCCGTGGGCAGCGCCACGGTGGCGACCGGCTGGTCGGGCTACTTCCAGAACGTGATCGGCAAGCTCGGGATCCACGTCCCGGAGCTCTTCCGGGAATCCCCGTGGCGCTACGACGTCACTGCAGGTGAATTCGTCCGGACGGGCTCCATGGTCAACCTGCCGGCCATCATCATCGTGATGATCGTCACCGCGGTCCTGATCAAGGGGATCCAGGAGAGCGCCAGCTTCAACGCCGCCATGGTAATGATCAAGGTGGCCGCCGTGCTCTTCGTCATCGGCGTCGGCGCCTTCTTCGTCGACCCCGCGAACTGGGATCCCTTCGCACCCTACGGCTGGACGGGCCTCTCCTTCTTCGGCAAACACGTGGCCGGGCAGACCGATCCCGGGGGCTCGCCCCTGGGGATGCTCGCCGGAGCGGCGATCATCTTCTTCGCCTACATCGGGTTCGACTCGGTCTCCACCCATACCGAAGAAGCCAAGAACCCGCAGCGGGATGTGCCGATCGGCATCGTCTTCTCGCTGGTGATCTGCACGATCCTCTACATCGCCGTGGTCGCGGTGCTGACCGGCATGGTCAAGTACGACCAGCTCGACGTGAACGCTCCCGTCTCCCGCGCCTTCCAGCAGCAGGGGATCGGCTGGGCCGAGGGGCTCATCGCCGCGGCCGGTGTGGCCGGCATCACGTCGGTGCTCCTCGTCATGATGCTCTCCGGCCCCCGCGTGTTCCTCGCCATGGCGCGCGACGGCCTGGTTCCCAAGAGCTTCTTCAGCGACGTCCACCCGAAGTTCCGGACCCCCTGGAAGTCCACGATCCTGATCGGCGTCTTCGTATGCGTCCTTGCCGGGTTGCTCCCGATCGACGCCCTGCTCCATCTGACGAACATCGGCACGCTGCTCGCGTTCGTCATCGTCTGCGCGGCGGTGCTCATCATGCGCCGGAAGTATCCGGACGCCCAGCGGCCTTTCCGCTGCCCGTGGGTGCCGTTCGTGCCGGTGATGGGCATCCTCACCTGCCTGATGCTCATGTTCTCGCTGCCCGCGGACAACTGGTGGCGGCTCTTCGTCTGGCTGGGGATCGGCTTCCTGATCTATTTCCTCTACGGCCGCAGGCACAGCGTCATGGCCCACTACACCGCCCACGAGGTGGCCAAGCACGGGACGGGCGGCTCGCTCGCCACCGATGTCGTGCCGCCGAAGGTCCCGCCGCCGACCCCGCGGAAGAAGTAGACCGTCCCTGTTCGCTTGAAGGGGAGGGGGCTTGCCCCCTCCCTTTTCAACTGCAACCGTAGAGCGCCCTGACGGCGTTCCTGTCGTCTTCCTCGATACTCACCAGGCTGGCGCTGCAAGCAGGGATCGCGGGGTACATCGTGGCCCCGGCCACTGTCGAGTGGCCCAGGCCCAGGGCGTGCCCGACCTCGTGTTGAAACAGCGACTCGACGAAGATCTCGCTGCTGCACACGGCCTCTCCCGCCGAAGCCAGGTCGTGATTGGGGTTGGTGACCATGTCCGCGTCCGTGATGCGATAGGTGCCGTCCGTCCTTCTCGCGTAATAGCCGGTGAAGGTGGCGACGATGCAGCTTCCCGAGCACGCCCCGAAAGGATCCCTGAAATTGATCATTGGAATGCCGTCACCGAGCCGAAAGGTCAACATCGACCCGGCGACCGCATTGAGCAGCGTCCCGCAGCCGGCGCTGTTCCAGCCCACGGGAGACCGGAGCGCGTTGACCGTCCGCGTCACGCCGCGATCACTGTCGCCGACGCTCGCATGCCCCCGGTTGTCGATGATGAAGGTGGGAGGCGAGTCCCAGGTGCGCCGAGGGCTCAGAAGGGTGTAGGACCAAGCGGATGTCACGCTCAAGGTGGCCAGGATTCCGGAGAACGCGAGCTTGAGGACAAGCTTCTTGTTCATGAAAAGGATCTCCTCTCGACGGCCAGTTCCACGTCGTTCCTGATTGCAGAAACTTCAATAAGCATATTCAAGAGGGCCGTGGACGTCAAGAGACGCTCTACTCCGCCGCCGCCGCCACCGCCTTCGCCTCCCGCACGTCCTTCAGCTTCTGCCGAATCTGCTGGAGCGCTTCCGCCGGAAGAAGGAGGACAGCCTCCCGGCCGCTCGCCCGGGCCGGCACGCCCTGGGACATCGCCGGATACAGGCTCAGCGTCTCCTCCCCCGCCTCCTTCGTCTTCAGGGTGATGACGAGGGCGTGGTTCGCCAGATTCAGCGTTTTCGCTTCCGCCGGTGGAAGGAGCCGCTCGGCGCGGGCGTCGGTCACGGCGAAGAGAAGGTCGCTCACCGGGAGATAGGAGATCGTCGTGTCGCCCCTCTTCCAGTCCGTGCCGGCACGGGTGAGCTCGATCGTGGCGTTGCCCTCCTTCACCGTGGCGGCCTCGACATCGTGGACCTCGAGGCCGGACAGGCCGAGGGCTCGCCACTCCGCCGGAGGACGGTTGGCGGATTCGGCAAGGCGGGTGCGGGTCTCGAAGACGGTGCCGCCGGCGCGGGCATAGGCGAGCGCGCCACCCATCTCGCCTTCGGGGGCTGCCTCCCCGGAGGTAGCCGGGGCGCCCAGCTCGATGCGCAACGGGGCGGCCTGCCCCTCCAGCGCCACTTCCACCACCTGTTGCGCCGGGGCGAGGCCCAGCTCCGGGAGGGGGCCGGGGTTGTCCACGAACCGCTCGGCCGTGAGGCCCGTCAAGTCGGAAAGGAGGGCGTCGACGAGGTTCCGGTCGGCCCGGTCCTTGAGCGGAGCCTCGATCCAGAGGCCGTCCGGGCGCTTCGCGAGGACGACCCGGCCGTTGGCGCCGGCGAGGGTGATCCGCGAGACCTTGTCCCGATCCCCGCGGAAGATCGTGCGGTCCCGCCACTCGCCGGGGTCCTTGTCGAGCTCGAGGAGGATGGATTCGCTCACGACGTAGGCGTCGTCCCGGCCCTCCACGCCCGCGATAATGGAGCCGCCGGTGGGGACCCCGGCGCCGAGCTGGAGCACCTTCTCCGCTTCCTTCGTCGCGAGACGCACGGTGGCCCGGGGTTTGTCCAACCCCACCGCCTTGCGGTCCGCGTCCTCGATCGTCCGGGTCTTCTCCAGGGTGATCACGGAGTCGAGGAGCCGGTCCACCGCGAAGGTGTCGGCCCGGGCGGTCAGCGGCTGGACGATCCGCCACTCCACCTCGGGCGTCTCCTCCCCCGCCTCGTCCCCGTCCTCCTCCTCCTCCTTCTCCTCCGTGGCGGGCGTCGGAGCCTCCACCCGCTCCAGGCGCACCGTCCCTTTCGCGCCCTGGAGTGTCACGGCCGTGACGTCGTCTTTCTCTACGTCCGTTAAGACCCTCTTCTCCAGCTCGGCACGCTGTTCGCTCGACGGGAGCTCGCGCTCGTAGAACCAGATGAAGGCCCCGAGACCCAGAACGATTACCAGCAGCACCAGCAGCGTACGGGGGCGCATGGCTTACCTCTTCCGGCGGCGGTAGAAGGTCGCGATACCGCCGGCGACCGCGAGGCCGGGCAGGATGACCAGCGCGAGCAGGTACGTCGTCCGGATCTCCTGCGAGGTGAGGGTGAGCCGGACCTGCTCTGTCTTCTTGGGCGGGATGCCCAGCAGGGTCTCCCGCTCCACCAGCCAGTTCAGGGCGTTCGAGAGGAGCACCGAGTTGGCCACGTTGGCCTCCAGGAGCTGGTTCGAGGCGAAGTCCGAATCGCCGACGACCACCAGCCGGGTCGCCCTCTGGCCGGCCGCCGCGTCGCCGCTCTCCACCGCCACTCCGAGGGGGACCGGCCCGGCAAGATCGGCGGCGTCCCGCTGGACCTGCTGGAGGTCAGCGAGGTTGTTTTCCCCCCAGCCGTCGGGAGAGGTCCGCAGCAGCTCGGTCACCTGGTAGCCCGGGGCGTTGCCCGCGCCGATCGAGCGGGCAAGGCTCAGCAGCACCGGGAGGTTGCCGTCCGCCAGAGGCTTGACGACCGGCTGATCGCCGTAGCTCTGAATGAAGATCGTCTCCGGGCCGAAGAACGGGAGCGGATTGGTGGGATCGACCACGATGTTCTGCCCCGCCTCCACGCCGTAGCCGGCAAGCCACGGTTCCAGACCGGTGGGAACGAGCCCCGCCCCGGCGGCTTGCCCGAGCGTGGGGTCGAGGAGCACGAGGAGCCGGCCGCCGCGGCCGAGCCAGGCGGCGAGGGCGTCCAGCTCCGGCTTGACGAAGCTCGCCGTCGGCCCGGCGATGACCACCAGGTCCGTGCCCTCCGGCACGGCGGCCTTGCCCAGCGAGGCCCACTCCTCGATCTCGAAGTTGTCCGTCCCCAGGATCTGCTGGGCCTGGGCGAGACCCCGCGGCCCCTGCTCGTCGAGCGACCGCTCGCCGTGGCCGGTGGTGAAGAGGATCTTCGGCTTTCTCCCCTCGGAGAGCTGGAGCAGGGCGCTCGTGAAGAGCTGCTCGCCCTTGTAGCCGGTCATCTCCGGCTGTCCGGTCACCGCCATGCTGGAGAAATCGAGCTCGGCGAGCTCGCCGCTGTCGATCGCCCGGCGGTCCTCGCCGCTCACCACAACCACGCCCGTGCTCGTGACGCCGTACTGCTGGATGAGCTGCTGTGCCTCCACCGGATTGCGCTCGGCATCCACGAAGCGGACGGAGACCCGCGGCGAGGCGGCGTCGTAGCGGGCGAGGACCTCCTTCGTGGGCTCGTAGACGTCCGCCTGCTGGGGCGAGAGGAAGACGACGAACTGGACGTCCTTCTGGAGATCCCGCAGCACGTTCTGCGTCTTCTCCGACAGGCTGTAGAGCTGGCTGCTCGTCCAGTCGAAGCGCTTGTTGTACTTCCAACCGAAGTAGTTGGCGATGAGGAGCAGGGCCGCGATCAGCAGGACGCCGGCCGACAGCGTCCCCGTCCTCACGAGGGTGCGGCGGTTTACCTGGGCCATGGCATCACCTCCACTTCTTGTCCTCGAGCGCCCGGGTCGCGAGGAAGAGGAAGAACAGCGAGCCCGAGAGGTAGTAGACCAGCCGCCGGGTGTCCACGATCCCCCGCGCGAACTCGTCGATATGGTTCCAGATGTTGACGTAGGAGAGAGCCGTCTTGACCGTCTCCTGGTTGGCCAGCTCCTCGAACAGCCCCAGGAGGAAGAAAAAGAACAGGAGCGCCGCGGTCATCATGGCCGCCACGAGCTGGCTCTTGGTCATCGCCGAGGCGAACACGCCCACCGCGAGGAACAGGGCGCCGACGAGGAGGACCCCCAGGTAGCCGGCCGCGACCGGCCCCCAATCCACATCCTCGAACGTGTCGATGACCAGGGCGTAGCCCAGCGTCGGCAGCCACAGGAAGGCGTAGAAGGTGAGCGCCGCCAGGTACTTGCCGCCGATCACCTGCGCCTCGGTCACCGGCGCCGTCATCAGCACCTCGATCGAGCCCGAGCGCAGCTCCTCGCTGACCAGCCGCATGGTGAGCACCGGCCCCAGGATGATGAGCATCAGCCAGGTGCTGCGGAAGAAGAAGCTCAGCGGAGGGCCTCCGCCGGACCGCGGATCGGAGAGGAACCCGATCAGGTTGGCGAAGATCAGCCCGTTCACCACCAGGAAGAAGAAGAGGACGACGTAGGCGAGCGGCGAGAAGAAGTACGCCCGCAGCTCGCGGGTGTAGGTGGCCCAGATGGCCTTCATGACACCACCTCCTGCGGGGCCTCGGGCGCCGGGGCCGGCTCCCCGGTCCCCACAGCGGTATCGTGCGTCGTCAGGCGCACGAAGATGTCCTCCAGGGTCGCGCCGCGCTCCCAGGCGAGCTCCAGGATCACCCAGCCGCGCTCGACCGCCGCCCGGAAGACCTCCTCCCGAGGATCGGCGCCGCGCTCGCACTCCAGGACCCAGGCTCCGTCGCCCGCGGCCCGCACCCCGGTGACCCCAGGGAGCTGAGAAAACGCCTCGGCGGCCTCGTCCGGCCCACCTTTGAGCACCACCCGCACGCCAGGATTGCCCATCCAGCTCTCCCGGAGGCTGTCGGGCGTCCCCTCGGCTACGATCTTCCCGCGGTCGATGATCACCACCCGGTTGCAGAGCAGCTCCACCTCCGGGAGGATGTGGGTGGAGAGCAGCAGCGTCCGCTCCCGGCCGAGCTGCCGGATGAGCTCGCGGATGGCGATGATCTGCTTGGGATCGAGCCCCACCGTGGGCTCGTCCAGCACCAGCACCCGCGGCTTGTGGAGGATGGCCGTGGCGAGGCCCACCCGCTGGCGGTACCCCTTCGACAGGGTCCCGATGATCTGGTGGTCGACGTCCGACAGCAGGCACTGCTCCAGAGCGGCGCCGATCGCAGCCCGGGCCTCGGAGCGCGGGAGGCCCTCCAGGCGGGCGCGATAGCCGAGGTACTCGGAGACGCGCATCTCGTTGTAGAGCGCCACGTTCTCCGGCAGGTACCCCAGCTCGCGGCGCGCCACCCGGGGGGCGTCGAACAGGTCCTTGCCCGCCACCGTCACCCTCCCGCTCGTCGGGGGCAGGAACCCGGTGATCATCCGGATCGTGGTCGTCTTCCCCGCCCCGTTGGGACCGAGGATGCCGACGATCTCCCCCTCGCCCACGGACAGGGAGATGCCGTCGACGGCCGTGAAGTCTCCGTAGCGGCGGCTCAGGTTCTGCGCTTCGATCATGAGC
>DASQEB010000321.1:0-3850 GCA_035633875.1 Thermoanaerobaculia bacterium
GCCGTGGACCCGGACAACCTCGCCTACGTGATCTACACCTCGGGCTCTACGGGGAAGCCCAAGGGGGCGATGAACACCCACCGGGGCATCGTCAACCGGCTGCTGTGGATGCAGGAGCGCTACGGCCTGACGGCGGACGACCGGGTGCTCCAGAAGACGCCCTTCAGCTTCGACGTCTCGGTCTGGGAGCTCTTCTGGCCCCTGTTGGTGGGCGCGCGCCTGGTGGTGGCCCGGCCCGGGGGGCACCAGGACCCGGCTTACCTGGTGGAGACGATCCGCCGGGAGGGGATCACGACGCTGCACTTCGTCCCCTCCATGCTCCAGGTCTTCCTGGAGGCGCCCGGGGTGGAGGAGTGCCGGTCGGTCAAGCGAGTGATCGCGAGCGGCGAGGCTCTGCCGCCGGAGCTGGAGCAGCGCTTCTTCGCGCGTTTGGGGAGCATGGACGCCGGGCTGTTCAACCTCTACGGCCCGACCGAGGCGGCGGTGGACGTGACGCACTGGGACTGCTCGCCGGGCGCGGGACGCACGACGGTGCCCATCGGCCGGCCGGTGGCGAACACGGCGATCCACCTGGTGGGCCGGTATGGTGAGCCGGTGCCGGTGGGGGTGGCCGGGGAGCTGCTGATCGGCGGCGTGCAGGTGGCGCGGGGGTATCTGGGCCGGCCGGAGCTGACGGCGGAGCGCTTCGTGCCCGATCCGTTCGGCGGGATCGGAGCGCGGGCGTACCGCACCGGGGACCTCGCCCGCCGGCGGCCGGACGGCGCGATCGAGTACCTGGGGCGGCTCGACCACCAGGTCAAGATCCGCGGCTTCCGTATCGAGCTGGGGGAGATCGAGGCGGCGCTCGCCGCCCATCCGGCGGTGCGCGAGGCGGTGGTCCAGGCGCTGGATCAGCGGCTGGTGGCCTGGGTGGTGGGCCGGGACGGAGCGCCCGAGGCCGCGGAGCTGCGCCGCCATCTCGCCGCGACCCTGCCGGACTACATGGTGCCATCCGCCTTCGTCGTCCTCCCGGAGATGCCGCTGTCGCCCAACGGCAAAGTGGACAGAAAAGCCCTGCCGGACCCGGAGCGCCCCGCGGCGGAGCGGGAGCTGGTGGCGCCGCGCACGGCGCTGGAGCGCCTGCTCGCCGGGCTCTTCCAGGAGACCCTCGGGATCGGCGCGGTGGGCATCCACGAGAGCTTCTTCGAGCTGGGGGGCAACTCGCTCCTCGGGGCCACCCTGATCAACCGGCTGCAGGAGCGCCTGGGAGAGATCGTCCACGTGGTGGCGATCTTCGATGCGCCGACCGTGGCCCGGCTCGCCGCCTTCCTCGCGGAGCAGTACCCGGACGCGGTGGCGCGGTGGACCGGCGTGACCCCGTCGGTCGCTCGGAGGGTGGCTATTCCCGGCCTCGAGGCGCCGGGACTCGACCGCATGCGGGAGCTGTTGCGGGCCGATCGCGCCGCGCGGCTCGGGCCGCGCAACCGGCCGGCCGTCTTCGTGTTGTCGCCGCCCCGTTCCGGGTCCACCCTGCTGCGCGTCGTGCTTGGCGGTCATCCGCGGCTCTTCGCGCCGCCCGAGCTGGAGCTGCTCGCCTTCCACGACCTGGCCGAGCGCCGGGCCGCGTTTTCGGGTCGCGACGCCTTCCGTCTCGAGGGGTTGACCCGGGCAGTCATGGAGCTCCTCGGGGTCGGCCCCGGCGAGGCGATCCGCCGGCTGGAGGAAAAGGAGCGGGAGGGGTGGTCGAGCCAGAGGTTGTACGGCTGGCTCCAGGAGCTGCTCGGCGACCGGATCCTGGTGGACAAGACTCCTTCCTATGCGTTCCACCCCGGGGTGCTTGCCCGGGCCGAGGAACAGTTCGAAGACGCCCTCTACATCCATCTCCTCCGGCACCCCGGCGGGATGATCCACTCCTTCGAGGAGTCCCGGGTCGACCAGGTCTTCTTCCGGGTGGAGCACTCCTTTGCTCGCCGCGAGCTGGCGGAGATGGTCTGGTTGGTGAGCCACCAGAACATCCTGCGCTTCCTCGATGATGTGCCGCGGGAGCGCCAGCTCCGCATCCGTTTCGAGGACCTGGTGCGAGCGCCCCGGACGGTCGTTCAGGGGATCTGCGACTTCCTCGGCCTCGAGCTCGAGCCGGGCATGCTCGATCCCTACGAACAAGGGTCCGGCCGCATGACCGACGGCCTCCACCGCGAGTCGCGCATGCTCGGCGACGTGAAGTTCCATCAGCACGCCGGCATCGACGCGGCGGTGGCGGAGCGCTGGCGGGAGCGGCTGGACGAGAGATCCCTGTCGGAACCGATCCTCCGGCTCGCCGAGAGCTTCGGGTACGGCGGCGCTGCCCGCTCCGGGCTCGCGCTCCGGCCCGCGGAGCGGCGGACGGGTGAGCCCCTGCCGCTCTCCTTCTCGCAGGAGCGGCTCTGGTTCCTCGACCGGATGCTGCCCGGGTCTCCGGCCTACAACATGTTCACCGCCGTGCTCCTGGCGGGAGAGCTGGACGTGGCGGCCTTCCGGGCGGCGCTGGCCGAGATCGTGCGGCGCCACGAGGTGCTGCGCACGACGTTCGCCGAGCACGACGGGCACCCGGTCCAGGTGGTGGCCCCGGCGCCGCACCCGCCGACGCACCCCCTGCCGGTCGTCGACCTGAGCGGCCTGCCCCCGGCTCGAGGGAAGGCCGAGGTCCTGCGGCGGGCGGAGGCCGAGGCGCGGCAGCCGTTCGACCTCGGGGCCGGGCCGCTGCTGCGCGCCACCCTCGTGCGAACGGGGACGGAGAGCCCGGAGCACGTGCTGCTGCTCACGATGCACCACATCGTCTCGGACGGCTGGTCCATGGGGGTCCTCCTGCGCGAGGCCGTGGCGCTCTACACCGCCTTCTCCGAAGGGCGGCCCTCGCCGCTGCCGGAGCTGCCCCTCCAGTACTCCGACGTCGCCCTGTGGCAGCGCGGGTGGCTCACCGGCGCGGTGCTGCGGGCGGAGCTGGATCACTGGCGCGAACGCCTGGCCGGCGCTCCCGCGGCGCTGGAACTGCCCACGGACCGGCCGCGCCCTCCGGTGGCCAGGCACCAGGGCGGGCATGTCACGGTCAGTTACTCCGGGGAGCTGGCGGGTGCGCTCGCGGCCCTTGCCCGGGAGGAGGAGACGACCCTCTTCATGGCCCTGATCGCCGGGGTGAGCACGCTGCTCCACCGCCTCGGCGGACAGGAGGACGTGCTCCTCGGCTCGCCGGTCGCCAACCGCACCCGGGCCGAGACCGAAGGCCTGATCGGCTTCTTCGTCAACACGGTGGTCCTCCGCTCCGACCTCTCCGGGAGCCCGACCCTGCGCGAGCTGTTGGGCCGTGCCCGGGAGACGGCCCTGGCCGCCTACGCCCACCAGGAGCTGCCGTTCGGGAAGCTCGTCGAGGAGCTGCAGCCGGTGCGCGACCTCAGTCGCTCGCCGCTGTTCCAGGTCCTGCTGGTGCTGCAGAACGCGCCCACGGAGCTCGCCCTGCCGGGCCTCCGGCTCGACCTCCTGGAGGTGGAGAGCGGGATCGCCAAGTTCGACCTCACGTTCTCCTTCACCGAGAAGGCGGAGGGCCTGGAGCTCTCCCTCGAATACGACCGCGACCTGTTCGACGCCGCCACCGTCCGCCGGATGGCCGGGTATCTCCGTACGCTGTTCGAAGGCATGACCGGCAACCCCGATCTGCGTCTGCCGGAGCTGCCGCTGCTGACCGAGGCCGAGCGCGGCCAGCTCCTGGAGTGGAACGCCACGGCGGCGGACTACGACCTGGAGACCAGCCTGCACGAGCTGATCGCCCGGCAGGTGGAGCGCACGCCGGAGGCGGTGGCGGTCTCCTTCGAGGGCGCGGAGCTGACCTACCGCGAGC
>DASQEB010000322.1:0-6437 GCA_035633875.1 Thermoanaerobaculia bacterium
AAGGCGGGGAGGAGCGGCTAGCTCTTCGCCGCCTCCTCCTCGGGCTTCCAGGTCCGCACCGGCGGCTTGACGATCTTGCCGCTCCGCAGACAGCGGGTGCAGACCCGGACGTGACGGACCGTGCCGTCGATGAGCGCGCGCACGCTCTGGAGGTTGGGCTCCCAGGTGCGCGAGGTCACGTTGTGCGCGTGGCTGACATTGCGGCCGAAGACCGTCTTCTTGCCGCAGATCTCACATTGCTTGGCCATGATGTCTCCTTGCTGCCGACTCTGACTCGGACCCCGAAGGGCAGCGAAGAGTACCAGAGGCGGCGCCCTTTTGCAAGCTCTCCTTGCCCTCCGGTCCGTATTTCCATAGAGTTACGGCATGGACCTCCAGCCTTCCGGTCGCCCCGTCCACCAGATCCTCGACGATGCCGTCGCCGGCCGGCGCATCTCGGCCGGCGATGCCCATACTCTCCTCCTCGACGGCGACCTCCTCGACCTGGGGCTCGCCGCGAGCGCGGTGCGCAACCGGTTCAACGACCCACAAGTCGCCACCTACAACATCGACCGGAACATCAACTACACGAACGTCTGCGTGTACAAGTGCCGGTTCTGCGCCTTCTACCGCGAGCCGGGAGATCCGGAGGGATACCTCCTCCCGTTCGAGGAGATCGGCCGCAAGGTGGAGGAGACCCTGGCGCTCAACGGCACGGGCATCCTCATGCAGGGCGGGGTGCATCCGGACCTCCCCCTCTCCTATTACGAGGACCTCCTGCGCTACCTGCGGGAAAACTATCCGGCGCTCCACGTCCATGCCTTCTCGCCGCCCGAGGTCAAGTTCATCGCCAAAAAGGAGCGGATGAGCTTCTACGACGTCATCGCCCGGCTCAAGGCGGCCGGCCTCATGTCCATCCCCGGCGGCGGCGCCGAGATCCTCTCGGACCCGACCCGCAAGGACGTCCTCGCCTACCCGAAGTGCTCGGCCGAGGAGTGGATCGACATCATGCGGCAGGCCCACCGGAACGGCCTCCGCACCTCGGCGACCATGATGTACGGCATGGGTGAGCCCGTCGAGGCCCGGGTCGAGCACTTCCAGCGGGTGCGCGACCTTCAGGACGAGACCGGCGGCTTCACCGCCTTCATCTCCTGGACCTTCCAGCACGAGCACACGGACATGCCCGACGTGCCGGAGACCTACGCGGAGGAGTACCTGCGGACCCTCGCCGTCTCCCGCCTCTTCTTCGACAACATCGTCCACTTCCAGACGAGCTGGGTCACCCAGGGCAAGAAGATCGGCCAGGTCGCCCTCGGGTTCGGCGCGGACGACATGGGCTCGATCATGATCGAGGAGAACGTCGTCTCCTCCGCCGGCACCCAGTACCGGATGAGCCAGGACGAGATGGAGCACCTCATCCTGTCCGCCGGCTACACCCCCCGCCAGCGGACGAACCTCTACGAGCGGCTGGTCACCCGGGAGGAGACCGCCGAACTGGCGCGCAGGTACCGCTACGCCCTGACGCCGGCCAACCGGGACCTGGTGTCGTCGGCGCTGCTGCCGGTGGTCGGCTGAGCCTTCACGCCTTCAGCGAGAGATTTCGCCGGCGCGGAGCATTGTCCGCGCCGGGGCGTCCTTCGGCAGCCCCAGGCAGTCGAGGATGCGGAGGAAGCGGGGGTCCGGGTGGAGGGGCTCGAGCGCTGGATCGACCGCCGCCAGGACGGTGGTCCACGCTCCCGATTTGAGCCGGCACTCCCTCTCGAGGACGTTCAGGGCTCTCTCCGAGTCCCCGACCGAGATGGCGGATTTGGCTTCGGAAAGGGGATCGACCTTGACGATCCCCGTCCTGATCCTCCGTTCGCGCCACTCCCAAACCTCGGCCAGGCTTCCGACCTGGCTCGCGGCGGTCTTCTCGTTGCTCAACGTCATCAGTTCTTTCGCGCTCTGGAGGGCCGTCCCCTCATCGTTCAGCTTCCAGGCGCTCCACAGGATGGAGAAGTGCGAGTAGAAACGGCCGAATTCGGCCGCTTTGGGGAGCGCCTCCCAGGTGGCGGGGACCAGCTCCAGGGTCTCCCGCGCGTTCTCGATCGACTCCTGATAGCGGCCGGCCAAGTAGAAGAAAAAGGCCTGGTCGGACTGGACCATCATCGAGGCCGGGTCGAGCTCGCGGGCCCTCTCGATCGAGGAGATGGCCTCGTCGTGACGGCCCAAAGAGGCGAGGTAGAACGCGTAGGCATGGTGCGTGTCGGCTCGCCCTGGATCGAGGGCGAGCGCCTGCCGGTACTCCTTCCCACCCCTCTCCCAGTCCAGGCGGTAATAGAACGCGGCCTCCGCCATGGCGAGATGGGCTTCTGGCAGCCGGGGATCGAGCTCCAGGGCATGCCGGGCGGCAGTCTCGACGACGGCACGGGTCTGGGAGGAAGGGGGCATCTCCTCGTTCTCGCGCTGCGCAAGCGAAAGCAGCGCGTGGGCCGGCGCGAACCCGGGATCCAGCACGACCGCATCCTGCAGGTTGTCCACCGCCTGAGCGAACTCCCGCTGCCGGAAGAGATACATGCCTCGGAGGTAGGCCTCGTAGGCCGCCGGGGCGGGTTTGGGCGCGGGTCCCGGCTCCGCAGCGGGAGGCGGCGGGAGCCCGAGGGTCCGGGCGAGACCCCGAGCCAAGGCTCCGTAGTGAAGGGACGCATCGCCGAAGTCCGCCTCGAACGTGTGTTCCCAGAGGAGCTTCCCGCCGTCCACCCGAGTCAGCAACACTTTGACGCTGAGCGTCCGGTCCGAGACTTCCGCCGCTCCCGAGAGGAGGTGGGAGGCCCCGAGGTCGTGCCCGATTTCCGGGTTGCTCTTCCGGCTCTTTCCGTAGACCAGAGAGGAGGCGGGAGCGATCACCTCGAGCTCGCGCGGGAACTGCCGGCTGAGCTCGGCCGTGAGGGCCTCGGTGATGCCGCCGCAGACCTGCCGGTCCGCGAGTTGCTGGCTCCGGCACTCCAGGGGGAGCACGGCCAGGCGGGGGGGCGTGTCCGGGTGGAGATGGCGGCTTCCGATCAGGAAGACCAGGAGGACGGCCGCCGCGCCCGCCGCGGTGAGGCTGGCGAGCGGCGACCACCGCGCCCGGGGCTTCGGGCGGGGGAGGACCGGGATCTCTGACTCCGCCGGTGCGGGCTCGGGCTCCGGGGACGTCTCCGCGCCGGACGCGGGCTCGATCCGCACCGGCTGGAGGAAACGGTAGCCGCGCTTCGGGATCGTCTCGACGTACCGCGGCTCCGTGGCGGAATCCCCGAGCGCCCGGCGGATCTGCTTGATGCAGAAGTTGAGGCTGGAGTCGAAGTCGACGAACGAGTCCCCCCAGACGAGCTGGCGGATCTCCTCCCGGGTGACGACCTCGCCGGAGCGGGTGGCGAGAACCTCCAGGACCTTGGCCGGTTGCGGCTGGAGCTTGATCGGCGAGCCCGCCCGGAGGAGCTCGCCGCTGCCGGGCCGGAGCTCGAACTCGTCGAACGTGAGACGCGAGGGTCCAGGGCTTTCAGACAACACCACTTCAGCTTATACGGACTTCCCCCAGAAGGGTTGCGGCGCCGGATGCCGAACCGCCGCGGAAACCGTCCTGAGGCGGCGCTCATCTCCCTCTCATCCCCCGCTCATGGCGGGAGCTCCCGGTCACGCCTACCGTGGACGCAGGATGTCGACCACGGAGGTCTCCATGATCGAGCCGATGAAACCGGCCGTCGAAAGGGCCGGCGGGATGCTCACCACCCGCCGCCGCAACCCGGCGAGGGCACGCCGGGACTATGTGACCGATGCGAAGGCACTGCTGCAGCAGCGATTCCGGGAGACGCTGCGGCTGGACGACGTCGCCCGCGCTCTCCACGTGTCGACCTTTCACCTGTGCCGGATCTTCAAGGAGGAGACGGGGGTGCCGATTCACCGGTATCTCAACCGCCTCCGCCTGCGGGAAGCGCTGGAGTCCCTCGCCGCAGGGGCCGCCGACCTGACGGATCTCGCGCTCAGCCTCGGGTTCGCGAGCCACAGCCATTTCAGCAACGCCTTCCGGAAGGAGTTCGGGATCTCCCCCCGCGACGTACGGCGGCTCGCGAGCGTGGAAGATCCCCCGACCATGGGCTCCTAGCTAGCGGCTCCCTCGGAGTCTCTGCCGCAATCGTCCGGAGGGGAGCGTTTCCCCGCGAAATTTCTGGCGCAACCCCCGGAGTGTTTGTCGCAGACCTCCCGAGGGGAGCCTCTCCCCCCGACCAGGCAGGCGCTGCCCTCGCGGTCGGAGCGTCTCCCCTCGCGACTTGAGGCTCCGCCCGGTGGAGGAGAGCGGCTGCCCCCGGTCGGGCACCGGCTGTCGGCGCGAGGGGAGCGTCCGCCCCCGGGAGGGGAGCCGCTCTCCTCACCAAAACGGACGCTCCCCTCTCCGGGATTGCGACAGGGAGCGGGAGAGCTGCGCCAGAAACTGCGGAGGGAGCCGCTCCCCTCCCGAGGTTTGCGACAGCCCAGGGGAGGATTGCGGCACAAACCGGGAGGTTTGCGACAGATCCGCCGGGGGATGCCCGAGCCGGACGATTCCGGATCGATCTCACTCCCAGGGGATGTCCGGCATCCGGAGCCGCTCGACCTCCCGTCCCTCTCCCAGCACGCTCGTCTGCAGGATCTCCTCCACGTCCTCCAGCGTGACCCCGCGGTACCAGAGGTTGTACGGCCAGACGGCGACGGTGATCCCCTGGCTGCAATGCTTGAGGCAGCCGGTGCGGACGACCATGACCCGGTCGCGGATCCCGAGCTCCTTCACGCGGTCCTTGAAGCGGTGGTAGACCTCCATCGACCCCCGGAGGCCGCAGCTCGGCTTGGGGTGTTCGGGAGGACGCTCGTTGGTGCAGACGAGGATCTGGATCCGCGGCCTGGGCATGGGGGGATCATAGCCGGCCGTGGCCTCGGGTAGAATGCGCGGGTCCCGATCCGAGGAGCCCTTGGCCAACCGATCCTCCCTCGTCCTGCTGGCGCTCGCCGCGCCTGCCACGCTGCTCGCCTTCTGCTTCGGGGGAGCCTGGGGGGCCTGGGGGGCGGCGCTGGCGGGGGCCGCGTTCCCCGTGGCCTTGATGGGCCTGGGCGCCGCCCGGGGTGGACGGCTGGGGGCGCTCCGCTGGCCCCTTGTGGTCCTCGGGCTCGTCCTCGCCGGGGGGCTCGCCGCCGTTCTGGCGCTGCCGGACGGCGGGCCGGATGTCCTCGGCCTGCCGCTGGCCACGGCGATCCTGATCTTCGGGATCATCCCCGTGCCCCTCGCCCTCGTGGGGCTCGCCTACGCCGCCACCTTCGAGCGGTGGACCCTGCCGGAGGAGGACCTGGAGCGCATCCGCCGGCTCGCCAGGCGGGACGGGGAGGGCTGAGGTGCCGATCCTCGACCGTCCCCTGATCGTGCTCTGGGCGGTGCTCTACTTCCTGGCCTGCGCGGTCTTAGGGGTCTGGTCGCTGCGCCGCACCCGCGACGCCCGGGACTTCTGGGTGGCGGGCCGGGGGTTCGGGGTCCTGGTGACAGGCCTCGCCACCATGGCGGCGGCCTTCAGCGGCTTCGTCTTCCTCGGCGGCCCCGGGCTCACCTATCGGATCGGCCTGTCGTCCCTGTTCATCAACCTGTCCGTGGGCTTCACCTCCGGGCTCCTCTGCTGGACGGTGGCCAAGCGCCTCCGTCTCCTGGCCGAGGTGCGGGAGGTCTACACGGTGCCGGACGCCATCCTCCACCGCTACGGCAGCCGGGCCGCCTCGGGCGCGGCGGCCGTAGCGATCCTGGTGGGGACGATCGGCTACCTGGGGGCGCAGATCCTGGCCCTCGGGACGCTCCTCGAAGCCGTCCTCGGCACGCGGGAGATCGCCGGGGAATGGAGCCTGCCCCTGGCGGTGGCGATCGGCCTCGCCGTCCTCCTCTTCTACAGCGTGGCGGGAGGGATGGTGGCGGGCATCTACACGGACGTCTTCCAGGGCGTCCTCATGGTCGCAGCCGCCGTGGCCGTGTTCTGGTACGCGATGGACGCCGGGGGAGGATTCGGGACCGTGGTGCGGAGCATCGCGGGCTCAGAGCGGTTCGGCCGGCAGTTCCTGGAGCCGGTCGGGGAGACGCCGGTGCTCGCGCCCCTGGGGTTCTTCTTCGTCTTCGGGATCGGCGTGCTCGGCCAGCCCCACATGCTCCACAAGTTCTACATGCTCCGGGACCCCCGCAGCCTCAAGTGGTTCCCCCTCGTGCTGGGGGGCTCGCAGGTGCTCTGTCTGCTGATCTGGTTCGGGATCGGCCTCGCGGGGCCCGCCCTGGTGGCCCAGGGAAGGCTCGCCCCGCTCGCCCGGCCGGACGACGCTGCGCCCGCCTTCCTCCTGGGGTTCACCCCCGAGATCCTGGCGGGGTTCGCCGTGGCGGCCATCCTCGCGGCCATCATGTCCACCGCCGACTCGTTCACCAACCTCGGCGCGGCCGT
>DASQEB010000323.1:0-1933 GCA_035633875.1 Thermoanaerobaculia bacterium
GGCCCACGGCCGGAAGGCGCCGTAGGAGTCGCCGTCATAGTCGCGGCCCGAGATCAGCGGATCGCCGGCCCCGACCACGCCCAGGTCCCCCTGGAGCACCCCGGCCTGCAACTCGCCCCGCAGCAGCAGGCGGGTCTCGAAGAAGTAGCCCGGGCCCAGAGCGTCCAGGGCCGCCGCGGTGGTGAAGAGCTTGGTATTGGACGCGATGACGAGCGGCTCGTCGGGGCTGTAGGCGTAGGCGGTCTCGCCCGTGTCCAGCTCCACGATGTGGACCCCCAGCTTGGAGGTCTCCTTGAGCGCCCGGGCCACCTCGGCGCTGACCGCCCGCTCCAGGGCGGTCTGGGCGAACGCTCCCGGTCCCCCGAGCAAGAGGAGCAGGGGGATCAGGAAGGAAAGGACGGTCTTTCGAGACGACATCGATCCCTGCAACGACTCCTCCTCAGCTTGAGCCGGTCCGGCGGAATACCGGCAGTATACAGGAATCGAAACTCTTCTATTCATCATCTCCCGGTCGGGGCTGCTCCCCCGCTGTTACCCGGCTTCAGGTGTTGCTCGAACCAACGGACGATCGCCACGGCAGAGCGGATCCGGTTGGGCGTTTTGCGAAAACCGTGCCCCTCGTCCGGGAAGAGGACGTACTCCACAGGCACTCCGCGCTTCTTCAGGGTCTCCACGACCTGCTCGGCCTCGACCACGGGAACGTTGGTGTCGTTGGCGCCGTGGAGGACGAGCGTGGGGGCCTTGACGCGGTCCAGCTTGTAGAGGGGGGAGAGCTGCCGCAGGAGCTCCTTCTGGGTGACCGGATCGCCGTACTCGATGGTCGAGATGGCGGCCATCCATGGCTGGGTGTGAGAAAAGAAGGTCTCGAAGTTGACGATGCCGAACAGGTTCGCCCCGGCGGCAAAGAGGTCCGGGTATTCGGTGATCCCCGCCATGGTCATGTAGCCGCCGTAGGAGCCCCCCATGATGCCGATCCGCTTGGGATCGGCGATCCCCTGCTCCACCAGGAAATCGACGCAGGCCTTGATGTCCCGAACGCCGTCGACGCGGAGCGGTCCGTTGTCCAGGTTGACGAACTTCTTGCCGAACCCCGACGAGCCGCGGACGTTGGGGGCGAGGACGCCGATGCCGCGGGACAGCAGGGCCTGGTAGGTCGAGTTGAAGGCCGGGCGCTCCTGGCCCTCCGGTCCGCCATGGAAGCTGATCACCACCGGGCCTGGTTCTTTCGACCCGGCGGGGCGGTAGAGCCAGCCCGAGAGCTCGAGGCCGTCGTGGGCCTTGAAGCGCACCAGCTCGGGGGCCCTGAGCGCCGCGAGATCGACGCCCTCGTGGGGACTCCTGGTGACCTGCCGCACCCGCCTGGAGGCGAGGTCGAGCACCCAGACGTCCGCCGGGAGCTTGGATCCCGAGAGGGTGAGGGCGAGAGAGCGGCCGTCCGCGGAGAAGTCCAGGCCGCCGGCAATCTCCCCCTCCAGGGGGACCGGCGTGGCCTTCAGGCTCGCGAGGTCGACGAGCTCCAGCTCGGAGCGGCCATCCACGTTCCAGATCAGGGCCGCGGTTTTCCCCTGCTCGTCCACCTGGAGGGCGTCGAGCTCCGCGTCGTCCCGGGACTTGAGGCGCTGGATGGGCCCGGGCTTGCCGTCCGGCCCGAGGGCGACCTTGGCGAAGCCGATCCGATCGTCGTCCTTGTTGGAGGCGAGATAGACCGTGGAACCGTCGGGCGAGAACAGGCCGCCGCCGAAGGATCCGGGAGGCTCGTGCGGCGTGAGGAGCTCCTCCCTGCCCGTTGCCAGGTCGACGAGATGGAGATTGTTGTCGCCACGGCTCTTCACGCGCCCGACGACCGCCCGCTTGCCGTCCTCGGTCACGTCCGAGAGAGTGCCGACGCCGGGGTTCTGCGCCACGAGACGGGTCTCCCCCGTCGCGGCGTCAT
>DASQEB010000324.1:0-25929 GCA_035633875.1 Thermoanaerobaculia bacterium
GGGCGGCCACACTGGGCCGCCCCTACAAGCAAGAACCCCGCCGGGTGGACGGAGCCCCGCCGGGAATTCGGGGTGGCGGCCCCCCGTTCCTCTGGCGTTAGAATAGATGCGATCCCGAATCCGCCGCCCCGCGGCGAGAAGGAGGTGTGAAGTGCCCTACAGCCCGCTACTGGTCAAACCGATGCGCGAAGAGCTGACGAGCATCGGTGTCAAGGAGCTCCTGACTCCCGAGGACGTCGACGCCTTCATGGCCGAGAAGAACGGTACGGCGATGCTGGTGGTCAATTCGGTCTGCGGCTGCGCCGCAGGCATGGCGCGACCCGGCATCCGCCTGGCCCTCCAAGGGGAGCGCAAGCCGGACCGCGTCGCCACCGTGTTCGCCGGCCAGGACCTGGAAGCCACGGCCCGAGCCCGCTCCTATTTCCCCGAGATTCCGCCGAGCAGCCCGTCCATCGCCTTCCTCAAGGATGGCGAGCTGGTCTATTTCATGCCCCGCCACCGGATCGAGGGGCGCGACGCCCACTCCGTGGCCAACGACCTCCTGCAGGTCTTCTCCGAGCATTGCGCGGTGCCGGCCAGCTAGATGGGGACCTTTCACCAGGGCAAGAGCGAGTTGCACGGGATCACCGTGGTCGTCGACACCGACGGTCCGGAGATCTTCGTCGGCCGCTGCGACGACATGGACGACCGCGGCATCATCCTCCATGACGTCGACGTCCACCGCGACGGCGAGGGCGGCCGTTCGAAGGAAGACTACGTCCGCCGCGCCGCACAGCTCGGCGTCTGGAAGAAGCACGAAGCCCTCCTGATCCCCCGCGAGCGGGTGGTCTCCGTGCGTCGTCTGGGCGACATTTCGTAGCCTGGGAGCGCCGGCGTCTCGCCGGCCTCCTCCTCAGTTCGTCAGGCTGGCGAGACGCCGGCGCTCCCAGGGGCTCTCCCCGTCGAGCATCGCTCTCCTCCTTGCAAAACCTCTCCTTCCTCCGGCTCGCTTCAGGCCTCTTTGCGCACTCATGTATATGCAATCAGGTCTGGCCTGACCAGGGCCGAGAAAGGAGAGGAGCAATGCGCAAAACGTGGATGAATCTGTTGGCCGCCGTTCTGCTGGCGGCAGTGGTGACGGTGCCGGCGGCGGCGCAGTCCTATCCCGCCGCCAACGACGGCTGGAAGACGCCGGGTGGGGGGCAGTCGACGGTGGATCTTTCCCAGTACCCGAATATTCTGGGGTCGCCGTATGTCAACCCCGTGGTCTCGCTCAAGGGCAAGCCTCTCAGCTCGCAGCTCGGGACCATCGATACGCTTCTGGAGCGCGGTCCTGTCACGCTGAGCGGTGGTACGGGGACCGGCACCCTCCGGATCGTGGCCCTGAGCCTCGAGTCCGAGAGCCCCGTCCAGCTCCAGGACGGCCGCTCCTACCGGCTCAACCTCACGCTGTCCAGCACCCCGTCCCCGAACGGCTTCATCACCCTGACCAAGATCAATCAGGACGGCGGAACCTTCTCCTCTTCGTTCGACGTCCTGCCCAAGCTGACCTTCATCAACGTCTTCGATTCCGCGGACGTCGTGAACGTCGACTGCGCCAGCGGCGGTTGCCCCCGTCTGACCATGTCCTCCAGCAACTCGGCCTGGGTCACCAAGTTCGGTCCTTCTCCGGGGAACTTCGATCCGGCGGCGGCGGGCGTGACGCCGATCGCGGCCGGCATCAACGTCCAGGGCTATACGACGATCGGAACCAACCACGCCGTCGTGCCGGGCATCACGCCGAACCGGCCCTCCTACACCCCGGCTGCGATCAACGAGGAGGATCTCTGGGCCCGCCACCGGGTGGACACTCCGCGGGATTGCCTGCGGACGACCACGACGACCTCCGCCAGCACCACCAAGGCGCTCCAGACCTCCAGCAAGCTTTGCGCGGCGGTCGCCGAGCCGACCGATCCGGCCGACCCCGCCGAGCCGACGCCCGCGGACCCGGCGAATCCGTCTATCGAGTAGCCGCCTCTGCCCCGGTCCCCGCGGAGACCTCTTCGTGGGGACCGCTCTCCTCCTCCTCCTCCTCCTCCTCCTCCTCCTCGATTCCACCGAAACGCCGCAGCAGCTCCGGCAGGAACGCCAGGGTCGTGCCGTAGGACACCAGCATGGCTGCCCCTAGCAGCAGGCCGAGGGTGGCGTTCGGCCGGATGGAGGACAGGGCGAGGACGAGGAAGCCCAGGGAGAGGACGGTCGCATTCCAACGCAAACCCCGTCCCGCGGTGCGCAGGGTTGCCGCGACGGCCTCGGCATGGGGGAGGCCTCCCTCGCGTTCGCGCCGCCAGGCCGCCAGGTAGTGGAGGGCGAAGTCGATACCCGCCCCCAGGGCCAGGGCGGCGAACATGCTGCTCGCGATCCCCAGCGGAATGCCGGCGTAGCCGAGGACGGCGAAGAGGAGGAGGTTCGTGGCCAGGACCGGAACCATGACGATCCCGGCGAGCCGCGCTCTGCGCAGGGCCAGGAGGAGCATCAGTGCGATCAGGACGGCGCTCCCGCCCAGGGAGCGGAGCTGGTTGCCCACAATCGAGCCGACCACCTCCAGGGCCACCGGCACGTCGCCGCTCCAGTGCATCCGGACGCCAGCCCTCTCCGTCGCGGAGGGGAGCCGCTCCCGCAGCCAGGCCTCGAGCTCCCGGGCCTTCACGTAATCGGCGTTGCGGATGAACAGCCGCACCCGGGCCGAGCCGCCGTCGAGGGTGAGGATGTGGACGAGGTCGATGCGGATGCGGAGGATCTCGGTCAGGGCGCCCACCTTCGCCGTTTCCACCGGGTCCAAGGCGGAGACCGGGAGCGGGTTGCCCCGAGCCCTGGCCGCGGCCTCCAGCGGGGGCAGGATGCTGAAAACCCCGCCCACGTGAGGAGCGTCCTCCGCCAGGCGGTGGACACTTTCGAGCAGGGCGGCGCCCTCGGGAGTCCAGAAGAAGCGGGGCTCCCCCTGGAGGACCACGTCGAAACGGTAGCTCCCCCAGAAGGCGCGGTTGAACGTCCGCTCGGCGGCCACCACGGGCGAGCCGGGAGCGAAGTTGTCCACCCAGGAGTCCTGGACGCGGAGCAGGAAGAGCCCAGGCACGGCCGCGGCCACCAGGAGAGCGCCCGCGAGGGCCGAGGCCCGGGCGTGGCGGGCGAAGAACCCTCCGGCTCCGCCGCCCGTCCGGCCGGTCGCCGCCGGCCTCTGGCGCTCCACCCAGCGGGACGGCAGAGCCGCGACCAGGGCCGGCACCAGGGTGAAGGTGAAGAGCATGGCGAGGAGGATGCCCAGGCTGGCGAAGAGCCCGAACTGGCGCAGGGGCGGGAGCGACGCGGTGAGGAACGAGAGGAACCCGGCGGCATTGATCAGCGAGCTCAGCGCCAGGGGGGCCGCGAGGTCCGCGAAGGCCCCCTCCGCTGCAGCGCGCACCCGCTCGGGGGAGGGGGGTCCGGCCAGCCGGTCGCGGACCCTCTCGAGGAGGTGGACCTCGTCGGTCATCGAGAGGGCGGTGAGGACGACCGGCAGGATCGTCGTCACCAGCGTCACCGGCACCCCGGCCCAGCCCATGGCTCCCAGGGTCCAGACGAGGGTCGAGAGCACCTGGACCAGGGGGAGCAGCACGCTGCCTACGCTACGCAGCCCGATCCAGAGCAGGAGGGCGAAGACCAGGACGGTGAACGGGATCAGCCGGGCGAGGTCCCGCAGAACCTCGTCCCCCAGCACGGTTTCTGCCACCGCCGGGCCGGTGAGCCGGAGCAGGAAGGGGGTCTCTCTCCGGGCCTCCACGAAGCGTTGCAGACCGGCGATGGGCTCCCGCCGGTCCACGCCCTCGTCCAGAGAGAGGTAGAACGCCGCCGCGCGCCCGTCGTCCGAGAGAAAGAGCCCGCGGGCAACGGCGAACCGCCGGATGCGGGCGAGGACGTCGGGGAAGTCCGCCTCGTCGCCGCTCCAGCCCTCGAAAAATGTGGCGATCCTGAGGTTCTCGAGGTTCTCGGGGGGCTCGATCAGGGTGACGATGGAGCGTACGCCTCGGAGCTCCAAGCCCGGCAGCTTCTCCAGATCCTTCTGGAGCTCCTGGAGGAAGCGGAAGCCCTCGGGGGAGGCGACCCGCGGCCCGCCCTCCCGGGAGGTGACGAGGAGAAGGACCTGTTCGGCTTCGCGGAAGGTCGTGCGGTCGGCGAGCGAGCGCGCCACGACCGGATTGCCGGTGGGGTAGAGAGCCGCCCCATCCGTCCTCAGCTCCAGCCGGAGCAGGCCGGAGACCGCCACGGCTGTCAGCACACCGTAAAGGCAGAGGACGGGGAAGGGGTAGCGCAGGGCGAGCCTGGCGAGCCGCACCATGCCCGGGACCTCGAAGGCGGTGGAGAGAAGGGGTCGGCGGCCCATGCCTCCCATGGTGCCGGTCACCTCTTCCGCCGCGCCGGCAAGGTCAAGGCGGCCTCGCCCGGGTGACGCTCTCTCCATGCGACCGAGATCCTTCGAGCGCTGGCGGGTTGCGAGACACCCTGGCGGTTGCTGCCAACGCAGCACTGGAGACGAACCGGAGTCCGGAGAACGTCGCTAGAATGGTCCGCGAAGGGGGAACTTCATGAACTGGATCGTCCTCGGCGCCCTGGGCGGCGCCATCTCGGTGATCGCGGGCGCCTTCGGTGCCCACGCCCTGGCCGGCCGTCTCGGTCCGCGGGAGCTGGACCTCTGGGAGACCGCGGCGCGGTACCTGATGTATGGGAGCCTCGCCCTGGTGCTCGTGGGGCTTTTCGGACAACCGGGCGCCCGCCGCATCGACGCGTCCGGCTGGTGTCTGCTCCTGGGAAGCCTGATCTTCAGCGGGACGGTCTTTGGGCTTGCCCTGGGCGGTCCGCGCTGGCTCGGGGCGATCACCCCGATTGGCGGGACGCTGCTGATCGTGGGTTTCCTCATCTTCGCCTGGGCGGCGGTGCGGGGCTAACCGGGGCGCGTTGCGCCCTCGCCGTCCAGCGGATAGCATCCCCACCGGCCCCGTGATGCCTGCGGGGCCGAAACCTCAACCCTGACGGCCGGTGACCCGGCCTTTCCAATCCTCCGAAGGAGCCCCGCATGGCGAACGCGATCTTCCACCTGGCCGCGCCGGCCAACGAGCCGGTCCGGTCGTACGCCCCGGGATCGCCGGAAAAGAAGTCGCTCAAGAAGCGTCTGGACGAGATGCTGTCCGAGGAGATCGAGATCCCGGTCATTGTCGGAGGCCGGGAGGTGCGGACCGGCAAGACCGCCACGGCCGTCTGCCCGCACGACCACAAGCACGTCCTCGCCACCTACCATCAGGCCGGGGCCGCCGAGGTCGAGGCCGCGGCCGAGGCCGCGAAGGAGGCCTGGCGGGAGTGGTCGGAAGTGAGCTGGGAGGAGCGGGCCTCGGTGCTCCTGCGGGCGGCCGAGCTGCTGGCCGGCCCGTGGCGGGACACGCTCAACGCCTCGACCATGCTCAACCAGTCGAAGACCGTCTTCCAGGCCGAGATCGACTCCGCCTGCGAGCTCATCGACTTCTGGCGCTTCAATCCCTACTTCATGCAGGTCCTCTACAAAGACCAGCCGTGGTCCGCGCCCGGCGTCTGGAACCGGGTGGAGTATCGGCCCCTCGAAGGGTTCGTCTTCGCGGTCACCCCGTTCAACTTCACGTCGATCGGCGGGAACCTGCCGACCTCGCCCGCGCTGATGGGGAACACGGTCCTCTGGAAGCCGGCCTCGACGTCGGTCCTCTCGAACTACTACATCATGAAGGTGCTCCAGGCGGCGGGGCTGCCGGACGGCGTCGTCAACTTTCTGCCGGGCAAGGCCGCCAACGTGGGGGACCCGGCGCTCGCCCACCGGGACTTCAGCGGCCTCCACTTCACGGGCTCGACGCCGGTCTTCCGGTCGATGTGGAAGACGATCGGCGAGAAGCTCCCGGACTACCGCTCCTATCCCCGGATCGTGGGCGAGACGGGCGGCAAGAACTTCGTCTTCGTCCACCCCTCGGCGGACGTGCCGGCCGTGGTGGCCAACGTCCTGCGCGGCAGCTTCGAGTATCAGGGGCAGAAGTGCTCGGCGGGTTCGCGGGTCTACGTCCCCCGCTCGCTCTGGGACCGGATTCGGGAGATGCTCCTCGACGAGCTCAAGCAGATCCGGATGGGCACGCCGGTGGACTTCCGCAACTTCGTGGCGGCGGTCATCGACGAGTACTCCTTCGACCGGATCATGGGCTACATCGACCACGCGAAGAATTCGAGCGAGGCCGAAATCCTGGCCGGCGGCAACGGCGACAAGTCCGAGGGCTACTTCATCGAGCCCACCGTGGTGCTCACCACGAACCCCCGCTTCAAGCTGATGCAGGAGGAGATCTTCGGACCGGTGGTGACCGTCTATGTCTACGAGGACGCGGCGGTCGAGGAGACCCTGGAGCTGGTAGATACGACGAGCCCCTACGCCCTGACCGGCGCGATCTTCGCCGAGGACCGCAAGGCGGTCCAGCACCTGATGAAGGTCCTGCGGCACGCGGCGGGAAACTTCTACGTCAACGACAAGCCCACCGGGGCGGTCGTGGGCCAGCAGCCATTCGGCGGCGCCCGCGCCTCGGGCACGAACGACAAGGCGGGCTCCATGGCGAACCTGCTGCGCTGGACGTCGCAGCGGTCCATCAAGGAGACCTACGTGTCGGTCAAGGACTTCCGCTACCCGTTCCTGGAGGAGAAGTAGGGGCAAAAGAAGCGCCGCGCCCGGCGTCGGACCGGATCGCGGCGCGGGGGACGGCGAGAACGGACTAGCGGTTCTCGCCCGTCCGGCTCGAGGATCCGGTCGAGCCGGAGGTGCCGGTCGAGCCGGTGGAGCCGCCGGTGCTCCCGGTGCCGGCCGCCGAGGCGCCCGAGGTGGTGCCGGAGGTGCCGGTCGAGCCGGTGCCGGCCGTCGCGCTCGAGGTGCCCGTGCCGCCCGAGGTGCCGGTGCCGGCCTGCTGCCCCTGCTGGCCCGAGCGGTCGCGGTCGTTCTCGCCCTGGTTGGAGCCGCCGGTGAGCCAGCCGAGCAGGCCGCCGCCGCCTTCCTTGTTTTCGACGCGGAGGCGGTTGTGGACCTCGCGGACGCCCGGGAGATCCTCGACGGCGTCCTCGGCCATCCTCTTCTCGCGACGGCTGCTGACGGTGCCCTCCAGGGTGACCTCGCCGTTTTCGACGCGCACCTGGATGTTGCTGGCATCGACCTCCCCGTGCCGGGTCAGGGTCTCGCAGACATCCTCCTTGATGCGGTCGTTGGAGCGCTGGTAGCCCTGCGGGCCGCGGCCGCTGTACGGGCCCTGCTGGCCCCACTCGCTGCCCCGGCCGTAGCCGCCGCCGGTGTACCCACCGCCGGTCATGCCGCCGCCGGTCGTGCCCGCGCCATAGCCACCGCCGTAGGTGCCGCCGCCGGTGTAGCTGCCGCCCGCATAGCCGCCGCCACCCTGGCCGCCCCGGCTGTAGTCGGTCCCACCGCCGTAGCCGCCGCTGGTGGAGCCACCGCCGCCGTAGCCGCCGCCGGTCTGGCCGTAGCCGCCCCGGCTGTAGTCGGTGCCGCCGCCGTAGCCGCTGGACGATTGGCTGCCGCCACGGCCGTAGTCCATTCCGCCGCCGGTGTAGCCGCCGCCGCTACTGTACTGGCTGCCGCCACCATAGCCACCTCGGCCGTACTCACTCCCGCCGCTGTAACCACCGCCGGACTGGCTGCCACCGCCGTAACCGCCACCGCCGTACTGGCTGCCGCCACCCTGGCTGCCACCACCGTAGCCGCCGCCATACTGGCTGCCGCCGCCATAGCCGCTGGATGAGCCGCCCCGCTCCCAACTGGAGCCGCGCTCGCCCGAGCCGTAGTCGCGGGCGCCGTAGCCGCGGCCTTCCTCGGAGCCGTAGCTTTCGGAGCCACGGCCGCCACCCCAGCCACCGCTGCCGCCGCCCGAGGAGCCGCTGCCCCACCGGCCGCCCTCCTCGCCGCGTCCCTCGGAGCCGCGTCCGCCGCCCCAACTCCCTTCGGAGCCACGGCCCCGCTCATAGTCCCGGCCGCCGCGCTCCTGCGCGCCGTACCCGCCCTGATTGCCACCGTAACCGCGGTTCCCCTCCTCATCCCAACCCCGCTCGCGGTCGCGGTCTTCGTCGTGTCTCCTGTAATCGCGGTCGGCCATTGTTGCACCTCCTGGTAGTTCTTGTAACTCGTTCCGCCAGGGAATGACCCCCGGCGGGCCACACGCACGATCAAAGCGGCGGACGGGCTCGTCCGCCCCTGGTATTTGAATGAAGGAGCAAGAAGAGTGCCAAAAAAGCTGGCGTCGTGGAGAAGCGAAACGTGTGGAACGCGGGCCCGGGAGGGCGTCCCGTTCAATCCTCGTCGAACGGCGAGAGCTCGTTCAGGATCCCCTGCCAGGTCCCGGGCTCGGGAGAATCTTGGGGCTCGAAGGTCTGGTCGGGCCGTGCGAGCACGTCGGACGGCGGCAGAGGTTTGCCATGGGAGTAGATCGGCTCCGACCATTCCCGACCGCCGTTCCGGGTCATGTAGACGTAGTGGCCGAGGCGTGGCGCGTCTGGGCTCGGATCCTCGTCCAGGCGCAGGATCAGGGTGCCCTTGCCCCCCTTGTCCATGGCGAAGGAGTCGACCACGGCGGAGCGGGAGATTTTCCGGAGGTGTCCGCGCAGCCTCCAGGTCCGTCCTCCGTTCCCGCTCGAGGCAAAGTAAAGATAGGGCTGGCCGTCGGCCAAACCTTCCGTGATCCCCCAGATCTCACCGTTGTCGAGGGTGCGTCCGGCATGGATCCAGGAGGTGTTGTAGAGCTCCTCGGGAAGCTCGATCAGCCGCCAGCGTCCCCGGGACGCCACGAGGGCCTGGGGGATCTGCTGGGTGCCACCGTTTCGGAGGAGGATCAGAGCCGGAGCGCTCCCCTGCTCCCGGAAGGCGAAGAGGGGGACCGCCTGGGCCAGACTGGCATTCAGGTCTTCCTGGGCTGGTGCGACCGCCGGAACCCACAGCGTGAGGGCCGCCGCGAGCGCAAGGACTGCTCTCTCGTGTGGAGCCATGAAACTCGCCTCCTTCGAGCTTGCCTCGTCGGGGTAACCTTCGATACGACTCTGTCTCTAGAATGACACATCCGGCTCGATTGATCCATCGGACACGCCTTTTCGGACCAGCTCGGCGAGGTGGAGAGCCCGCCGTCCCGTCCCGTGGGCGATCTGCTCCCGGCAACTGAAGCCGTCCGCGAGGATCAGGGTCTCCGGGCCGGCTTGGCGGACGGCAGGGAAAAGGCCCCCCTCCCCGCAGGCGACGGAGACCTCGTAGTGGTCCCTCTCGAATCCGAACGCCCCGGCCATGCCGCAGCAGCCGGAGTCGAGGATCTCAAAGTCGAGGCCCAGACTGCCGAGGAGGGTCCGGTCGGCGCCCAGGCCGAGGACCGCGGAGTGATGGCAGTGGGCTTGGACGATTGCCTTCCCTTCGAGTCTCGGGGGTTCGAAGCCGGCCCGGACGAGGAGCTCGCTCAACGTGAACGTCCGGGCGGAGAGCCGCCGGGACGCCTGGTCCTCCGGGAACAGGTTGACCAGCTCGTCCCGAAACACGGCGACGCAGCTCGGCTCCAGTCCCACCACGGGGACCCCGGCCTCGATCTCCGGGCGGAGCGCGTCGAGGATCTGCCGGAGCTGCCGCCGTGCGAGATCGAGCATCCCGAAGTCGTAGAACGGCCGACCGCAGCAGAGGGCCCTGCGTGGGATCTCCACCCGGAACCCGGCGGATTCCAGGACCTTGACGGCGGCCCGCCCGATCTCCGGCTGGAAAGAGTTGGTAAAGGTGTCGGGCCAGAGGAGGATGGGCACGCCCTCCCTCCTCCTCTGACGTGTCGTGAACCAGCTCCGGAACGTCCGCCGGGCGAAGACGGGAAACCTGCGCTCGGGAGCGATTCCGCCGATCCGTTTCAGGAGCCCGGCCGCCGGGGACCGGGCGACGCCGTTGACGATCCCCGGCACCAGCGAGGCCATCCGGGCCCACCAGGGGACGAGGCCCATGGCATAGGCGGACCTAGGCCGGAGCCGTCCGCGGTAGTGATGGTGGAGGAACTCGGCCTTGTAGGTGGCCATGTCCACGCCCGCCGGGCAGTCGGTCCGGCAGCCCTTGCAGGCGAGGCAGAGGTCCAAGGCGTCGCGGACCTCCTCGCTCCGCCAACCGTCCGCGATCACCTGCCCGGAGAGCATCTCGAAGAGGAGCCGGGCCCGGCCCCGTGTGGAGTGCTTCTCTTCGCGTGTGACCCTGTAGCTCGGGCACATCACCCCGCCTTCGTCCTTCCGGCACTTGCCGACCCCTACGCAGCGGAGGACCGCCCTGGAGAAGCGGGCGTCGTCGCCGGGGTAGCCAAAGGCGGTGGGCGGCTCCTGGAGGGGAAGGGCCAGCCGGAGGTCCGCATCCAGCGGGTAGGGGGCGACCTTCTTTCCCGGGTTCATCCGGTTGTCCGGGTCCCAGATCGCCTTGAACTCCCGGAATGCCTGGACAAGCTCGCCGCCGAACATCCGGGCGAGGAGCTCCCCCCGCTGCTGGCCGTCCCCGTGCTCGCCGGAGAGGGAGCCACCGTAGGCCACCGCCAGATCTGCCGCCTCTTCCAGGAAGGAGCGGTACGTCCGGAGGCCCTCCGCCGTACGCAGGTCGAAGTTGATCCGGGCGTGGAGACAGCCGTCCCCGAAGTGGCCGTACAGCGAGGCGCCGTAGCCGAAGCGGGCGAGGAGGGCGCGCAGCTCCCGCAGGTAGGCGGCGAGCCGGGCCGGCGGCACCGCCGAGTCCTCCCAGCCGGGCCAGGCGTCGCCATAGCGCGGATCCCGGGAGGTCGTCCCGACCGCGGCCTCCCGCACCTGCCAGATCCGGGACTGCCCCGCGGAGCTCTCGACGAGGAGCATCCCTGGGGGGCCCGATGTTCCGGACAGTCTCTCGAGGAGCCCCCGCGCTCTCGCGGCCGCCTCCTCGCGGGTCTCGCCGCCGAATTCCGCCAGCAGCCAGGCGTCCCCTGCGGGCAGGCTGGCGAGCATCTCGCCGTAGGAGCGACGGGTGAAGTCGCTGTCGAGGAGGGACCGGTCTATTCCTTCGAGTCCGATCGGCCCCGCTTCCAGGACCTCCAGCACGTGGTCGGCAGCCTGGAAGACGTCCGGGTAGCCGAGGACGAGGAGGACGCGCGCTCTGGTGGCCGGCACGAGGCGGACGGTCGCCTCCAGGATCGTGACGCAGGTGCCCTCCGAGCCGGCGAGCGCCCGGGCCACGTGGAACCCCCGCTCGGAGGTGAGCTCGTCCAGGTTGAAGCCTGAGACCCGGCGGGGGATCTGCGGGAAGCGCTCCCGGATCAGGGGCGCGTACCGTTCCCGCAGATCGCGGAGACGGCGGTAGATCTCCCCCCGGCGACCGCCGGACCGGACGATCCGCGCGAGCTCCTCGTCGGGCGTGGCGCCCACCCGGAGCCGGAGGCCGTCATAGGTCAGGACCTCCAGCTCCTCCAGGTTGTCGCAGGTGCGGCCCGTGGTCAGGGAATGGACGCCACAGGAGTTGTTGCCGATCATCCCGCCCAGCGTGCACCACGCGTGGGTGGCGGGATCGGGGCCGAAGGTGAGGCCGTGCCGGCCGGCCTCCCGGCGCAGGTCATCGAGCACCGTCCCGGGCTGGACGCGGGCGGTCCGCGCCGCAGGGTTGACCTCCAGGATCCGGTTGAGATGCTTCGAGCAGTCCAGCACGATCGCCCTGTTGCAGCACTGGCCGGCCAGGCTCGTCCCTCCGCCGCGGCCGAGGAGGGGAGCGCCGTGCCGGCGGCAGGCCGCCACCGCCGCGGCGAGGTCGTCCACGTCCCGGGGCACGACGACACCGATCGGCACCTGGCGGTAGTTGGAGGCGTCGGTAGAGTAGAGAGCGCGACTCCCCGCATCGAAGCGCACCTCGCCCCGCACGGAACGGCGGAGGTCGTCTTCGAGGGACATGGGCGCTTACTCTACGGGAACACGGACGAACACGGACAGGCACGGATCGACAAGGCCAGGCGGAGCAGCCTGTTTGCTGTCCGTGTGTGTCCGTGTTCGTCCGTGTCGGTCCGTGTTGTAAGGTTCCCCCATGCTCCCCAACACCCACCTCGCCATCGACCGCCGCCTCGTGGGCGAGCCGCTGGAGATCGGCGAGGGGACGGCCACCGTCGCGCTCGTCACGATTCCCGAGATGGCGGCGGACGACCATGGCCTGGTCCACGGCGGGTTCGTCTTCGGTCTCGCCGACTACGCGGCCATGCTCGCGGTCAACCATTCCCACGTGGTGCTGGGGGGCGCGGAGACCCGGTTCCTGCAACCGGTGACGGTGGGGGAGAGGCTCCTCGCCCGGGCGCGGGTGGAGGAGACGAACGGCCGGAAGAGCCGGGTCGCCGTGGAGGTGCTGCGGGAGGGCGTTTTGGTGATGACGGGGACGCTCACCTGCTTCACCCTGGACCGTCACGTGCTCGATCGGGAGGGATAGACCATGAACGGAGGCGACCGCATCGCAGGCGTGCTGGTCGAGCAGGGGGTGCGGTTCCTCTTCACCCTCTGCGGCGGACACATCTCGCCCATCCTGGTGGGGGCCAAGCAGCGGGGCATCCGGGTGGTGGACGTCCGCCACGAGGTGGACGCCGTGTTCGCGGCCGACGCTGTGTTCCGTCTCACCGGCGTGCCGGGTGTGGCGGCGGTCACGGCCGGCCCAGGGGTCACCAACACCATCACCGCGGTCAAGAACGCGCAGCTCGCCCAGTCCGCGGTGGTGATCCTCGGGGGCGCGGCGGCGACCCTGCTGAAAGGAAGGGGGGCGCTCCAGGACATCGATCAGCTCGCCCTGTTCCAGCCCCACGTGAAGTGGGCCGCCTCGGCCAAGGCCGTCCGCGATCTGGTGCCGATGCTCCAGCGGGCTTTCGAGATGGCCTGCTCCGGGGTGCCCGGTCCCGTCTTTCTGGAGTGTCCGGTGGACCTCTTGTATGACGAGGCGCTGGTCCGCGAGTGGTACGGCGCGAGCTCGACAGGGGGCGGGATCGCAGGGGCCGGCCTGCGCCTTTACCTACAGCGGCACGCCGACAAGCTCTTCGCCGGGGCGGACCGGCACAAGGCCGCGCCGCCCCGGCCCGTCCTGGCCCCCGCCCCCGAGCGGGGGGAGGTCCGCAAGGCCGCCGCCCGGCTCCGGAAGGCGAAGCGTCCGGTGTTCGTGCTGGGAAGCCAGGTCCTCCTCACCTCGCCCTCCCTGGAGAAAGCGAACGAGCTGGCCCGGGCGATCGACTCCCTGGGCGCACCGGTCTACCTGGCCGGCGGCGCCCGGGGGCTCCTCGGCGCTGGCCACGCTCTCCAACTCCGGCACAAGCGGAAGGAGGCGCTGCGGGAGGCGGACCTCGTCCTCCTCGCCGGCATCCCCAACGACTTCCGCCTCGACTACGGACGCCACATCGGCCGCAAGGCCTTCCTCGTCTCGATCAACCGAAGCGAGCACGACCTCCTCCAGAACCGCAAGCCGGACCTCGCCGTCCAAGCCGATCCCGGCCTCTTCCTGCGGGGGCTGGCGGCGGAGGCCGCGGGAGCGGGGAAGCGCTGGGCGGACTGGCTGGAGCGCCTCCGTACCCGGGACGCGGAGCGGGAAACCGAGATCGGCCGGCAGGCAGGTGTCCCCGGAGAGCGCGTGAACCCGGTCGACCTCTGCCGGGAGATCGACCGCGCCCTTACCGCCGGGAGCGTGGTCGTGGCCGACGGCGGCGACTTCGTGGCCACCGCCGCCTACACGGTGACCCCCCGGCAGCCCCTCTCCTGGCTCGACCCCGGCGTCTTCGGCACCTTGGGGGTTGGAGGCGGCTTCGCCCTCGGTGCAAAGCTCTGCCGGCCCGAGGCGGACGTCTGGGTCCTCTACGGGGACGGCTCCGTGGCCTACAGCCTGGCCGAATTCGACACCTTCGCCCGCCACGGGATCGCCGTGATCGCCGTGGTCGGCAACGACGCCGGCTGGACGCAGATCGCGCGGGAGCAGGTGGAGGTCTTGAAGGACGACGTCGGCACCGTCCTCGCCCGCACGGACTACCACGTGGTGGCCGAGGGTTACGGCGGCAAGGGGCTCGTCGTCTCCCGCCGCGAGGACGTTCCGGCGGTCCTGGCCGAGGCCGTGCGGCTCGCCCGCGCGGGGACCCCGGTCCTCGTCAACGCCCATCTCGACAAGACCGAGTTCCGCAAGGGCTCCATCTCGATGTGAAGAGTTGGTAGAGTCCCCAGACCAACGACTCGGAGACCTGCGCATGCGCAAGCTGTTGATCCCTCTCGCCTTCATCGCTCTCGCGGCCCCCGCCGGCACGGCGGAGCCGCATCCCTTCACGGTTCACGATCTGCTCGCCATGGAACGGATCACCGATCCCCAGCCTTCGCCGCGCGGGGACCGGGTGGCCTTCGTCGTTCGCACCACGGACCTTGAGGCGAACCGGGGCAGGACCGATCTGTGGGTGGTCAACATCGATGGGAGCGGCCTCACCCGGCTGACCTCCGATCCGGCCGGGGACTCCAATCCACGGTGGGCGCCGGACAGCCAGAGCCTCTACTTCCTCTCGACCCGGTCCGGTTCCTCCCAGGTCTGGCGGCTGGCCGCCGCAGGCGGGGACGCGGTGCAGGTCACGGATCTGCCCCTGGACGTGGCGAACCTCACCGTCTCTCCCGACGGCAGACTCCTGGCCTTCAGCCTGGAGGTCTTCCCCGATTGCCCGACCGTCGCCTGCACGAAAGGCAGGTTGGACGAGAAGGGCAAGCGGCAGGCGAGCGGCCAGCTCTACGAGGGCGGAGTCGGTTTCTTCCGGCACTGGGACGCCTGGTCCGACGCGCGCCGCAACCACCTCTTCGTGATGCCGGCGGCAGGCGGCGATCCGGTCGACCTCACCCGCGGCATGAACGCGGACGTGCCGTCGCGGCCCTTCGGGGGCGCGGAGGAATTCGCCTTCTCTCCGGATGGTCGGTCCGTGGCCTTCGCGGCGCGGGACGCCGGCCGCGAGGAGCCCTGGTCCACGGATTTCGACGTCTATCTGGTCCCGGTGGACGGCTCCCGGCCGCCGCAGAACCTCACCGATGCCAACCCGGCCTGGGACACCCAGCCGACGTTCTCGCCGGACGGCAAGACGCTGGCGTACCTCGCCATGGCCCGTCCGGGCTTCGAGGCCGATCGCTTCCGGATCAAGCTGCGGGACCTCTCCTCCGGCCGCGAGCGGGTCGTGGCCGACGACTGGGACCGCTCGTCCGGCGGGGTCGTCTTCTCGGCCGACGGCCGCACGCTCTACACCGCCGCCCAGGACACCGGCCAAGTGCCGCTCTTTGCCATCGACGTGGCCAGCGGCAAGGTGACGAAGCTGGTGGCCGAGGGGCACCTGCGGGACCCGAAGGTTGCGGGGGACCTCCTGGTCTTCGGGCGCGAGACCCTGCGCTCTCCGGTGGAGCTGTTCACGGTGCGGCGCGATGGATCGGGCCTCCGGCGGATCACGGAGATCAACAGGGAGGAACTGGCGGCGGTCCGAATGGGCGAGCCGGAGCAGTTCAGCTTCGCGGGATGGAACGGCGAGACCGTCTACGGCTGGGCGGTGAAGCCGGTGGGATTCGAGCCGGGGAAGAAGTATCCCCTGGCCTTCCTCATCCACGGCGGCCCCCAGGGCTCCTTCGGCAACGACTTCCATTACCGCTGGAACCCGCAGACCTACGCCGGGGCCGGCTATGCGGTGGTGACGGTGGATTTCCACGGCTCCACCGGCTACGGCCAGGCCTTCACGGACGCCATCCGCAAGGACTGGGGGGGCAAGCCCCTGGTCGATCTCCAGAATGGTCTGGAGGCCGCCCTGGAGCGCTATCCCTGGATCGATGGCGATCGGGCGTGCGCCCTCGGAGCCTCCTACGGCGGCTACATGATCAACTGGATCGCGGGCAACTGGGGGGACCGCTTCGACTGTCTGGTCAACCACGACGGCATCTTCGATCAACGGATGATGTACTACGGCACGGAGGAGCTCTGGTTCCCCGAGTGGGAGCAGGGCGGACCATATTGGGAGACCCCCGAGACCTACGAAAAGCACAACCCGGCGAATTACGTCGACCGCTGGAAGACGCCAATGCTGGTCATCCACGGCGGCCTCGACTATCGGGTGCCGGACAACCAGGGGATCGCCACCTTCAACGCGCTCCAGCGGCGGAACATCCCCAGCCAGTTCCTGTACTTCCCCGACGAGAACCACTGGGTGTTGAAACCCGCCAACAGCATCCAGTGGCATGAGACGGTGCTCGGCTGGCTCGACCGTTGGCTGAAGCCTGACGCAGCCTCGGCGCAAAAATAAACCAAGAAGTTGCTTCTTAAATTATCCTGATCGATTCTCCCCCTGCAGAGCACACAGATCGCTCTGGAGGGGGCACCTCTTGGCAAAAACCCCTAAATCCTCCATCCAAAGAACTTGCCGTGGAGACAGGCCGCTTTCCGAGACGCCCGGAGGACGCCGGGAAATTTCTTCCTCGAATTTGTCTCAGAATCCGCCTCTGCGGCAACCAAGAGTAATAGAGGCGTGTGGAGAGGTCGTTCGTCTTTTGAGTAGTTGTGATACGACCGATCCGCTGTTGTCATCGCCAACGAGGAGGACGGATTCATGCAACTCACCGCCATGCCCATGCCCGGTGCCCTTCGCCTGCGCGCGTTGCACCCGCTCATCGACGGGGACGGCTCGTGCAGTCTGATCTACGACCTGGAGAGGGCGGCGGTGGTGGAGGTCCCGGAGGAGCTCCAGTTCCACATCGCTGCCGCTCTGGAGACAGGAAACCTGGACGAGGACCTGGTCGGGTGGCTCACGAGCGAGGATCTCCTCACCTCCGAGGGCTGGGCCGGCTGGCGGGAAGAGCCGGAGGCTGTCGGGGCCCTGGAGGCGGCCGGTTGGTGGAGCCTGGGCTCGCTCTACCGGCTCGACGACACGATCCACGCGCGCATCGACCAACCGGACGAAGAGACGGCCTTGCCGGCGCTTTACTTCGTTTTCAAGCAATCTCTTGGTACCGGGCACGTCAAGCTCCACCTGGACTGGGGAGGCGTGTTCCCCGGCCGGAGCCTGCTGGAGAGGATCGTGGTCGAGTCCAAGCGCCTGGCCGGCCCCGCCTGGCAGGGCCTCTCCTTCGAGCTGTCGGTGGACGCCTCCGAGGTCACCCCTGAGATCGCAGGCTTCCTCGCCGATCTCCCGGTCCATGTGCGTCTGCTCTCCGGGAGCTATCCCGGCCCGGGCGAGATCTGGACTGCCGAGCCCGCCATCCGCCTGCTGGCGCGCCGCCTGGCCGACCGGTTGACGGTGTGCACCGTGCTCGACCGCGCCCGCCTGCTCGACCTCTGGGAGTGGGCCAAGCGGTCCGGCGTGCAGCACCTGGACGCAGTCCGGCTGGAGGATTCGGCCTTGGACGCCCTGCCTCACCCCTCCCGGGTGCGGGAGTTCCGCAACGACCTCATGGCCGTTTGTGACGAGATGGCCGGCGAGCTGGCGGCGCAGCGCCTGCCGGTGGACTACAGGCCCCTCACCCGGATCGTCGGCCGACTGCGGCGCAGCGAGCCCCTGGACGGGTTCCCGGGAGACTCCATCGGGTTCCCGACCCCGGGCCTGTCGGCCGCCGGTCTTTCGCAGCTCTCTTTGCTGGAAGGCTTCGATTCGCGTATGATGAGCGGCCTTCTGCTGGACTTTCCGGTGGAGGAGATGGAGCCGGCGACGTTTCAGGACGACGACGAGGCCTTCCCCTGCCGGGGATGTTGGGCCCGGCACATCTGCAATCACAGCTCCTTCGTGGCCTCCTCGCTGGATGGCGAGGACTCGCGGGAACCCTCGAACGAGCGCTGCACCCTCTGGCGGACCGAGGTGGAAGTGGCCCTCCGGTTCTATCACCGGCTGGCCCACACCGATCCGATTCAGGTCCTGCGCTTCTTCGAGGAGCCGGCCCGCGAGCCGATCACGCCGCCGATCGGCCGCCGCGAGGACCTCGGGCACCTGAAGGCGCCGTTCTGACGAGCGCGGTGGTCCCGCGGACAAGGACATAAGTCTCCCCTCGGGCGGAGGCGACCCATCCTCTGGGGCGCCTCTGCCCCCTTTTTTCCCCGAGAGTCTGGACGAAACGAACCGCAGGGACGGCCTGACAGGCCTCCCCCGGGAGGACACTTCGTCTACTGGATCTGCTCGGAGGTCAGGCCGAGGTAGAGGAGGGAGGGTGCGGCGGGCGAGAACGAAATCGCGCCAATCTCGTCGTGCCATCGTCCGTGGTGTAGGTCACCGAGGCGGTGCCGATGATGGGAGCGCAGTCCGGGGCCGTCCAGGTCAGGGCGGCGGCCCGGCGAACTCCTGGGCGGAAGCCGAAGCGGTCAAGGTCAAAGCCAGGAGGGTCGGCAGCGCGACGGTCTTGAAACGTACGATCATTGAAACATCGCTCCTCATCGTTGAAGCATCCCAGGCCGGCGGGCACGTCCCACCGCGGGGCCGTGCATTGTACCGGCTGGTGCCGCGTTGCGGCACCCATTTGAGGGTCGGGGAGGGACTATCCCTCGGGGGAGGTAACGCTCGAGCGGTGCCGATCCACCCACCCGGCCCAAGGGAAGACCACGACCCACAGGGAGAGCGTGGTCCAGGCGATGGGGGCTTCGTCCTCCGGCGGCGGTCCGAAGGCGCTGGCCAGCCAGAGCCCAAGGAGCAGCAGGAGCAGCGCCCAGAGCCCGAACCGGCCGGCGGGGTCGCGGGCCCGGGTGCTCCGGACGTAGAGGAAGATCCCGAAGGCGTAGAGCCCGCCCTCCAGGGCGATCGCCAGCGCCGGATGGTTCCAGAGCCCCAGCCCGGCATAGGGACCTACCTTGGGGAGGAGCGGCAGGTCGGGACGGTGCGTAAGGAAATCGAGGACCCAGTGGCTCAGCACTCCGGCCCCGAGGAGGAGGCCGGTCCGGAACCGGTTCTGCTGCCGCCGGAGCAGGGCCCAGACCGCAGCGAAGAGGAAGGACCAGAAGACTGCGCCGAGCAGGCTGTGGGAGAGCGGGTAGTCGTAGAAGTCCAGCGGGCTGAGCCGGGTGTAGCCCGGAGTGACCCGCACGTGCTCCCAATCCAGCAGGAGGAAGATCGGCCAGAGGAGGTCGAGGAACTGGACCGCGAGGAACCAGGTCCCCAGCGACACCCGCGGCGTGGCACGCTTGCCCGCCAATCCCACCGCGAAATGGCCCACGAACATTGCGAGGGATTGTACAGCAGCCGTTGCCGTGCCCTCAGCCGATCTCCTATCCTCGCCTCATGGCGTCGAACGCGTGGCTCCGGTTCCGCTACTCCCTCTGGGCGCCACACTACGACCGGATCACCAGATTCCACGGTGAGCGGAAGCGCTCCATCGATCTGCTGTCTCTTGGGCCCGGCGAGCGACTGATCGTCATCGGCTGCGGCACGGGCGCCGACCTGCCGTTCATTCCGGAGGGCGTCGAGGTCCTGGCCACGGACCTGACGCCAGCGATGCTGCGGCAGGCCCGGGCCCATGCCCGGCCGGGCGTCGATTTCCGGGTCATGGACGGCATGGCGCTCGACCTTCCGGACGGCTCCTTCGACGCCGCGATCCTCCACATGGTGCTGGAGGTGATTCCGGACCCAGCCCGGTGCCTGCGCGAGGCCGCCCGGGTTCTCCGTCCCGGAGGGCGGCTCGCGGTCTTCGACAAGTTCCTGCCCGACGGCGTGCGGCCAAGTCTGCTGCGGCGCGCGGGCCTTGCGCTGCTCGACCTCGTTTTCACCAGCACCAACCGGCAGATGGGTGGCATCCTGGCCCGCTCTGGGGCGCCCCTGGTGGTGGAGCACGACGAGCCCTCGGTCGGCTCCTACCGTCACCTGATCCTGCGCCGCGTCTGATACACTTTCGCGGTTGTCCACCTCCGAAGAGACCCGAGGGCGCATCCCCGAGTTGGATGGCGTGCGTGGCCTTGCCATCCTCCTGGTGTTGGTGTGGCATTACGTGGGCTCCCCTCTGCAAGGGGAAGCCGGCACCCTGGCCGTGCTGGCCGCTCGGGTGCTCCGCCTCGCCTGGAGCGGGGTGGACCTGTTCTTCGTGCTTTCGGGGTTCCTGATCGGCGGCATTCTACTCGACCACCGGGAGTCTCCGGGCTACTTCAAGGCGTTCTACGCCCGGCGGCTCTGCCGCATCGTCCCTCTGTACTTCGCCTGGCTGGCCCTGTTCTACCTCGTGCTCACGGCGGTTCCCACCTTCGTCGCCTCGCCCGCGGTGAGCGGCCTCTTTGAGGAGCCACTGCCGGCTTGGTCGTACGCCACCTTTACCCAGAACCTGTTGATGGCCCGCGACGAGCGGTTCGGCCCGGAGTGGTTGAGCATCACGTGGTCGCTCGCCATCGAGGAGCAGTTCTATCTCCTGCTGCCGCTCGTCATCCGCTTCATCGCCGTGCGGCGCCTCCCGTTCGTTGTCGGCGGGCTGGCCCTGGCAGCGCCCGTGTTCCGCGTCATCTCCGACTCTCGGGACGGGTTCGGAGCCCTCGTGTTGATGCCGTGCCGGGCGGACGCTCTGCTCCTGGGAGTCCTCTGCGCCTGGCTGATGCGGCGCAAGGGGGGCCGGCAGGCCATCGCCAGATGCAGGTGGGCCCTGTACGGATGTGTGGCCGCGCTGGCCGCCGCTCTGGCGGCGCTCTGCTTCCAGCCGTTCCTGTTCGAGAGGAGCCCGTACTTCGCCTCGGTCCTCGCCGTGCTCTATACCTGCCTCCTGCTCCTCGCCGTCACCGAGCGCCGGGGGCCCGTGAGTTGGCTCGTGCGTCTGCTCTGGCTGCGCGGCCTGGGGATCCTCGCCTACGGCGTCTACCTCCTCCACCAGGCGGTGAACGGACTGGCCCACGGGCTGCTCCTGGACCGGCCGCCCGCGTTCGGCACCGCGCCCGAGATCGCCGTGACGCTGTGCGCCGCCGCCGCTACCATCGCCGTCGCGCTCCTCTCCTGGAGGATGTTCGAGAAGCCGCTCGTAGCGTGGGGGCACTCGGTGCGCTACGAACCGGGGCCCGGTGAAGCCTTCCGGGAGGCGGAGCCGCGCGCTTCGAATGCACTATGATCGGGCTACCATGAACGACGAGACACGCTTGCGGGGCGCCGGGGGGACGCCGGGAGGGCTGGGGGAGTTCCTCGTGGGGCTGGCCATGGCGGCCGCCGGAGGATACCTGTTGACGAGCCAGGTCACCGTAACGAGCGGCTTCTGGCACTTCTGGGGGTACAACGCCTTCGGGCTCACCCTCGTGCCCTTCGTCATCGGCATCGCCCTGCTGTTCTTCGACGGCCGGTCGAAGCTCGGCTGGCTCCTCGTGATCGCCGGCGCGGTGATCATCCTGGCCGGCATCCTCATGAACCTGGAGATCTACTTCCGGTCCACGAGCCTCTTCAACACCATCGTCATGCTGGTCCTGCTCTTCGGAGGCGTTGGGCTGATCGCCCGCAGCCTCCGGGCGCACTGACCGTCACCTTGGTTCGATCTCGTCTCCGTCACGGCCGCGCTCTCGCAACCCTAGGGGACGGTGATCGAGATCGACGGCGAAGTGGCGGATCCGATTGTAGTCTTCGCCATCGAATCCGCGATCTCTCCTTCCGATCGATCGGCATCAGGGCAATGTGCACTTGACGCTGGAAGAATCTGTTTTTTGCCTCTGGACAAACATGCTTTTTTAGCGTAAATCTTTCGAAGACGGACTCGCAGGTCCCGCCGCCGTTCACCCTGTTTCGATCAGGTTTTCCGCACGACGCTTCGCGTCTGAAGGGGGTGGGTCATGTCCGGTCCGGTTCCGCGGCTCGTCCCGGACGATGCCGAAAGTGTTCCCGAGGCTTCGAGCTTCCTCTGGCGGGTGGTGGTCTGGGGTGCGCTCACGTTCTACCTCCTGTTCATCCTGCGCACGGGTTTCGTGGTTGACGGCGAAATTTACTTCACTCTCTTCGACGATTCCATGATTTCGCTGCGCTACGCCCGCAACCTGGCCGAGGGGCACGGGCTGGTCTGGAATCCTGGAGAGCAGCCTCCGGTCGAGGGCTACTCGAATTTCCTCTGGACCCTCTGGTTGGCCGCGCTCCACCTCCTGCCCCTGCCTATTTCCAAGATGCCTCTGGCGGTGGCGATTTCGGGCGCGCTCCTGCTCCTCGCTCAACTCTGGGTGCTAGCGTCCATCGCAAAGAATCTCACGGGTTTTCGGCGGAGCTGGACCGGGCTCTTCGCCGTCTTCCTGACGGCCTTCTCCTATCCGCTGATTTTTTGGACTCTGCGTGGGATGGAGGTCGGTCTCCTGGCGCTCCTGGCGAGCGGAGCCACGCTCCTTGCGTTCCGCTTCCGGGACGAGGGCCGGCCAACGGACCTGCTCGGCCTCGGCGGCTGCCTGGGAGCTGCCGTGCTCACCCGCGACGACGCGATCACGTTCGTGGCCGTCCTCGCGGTGTACGCCGTCGCGGCCGCCCGGGGTAGGCGCGCGAGGTTTTGGGTCGCTGCGTTTCTCCTGTCCGCGGTCGTGATTCCCAAGGGGCTCCACCTCGCGTTCCGGTGGTCCTTCTACGGCGATCTGCTGCCCAACACCTATTACCTGAAGTTGGGCGGCAGCTCTCTCGTGGATCGGATCGGCCGTGGGTTGTTGGCCTTCGGCTCGGTCGTGACGCAGCACCTCGGTCCGGTCCTGGCCGCCGGAGGGCTCCTCCTGCTGGGGCTTCGGAGGAGCGGCGAGCGGGCGCTGCAATCGAAGCTCCTTCTCCTCTCCGTCCTGTTCCTGGCCCAGGCCGCGTACTCCATCTACGTGGGCGGCGACGCGTGGGAATACATGAACCACTCCAACCGCTACGTGGCCGTGGCCGTTCCCGCGCTGTCGCTCCTCGCCGGAATGGGGCTGGCGCGGCTCGGGCAGCCCGGCGGTCCGGAGCCGCGGCGTCTGGGGCTCCTCCTCGGTTCGGGCGCCCTCCTCGGTGGGCTGTGGAACATCGGGCAGAAGGTCTCCGAAGGTATGGTCTCGCCGCGGGACCTCGCATGGGGTATTGCCTTCGCGAGCACCGGGATCGTCCTGTCCTGCCTCTTCTTGCTGTCGTTCCGGGGGGGCTCCGGGTGGGCCTGGACCGTGGGAGAGCGGCCGGAGCGCAGAATGATCCTCTGGGCGCTCCTCCTCTGGGCCCTCGTAAACGGCAAGGGCAGCCTTCAGTGGGTCCTCGACAATGCGTACGAGCTCCCCATGAACATCCGGATGACACGGGTCGGTCTGCTGATCCGGGAGAGCTCCGATCCGGGAGCGTGGGTTGCCGTGGCCGCGGCCGGACACACGCCCTACTTCTCCGAGAGACCGACGATCGACGTCCTGGGCAAGTGCGACCGGAGGATCGCTCGGATGGCACGGGTCCGGGATTTCATGCCCGGCCACGACAAGACGGACTACAACTACAGCCTCGGCGAGCTCCGGCCGGATATCGTCGCTCACTACTGGCGCCCCCGGCCGGACGCGGCCCGGGTCCTGGTGGCGTACGGCTACGAGCGGATGCCCAACGGCCTCTATGTCGCCCGGTCCAGCTCCCGGGTGAGGCGGGATGCCATCTCGCGCGACTTCGACCGCTTCGGGCTCGCTTCCTCGACCAGAACAGCATCGAACTCAGTCCCTGCGCGATGAGGATGCTCGGGGGATCCGGCGGCGGGCGGGAGACGCCGGTAGAATGGAACCGGAGAGCGCGCCCGCGGAGTCCTCTTGCCCGAGATCCAGCCCCCCGCCGACGTCATCGAGGTCCGCGACCTCACCAAGCGGTTCGACGGCGTCACCGCCGTGGACGGGATCTCCTTTGCGCTCCGGCGCGGGGAGATCCTGGGGCTGCTGGGGCCGAACGGCGCGGGCAAGACGACCACCATCCAACTCACCCTCGGCCTCACCACGCCTACGGCGGGTGAGATCCGCATCTTCGGTCTCGAGCTCGCCCGCCACCGCCGGGAGATCCTCCAGCGGGTCAACTTCTCGTCCACCTACGTGGCCCTGCCGAGCAACCTCACGGTCTGGGAGAACCTGAACGTCTTCGCCCGCCTCTATGGCCTGCGCCGGCCGCGCAAGAAGGTCGAGGAATTGCTGGACCTCCTGGAGATCCCCCGAGCGACCCTCGACCGGCCCACCGGCGGCCTCTCCTCCGGCCAGCAGACCCGGCTCAACCTGGCGAAGGCCCTGGTCAACGACCCGGAGATCCTCTTCCTGGACGAGCCCACGGCGAGCCTCGATCCGGACATCGCCGCCAAGGTGCGGGACGTGCTCCGCCGCGTCCGGAGCGAGCGGGGCGTCTCCCTGCTCTACACCTCCCATAACATGCCCGAGGTCGAGAGCCTGTGCGACCGGGTGATCTTCCTCGCCGGCGGCCGCATCGCCGCCGAGGGGACCCCGGCCGAGGTCCTGGCGAGCGCCGGCTCCCGGTCCCTCGAAGAGCTGTTCATCGACATCGCCCGGAACCAGATCCCGCAGGGAGCAGAGCGCCGCTGATGTGGACCCGCGTCGGCGCCCTGGTGCTGCGCCACCTCTACCTCTACCGACGGAGCGCCACCCGGGCCGGGGAGATCTTCTTCTGGCCGGTGATGGACCTCCTCGTCTGGGGCTTTCTCACCCGCTATCTCGAACGGGCCGAGGTGGCCGCGCCCGTGACTTTCCTCATCGGCGCCGTAATCTTCTGGGACATTCTCTACCGTTCCCAGCAATCCGTCACCGTCTCGATCACGGAGGAGGTCTGGGTGCGCAATATCCTCAACCTCTTCATCGCGCCCGTCCGCATCTCCGAGCTGATGCTCGCCACCTGCCTCGTGGGAGTCATCAAAGCCCTGATCGCGGCCGTGGTCCTGGGGGGGCTTGCGTGGCTCTTCTACTCCTTCAATCTCCTGGCAGTCGGCCCGGCCCTCGTCCCCTTCCTTGCATGCCTCCTCCTCTTCGGCTGGGCTGTGGGGATGTGCACCATGGGCATCATCCTCCGCTTCGGCCAGGCCGCCGAGGCCCTCATCTGGGGCGTCCCCTTCCTGCTCCAGCCCGTCTCCGCCGTCTTCTACCCTCTGGACATTCTTCCCGGCGGGCTCCAGGTCGTTGCCCGCCTTCTCCCGTCCACCTACGTGTTCGAAGGCATGCGGGCGGCTCTCCAGACCAACCGGGTGGATTGGGGATCCCTGGCGCTCGCCCTCGGGATGAACCTGGCCTACCTCGCCGCCGGCGCGGCTTTCTTCGGGTGGATGCTGCGGATCGTCCGCGAGAAGGGATACCTGAGCCGGTTGGGGATGGAGTAGAGCCGGAGCGAAATCTTTCTCCTGAGTCCGTCATAGAGTGAATGAGCGCTAAACAAACGGGCGCTCCGGCGGGTCCCGATACCGGGGCCCCTCGCCGTCTCGACAGGGGGCTTCCTCAGGAGGACACGATGAAGAGAACCGCTGTCCTGGCTCTGCTGCTCGGTCTGATCACCACCGGCCTCACCACCGGTTACGCCCAGGTTCCCGGGAGCACCGAGATCATCGGCAGCCACTACCGCGATCATACCGAGCGGGCGACGATCCACTACGCCCGCGGCTTGCGCGCGAAGCGCAAGGCCGAAGGGGAGAGCGACGGTGAGAAGAGGCGGAAACATTACGAACGGGCGAAGAAGGAGCTCTCGAAGGCCGTCGGCTTCGTGGCGAACTACGACCACCTGCTCGCCCTGGGCCAGGTCTACCTGGCGCTCGGAGAGAGGGTATCCGCCTACGATGCCTGCTCCAGGGCTCTGGCGCTAAAGCCCAGCGATGCGTCCGCCCGAGAGTGCCAGGAGACGGCGCAGCCGGAGGAGACACGGGGCTGAGGTGGACCGGGTCCCTGCGGGACCCGGGGAACGGCCCGCGCGGTTTTCTCGCGCCGACTCCCGCCAGATCGGAATGTCCGGATCTGTCAGGCGATACAATCCGTTGAGAGAGGATCGC
>DASQEB010000325.1:0-3466 GCA_035633875.1 Thermoanaerobaculia bacterium
GCCATTCCCGATCGCAGGCACTCGTCCCGGGCGTGCCCTAGAGCCGCGGCGGCGGTGTGGGTTTGCAGGTGCCGGTAGAGGGATTCCATGAACAGGACGGCGTCCTCGTCCCGGACCGCGTAGCGGGCAGCGATCACCTGGGCGGCACCGGCCTGGAGGAAGGCCCAGGCCAGCCCCTGCATCCCCGCGTCCCGGCCGGAGCGCCCGATCAGGCTCTTGCAGGCGGAGAGCACCACCAGATGGGTTCCGGAGAGATCGAGGGCGCGGATGCGCCGGAACGGCAGGAGCTCGCGCTCGGGACTTTCCGGATCGTCCGCCAGGATCAGAGCGCAGGCGTCCGGATGCTCACGGTCGGCGCAGCCGTGGACCGCGATGTGGAGAACGGCGGGTTTCAGGAGATCGAGCTCCTTGCGCAGCCTGGCGGCGGTGGCGTCCGGACCGGTCAGAATCTGGGCGGGGTACCCCTGCTCCCGCAGCAGCCTCTCCAGGCGCGTGACCTCCTCCAGGCTCCCCGGCAAGTAGGAGAGAGGCCCGGCCTGCGGGACTCCGCCCAGGCCCAACCAGCCGCGGCCGAAATCCACCTCCTCTCCGCACGCAGGGACCACGGACGAGCGCAGGCAGAGGTGGACCGCCCTGCCCTGGCCAAAGTATGTGTTCTCCGAGTCCGGAAGCATCTCCAAAGGGGTGGCCGTCAGCGCGCCGTCCGGGAAGAGAAACCAGGAATCGGGGAAGAGAGGCGCACTCGTCTCTCCCGCACCGGCTCTCCAGTTGCGGGTGGGCAGCAGAGAAAACGACCGCGGCAGGAGACGGCTGATTCCGACCAGCGCGCCGCTTCGGTTCGAAGTATCCGCTTCCTCCATGTAGACCTCTCGCCGAGGGGAGGCGGCGCTGCCGGAGGACGACTCGTTCCAGGCGGCCAGGGGATCCGCCACGTTCACGTGCGGGATCAGCCGGACGTCGTATCGTCCTTTGTGCCGGCCCATCACGCAGAGGGCGGGCTGCTGAATGAGGTCTCTCACCAGGAAGAACGCCACGGCTGGCCCTTCGGGAGACGGCTCCGGCGGGTCACCGCCTTGCGAGGCGGCGCGGAAGGCGCGCAGAACGGCCATCTCGTGTTCGTGGACGCTTTCGAGGGCCTCACGCCAATTCCCCGTGCGCAGAACAAGCCGATCCCGGAGGGCGCCATGGAAGACATCCTCCAACTCCCTCAGATGCCGCAACTCGTCTGCGGCGGGCGTAGGAATGGTGGCCCGCAGCTCAGGGTTCCTGGCAGCCATGGAGCCCCTCCAGGCCCGCGCCAGAAGATGTTGCCCTTCGTCCGTGTCGTCACCCACCCGGTGCGCGGCAGATAGCAGGGCCAGGACAGCGCCTTCAAAAAACCTTTGAAAGTTTTCCCGGATCCGCCTCCGGGCCGCGCTCCCCGGCTGCCCGTCCAGGATCTCTTCGAAGAGCTCGCATCCTTTCGCAGCGAGGTGCAGGATCAGTGGGTTGTCCGGACGACCCTGCCCGGCCCACAGCGATTCCAGGATGTAGCCGTAAATCTCCAGCTTCTTCGGGCCCTCGAGCAGGCGCTCCGCGTCCGGGAGGAGATCGAGAAACATCTGCCGGGCTCCGGCGAAATCATGGAGAAGGTGCTGTTTCCGTCGAGCCGTGATGATTCGCCGCTGAAGCTTGGGAAGCTCATCCTCGAAAGATCCCTCCAGGGATTCCGCCTGCTGCAGGAGACCCCTGGCTTCATGGTCCCGGCCTGTGGAGATCAGGAGAAACGCGAGATCGGTCATCAACCGGTGTCTCAGGAGGACGTCATCCTCAGGAGCCTCCTCCAGCTCCTGACGGAGGAGCATGATGAATTCCGCGACGTTCCCGTCCCCGGTGAGAGAAATCTTGGTATTTTGATGGATCGTGCGGTGAGCGGCCTCCGAGAGGCTCTGGAAAAAGCCGAACGTAAACGGACGATCCCGGACCCGCAGGTCGCCTCCCAACTTGTGCCGCAGCTCTGCACAAGCAGCTTCCCAGATCGAGCAGACGTCCTCGTCCTCGACCTCATCCAGGAGATCTCGCACCGCGGCCAGAGCGTTGTACGCCTCCTGAGTCTCGCCACGTTGCGCGAGCTCCGAGGCAGTCCTGACCGCGTGGAGGACCCGTTCGTCGCTCATCGCGCCTCCGGATCGATCAGCACTCTTGTCCCAACCCCATGAAAGAGAGCTCCCCGCGGCGAAAGGAGAATCTCCCCGTTGGCCGGAGGGGCTTGGAGCTCCTCGGGTTTGAATCGATCAGAAAGAAGAAGCAGCCGCTGGTTGCGCGAGCCCCGCCAGTGCAAGGTGAGATCCTTCTCGGCTTCCAGGTAGGGACCGTCGATCAGCAGGTCGGTGTGGGCGAGGAGGCCGGCGCAGGCGGGATCGCGCTCGAGGCTCTCCAGGGTGCGGCCGGTGAAGAGGACGGTGGAGAGGCCGAGCGCTTGGGTTCCCCGAAGGAGGGCGGCCACGGCTTCGGGCTGCTCGGTGGGCTCGCCGCCCAGGACGCTCAAGCCGTCGATGCGGTCGCGGCGGGCTTCGAGATGGGCGAGGAGGCGCCCGATCGGCATCAGGACCCGGCGCTCGTGAGCGAGATAAGCCTGGTTGGCGCAGCCGGGACAGCGGATCGAGCAGCCCTGGACCCAGACGGCGTCGCGCAGGCCCGGCCCCACCATCCGGGTTCCCTTGAGGAGGGCAGCGAGGTTCAGCGGAGGTACGCTCACGTCCCGGCTTCCTCCAGACGGCGGCGGTGCTCCTCCGGGAGCATGTCGAGGAAGCTCACCTCGCGGATGGCCAGCTCCTCCATCTGCAGATAGCTCTGGCGCACCCCCTGGGGCGGCCGGTACACGGCGAGGACCTCGCGGAACATCCCGACGGTGATGGCCGCCGCTTCCTGCGACGCGACGCGGCGCTGGGCGATGCGGCGGAGCACCTCCAGGACGATGGCGCTCAACTCGGCGCCGCTGAAGCCCTGGGTCCGGCCGGCCAGCTCGCGGAAGTCGGTGTCGGTCATGCGGTTGTCCACGCCCTGGACGCCGCGCAGCTCACGCTCGAGGAGGACGCGGAGGATCTCGCGGCGACTCTCCTCGTCCGGGAGGAGGAAGGGGAGGATCAGATCGAAGCGGCCGGCGCGCTTCATGGCGGGGTCGATGCGGTCGGGGAAGTTGCTGGCTCCGATCCACAGGATCTTTCCGCGGTGATCGGTGTTGCTCATGAATTCCAGGAGGCGGCCGAAGATGCGATTGTCCACGCCGCCGTCCCCACTGTTACCGCCGCGCGAGCCGAGAGTCTGATCGATCTCGTCCACGAAGACGATGACCGGGTGAAGGGACTCGATCAGGGAGAGGATGCGGGTGAGGTTGCGCTCGGACTCGCCGACGTACATGCCGCGGAAGTCCCCCAGCCGGGCCATGCTGATGCCGGACTCACCGGCGAGGGCCTCGGCGACGATG
>DASQEB010000326.1:0-6217 GCA_035633875.1 Thermoanaerobaculia bacterium
GGGCCGCGCGCTTGCGCATGCCGCCGGACAGGTCCGAAGGGGCCTTGCGCTCCACGTCCTTGAGGTTGACCATGGCGAGCTTGCGCCGGACCGTGTCGGCGATCTCGGCTTCGGACATCTTGGTGTGCTCGCGCAGGGGGAAGAGCTCGCGCTCCTCCAGCGACGAGATCTCGATCCCGTCGAAGGTCACCGTGCCGCCCTCGGGCTTTTCGAGGCCGTTGAGCTGGCGCAGGGTCACGCTCTTGCCGCTGCCGGATTTGCCCAGGATCACCAGGCACTCGCCCCGGAGCACGTCGAAGTCCACGCCGTCGAGCACGACACGGTTGCCGTACTTCTTGACCATACCGCGGACCTGATACAGCGCTTCAGGCAATGGGATTCCCTTTCACGTCAGGATGTAGAAGAGCTTGGTGAGGAAGAAATCGGAGACCAGGACCAGGATGGCCGCCAGCACCACGGTGTTCGTCGTCGCCCGCCCCACCCCGTCCGCGCCGCCCGCCGTGTTGAGGCCGTTGTAACAGCCGACGATGGCGATGAAGTAGGCGAAGAAGAAGGACTTGGTGATGCCGCTGAAGACGTCCCCGAAATTCAGCGATTCGAACACGTCGTTGATGTAGAGCCCCGGCGCGAGATCGAGGGTGTAGGTGGCGACGATCAGGCCGCCAAGGATGCCCAGGGCATCTCCGATCACCGTCAGGGCCGGCAGCATCACCAGGGTCGCCACCAGCTTGGGGGCGACCAGCTTCTTGACCGGGTCCGCGGCCATGGAGCGCAGGGCGTCGATCTGCTCGGTCACCTTCATGGTGCCGATCTCGGCGGTCATGCCGGCTCCGATGCGGCCCCCCACGATCAAGGCCGTGAGCACCGGCCCCAGCTCCCGCACCAGGGACTTCGAAACCACGGCGCCGATGTAGTACTTGACCCCGAGGGAGGGCAGGGAGAGGGCGGTCTGGAGCGCCAGCACCATGCCGGTGAAGATCGTGGTGATCCCCGCCACCCCGAGGGAGCGGACGCCGATCTGTTCCATCTGGCGCAACCAGGAGCGGATCTCGTACGGGGGCGAGATCATGGCGAAGAAGGCCCGCCAGGTCAGGATCCCCAACTCTCCCGTCTGCGCAGCGATGTCCCGGGTCTTCACGAGCGGATGGGCCACCAGGAGGCGGCGTGGACGGCCCCGAAGGCGAAGTCCGCCGCCGCCAGCGGATAGAGCCCGCTCAAGGACGGGTCCCGCAGGGCCGCAGCTACGAAGGCCAGCGCGCCCAGGATCCGGCCGCCGATCGCCACCACGATGATGGCGCTGTACCGGCGCGGATCGTGCGCCGCGGCAAGGTAGAGGAGGGCGAGCATCAGGAGCAGCGTGGCCATGATCCAGAGGTAGAACGCCCCTTGGGGCAGGGGTGGGAGCGGCAACAGCAAGATCCGTGCCGGTATTCCCGGGGCGGCCACCATCGCCACCGCGAAGAGCAGGTCGTACACCGCTCCGGCGACCAGGCTCGCACGCAGGAGGCTCAGCAGCCGGAAGCGGCGGGCGAAGGTGCTGGTCACGGCCATGGCGGAAGGGGATTCTAGCAGGGGGGCGGGGGCGCGGCTGCCTGTATATAGAATAGGCCATCGACCCGAGCCCCAGACCTTGACCCCGCGTACCGACACCCCCGCCGTCCCGCCCCCCGTGTGGCTGACCCTGTTCGCCACCGTCACGGGCAATCTGTTCCTGGTTCTGGGGAGTGCCGTGATGGGCGTCCTGTCCATCCTGGTGAGCTGGATCCCGCCCCGGGGCAACTGGGTGTGCGTCATGGCCCGGCTCTGGTCGAGCTCTCTCCTCGCCGCGAGCTGCGTCCGGGTCGAGGTCCACCGGGAGGTCCCCCTCGATCCCGATGCGGGCTACGTCTTCCTTTCCAACCATCAGAGCCTGTTCGACATCCCGGTGCTCCTCTCCACCGTTCCGGGGCAGGTCCGCATGATGGCCAAGCGGAGCCTCTTCCGCATTCCCATCTTCGGCTGGGCCCTCTCCGCCGGCGGGTTCATCCCGATCGACCGTGGGGACCGCAGCACGGCGCGGCAGAGCTTCGCCGCGGCCATGGGCAGGCTGCGCGCCGGAGTCTCCATCCTCCTCTTCCCCGAGGGCACCCGGTCGCTCACCGACACCCTGCTCCCCTTCGAGCGCGGTGGCTTCCTGCTGGCCCTGAAGCTCGGCCTCCCCATCGTGCCGGTGGGCATCCGGGGTACGCGGAAGGTTCAGCGCAAAGGGAGCTGGGTCATTCGCCCCGGTCCCATGGTCGTGCGCTACGGGGCTCCCGTCGACGTGGCCGCCTACGGCGTGCGGCGCAAAGGAGAGCTGGTGGAGGAGGTGCGGCGCCGGATCGCCGATCTGGCGGGAGTCGACCTCCCGGAGGACGAGGGGGGCCAGAGCGTGGTCTGAGGAAACAGGACCGTTGTGGTACGATTTAGCCGCGGGTCCAGAGCGGCCCGTCATCCAGAAGGAATCCCGACAATGGCGAACGATTTCGAATCCAGGGTGTGGGATGCGCTGAAGACCGTCAAGTTCCCGGGCATGAGCCGGGACATCGTCTCCTTCGGCTTCGTCCACACCGTCAAGGCTTGCGCGGGCGTGGTGGCGGTGGACCTCCAGATGTCCACCCACAACCCGACCGCGGCAGAGAAGGTCAAGGAGGAGGCGGAACGGGCGATCCGGACCCTGCCCGACGTCCAGGAGGTCCGGGTCGAGATGCACGTCGTCCGGCCCCCCACGCGGGAGGAGTCGGCCCAGAAGGCGATCTCCCAGGATGCGAGCCTCATCCCCGAGGTCCGGCACGTGGTGGCGGTGGCGAGCGGCAAGGGCGGGGTGGGCAAGTCCACGGTGGCGGCCAACCTGGCGGTGGCCCTGGCCCAGCTCGGCCACCGGGTCGGCCTCCTCGACGCGGATATCTACGGCCCGTCGGTGCCGACCATGTTCGGCATCACCGAAAAGCCGATCGTCATCGGCAACCGCATCCTCCCGTTCGAGAAGTACGGCCTCAAGGTGATGTCCCTGGGGTTCATCCTGGAGACCGACACGCCGGTCATCTGGCGCGGCCCCATGGTGATGCGGGCGATCGAGCAGATGCTCGGCGACGTCGAGTGGGGCGCCCTCGACTACATGGTCCTCGATCTGCCTCCCGGCACCGGCGACGCCCAGCTCACGGTGACCCAGCGCATCCCGCTCGCCGGGGCGGTGATCGTGACGACCCCGCAGGACGTGGCGCTGATCGACGCCCGCAAGGGCCTCGCCATGTTCCGCAAGGTCAACGTGCCGGTGATCGGGATCATCGAGAACATGTCCACCTTCGTCTGCCCCCACTGCGGCGAGGAGACCCACATCTTCAAGGAGGGCGGCGGCAGGAAGACCGCCGAGCTCCTGGAGACGGCCTTCCTCGGCGCCATCCCCCTCGACCCGAAGATCGTCCTCGGCGGCGACGCCGGCGTGCCGATCGCGGTGGCCGAGCCCAAGGGCCCCCACGCCGAAGCCTTCCGGCGCGTGGCCGGGGCCGTGGTCGAGGAGGTGGCCCAGCAGGAGGCGGTCAAGCCGAAGCTGTCGATCGTGTAGGCGATGCCTATCGCCATCATCGCTGACGCTCACCTAGGCGGCCCCGGGGGGCCTGCGGGTCCCCTCGTCGAGCAGCTCCGGTCCCTTCCCGCCCAGGGCTGCCGCCGCCTGATCCTCCTGGGGGACATCTTTCAGGCCTGGGTGGGGTTCCGCCATTTCGAGACCGGGGACATCCTGGCCGTCGTGAAGGCCCTCCGGGACCTCCGGCGCCAGGGGATCGAGATCGACTACATCGAAGGGAACCGGGATTTCTATCTGGAGGGGAGCCCCTATGCGGACGCCTTCGACCGGATCGGCCTCGAAACCTCCTTCGAGGTGGACGGCGTCCGCTATCTCGCGGTCCACGGCGACGGGCTCAATGAGCGGGACTGGCAGTACCGCTTCTGGCGGTGGCTCTCGAAGAGCGCGCCCGTGCGGCTTCTGATCCGCAGCGTTCCCCACCGTCTGGCTCACCGGATGGTCCATTCCACCGAGGCCCGCCTGTCGCAGACCAACTTCAAGCACAAGGTGCGGCTCCCGGAAGCTGCCATCCGCCGCTACGCCGAGCGGCGCCTCGCCGAGGGACACGACGTCCTCCTCCTCGGCCACTTCCACGAGCCCCGCGTCTGGCAGGTCCAGGGCGGCGAGGTCCGTCTGCTGGACGCCTGGTACAAGAGCCGGCGGGTGGAGTGGATGGACGGACGGAGCCTCTCCGGAAGCTGACGGAATCGCGGTGTCTCCGGATGGAGCCTCACCGTCCGGAGACGGAAGCTCAGGTCCGCAGACGGAGCCTCTCCATCCGGCGACGGAGTCGCGGCGTCCGCAGAACGAGCCTCTCGATCCGCTGCCGGAGCTCGCCATCCGCGGACGGAGCCCCTCCGTCCGGATCCGGAGCCCGCCGGCTCGGACGGAGCCTCTCCGTCCGCTTCCGGAATCGCGGCGTCGCGGGACGGTGTCTCCTGGATCGTTGCCGTATCTCGCCGTCTCCGGACGGAGCTTCTCGATCCGCATCCGGATCGCTTCATCTCCGGACGGGGCCTCTCTGTCCGTGGACGAGCTTCTCCGTCCGTTTCCGGAATCGTGGTGTCGCGGGACGGCGTCTCTCGGATGTTGCCGGGGCTCGCCGTCTCGGGACGGCGCCTCTCTGTCCGGCGACGGATGGCGGCGTCCGCCGACGGAGCCTCTCCATCGGCGTCCGTCGTCTGCTGGTATGCTTCCGCCTCCATGGCTCTGCGCGTGACCATGCTCGGCAGCGGGACGTCCACCGGAGTGCCGGTGATCGGCTGCCCCTGCGAGGTCTGCCGGTCGGACAATCCGAAGAACAGGCGCTGGCGCACCGGGCTGAAGCTGGAGATGGCGGAGGGGGTCATCCTGGTGGACACCCCCACCGACCTGCGGGAACAGGCGCTGCGGTTCGGGCTCCCCCGGGTGGACGCCGTCCTCTTCACCCACTCCCACGCCGACCACATCTTCGGGCTGGACGACATCCGGATCTTCAACTTCCGCCAGGGCTCGGCGATCCCCTGCTTCGGATCCGAGGCAACCCTGATGAACATCCGCCGGGCGTTCGCCTACGTCTTCGAAGCGACCCAGGAGGGGGGCGGCAAGCCCCAGCTCGACCTGATCCCCATCCGGCAGCCGTTCGAGGTGCTGGGCAGGAGGATCGTTCCGGTGCCGGTGTGGCACGGGGACATGGAGGTCTTCGGCTACCGGATCGGGCGCTTCGCGTACGTGACCGATTGCAACCTGATCCCGGAGACCAGCTACCGCCTGCTCGACGGGGTGGAGATCCTGATCCTTGACGCCCTGCGCTACCGGCCCCACTCGACGCACTTCTCCGTCGGTGAGGCGATGGAGGCAGCGGCGCGCATCGGCGCGCGGCGGACGATCCTCACCCACCTGACCCACGACGTGGACTACGGCGCGCCCCGGGTGCCCCTCGCGCCGGGAGTCGAATTCGGGTATGACGGCCTCGCCTTCGACGTCGACTGACCCCTACGAGGTGCCCTCGGGCCGGCGGGTGCGCGGCCGGCTGCGGGTCCCCTCCTCGAAGAGCGTCACGCACCGGTATTTCAATCTGGCGCTGCTCTCGCAGGCCCCGGTGGTGATCGAGCGTCCGCTGTTTGCCGAGGACACCCGCCTCTTCATGGCCGCCCTCGGACGCTGCGGCTTCCGGGTGGAAGAGGGCGAGGACGAGGTGCGCCTCACGCCGGAGGCAACCCCGGCCGGCGAGGTCGAGATCTTGTGCGGCAATGCCGGGACCATGCTCCGCTTCCTGGTGGCGAGCCTTGCCGCCATTCCGGGGCAGTGGATCCTGGACGGCGTGGCCCGCCTGCGGGAGCGTCCGGTCGGGCCGCTCGTCGACGCCCTGCGCGAACTCGGAGCGCGCATCGCCTATCTCGGAGTCGAGGGCTTCGTCCCCCTGGCCATCCAAGGGGGGACCCTCCAGGGCGGCGCGACCACCCTGTACGCCGGGGAGTCGAGCCAGTACCTCTCAGCCCTCCTCATGGCGGCGCTCCGGGCCTCCGACGAGGTCACCATCGAGGTCGGCGCCCTCACCTCCCGCCCGTACGTGGACGTGACGCTCGCGGCGGCCGTGGCCTTCGACGGCCACATCGAGCGGGTGGCCCCCCGCGTCTATCGGGTGCGCCCCTC
>DASQEB010000327.1:0-2928 GCA_035633875.1 Thermoanaerobaculia bacterium
CCCTCGGGAGGCGTCCAGTCGAGGACGATCCGGCGCTTGGAGATCCGCTCGCCCAGGAGGTCCAGGCACTCGGAGACGAGCGGCGTCACGTCCACCGGCCGCCTCTCCTTCTGGCGATTGCGGGCGAACTCAAGGAGGTTGTTGACGATGCGCGCCGCCCGGAAGGTCTGCCGCTCCACCTTTTTCAGGATGTCGTAGTGCGGGTCGGATTGCGGCGTGTCCGCAAGGAGCATCTGGGCGTAGCTCGAGATCCCGGTGATCGGGGTGTTGACCTCGTGAGCCACTCCGGCCGCGAGCATCCCCAAGGCTGCGAGCCGGTCCTTCTCCCGGAGCGCGTTCTCCATCGCCACCCGCTCGGTGACGTCGTGGACGACGAGAACGTGGAGCCCCTCCCGGCGCCCCGGCTCGAACACGGCGAGGGAGAGCTGGAGATAGCGCTCCTGGCCGGAAGCGTCGCACCAGCTCACCTCGACGGGTCCCTCCTCCGGAGCGGGCAGCGGCGAGATGGGCAGCACGGACATCAGGTCCCGGCCGGCCGCCGCCTCCCGGTCCACTCCGGTGAGCTGCGCGAACGCCGCGTTGACCGACACCAGCCGCCGTTCGCCGTCGATCACCGCGATCCCGGCCGGCGAGGACTCGAAGATCCCCTCCGTATAGTGCTGGAGCCGCTGCAGCTCGTCGAGCTGGTTGTGGAGCTGCCCGACGAGCTGCGCGTTCTCGATGGCGAGGGCCGCCTGGTCGAGCAGGTTGCGGATCAGCTCGACATCCTCGCTGCTGAGCGGCGTCTGATCCCCCTTGAATCCGGTGACAACGAGCCCGATTCCCCGGCCGCGCACGACCAGAGGGAAGGCGTAGCGGTAGCCGGCCACGAAAAGCCGGGTGGACGGCGACAGGGGCTCCGCGGGCAAGGCGATGCCGGACAGCCGGCGGACGTCCTCCCGCCAGATCTCCTCGCCCAGGGCGTCGAACGGGAGGCGCGAGGGCAGGTCACGTTCCGAGACCAGGGGCACGAGCGCGCCGCTCTGCGCCAGGTACAGGTTCGTCCGCTCGATCTCCAGCCCCTCTCCGATCTGCCGCAGCAGCACCGCGCCGAGCCGCGAGAGGTCCCGCTCGTGGAGCAGCTCCCGGCCGAGCCCCGAAAGCGCGCGACGCTTGGCGAAGGTCTCGCGGTAGTGGAGCCGCTCGAGGACGGAGGAGACCCCCGCCCGGGTCGGTACCAGCAGGCCCGCGATGCCGAGACCCGCGGCGAACAAGAGCACGTTGCGCGCCGCCCCCAGCTCCGCAGAGATCCCCCGGGTGATGGCCAGGTTCACCAGCGAGAAGCCGATGATGCCCAGCAGCAGCGTGAGCGTCGACGAGATCGTGTCCCGGACGATGACCTCGATATCCCACAGCTTGTAGCGCAGGATGGCCCAGGCGAACGCCAGCGGCACGAAGGCGAGGGGAGCCACGGCGAAGGTGTTCAGCAGCTCGGGGCTGCGCAGATCCAGGACATAGGGAAGGACGTAGAACGCCAGAAAGGGCAGATATCCGCCCGTCACCCCGAACGCCACCCATTTCAACCGGCTGTTCTGCTCCCAGCTCCGTTCCCGCACCAGCCTCCAGGCGAGGAGCCCCACGGCGGCCAGGGAGAAGACCCCGAGGTGGACCAGCGCCAGCCGGTCCAGCCTCTCGATCGACGCCCTCGTCGGCTTGCCGGCGAGGATGCCCCCCAGGAGCGACTGGTCGATCATGATCGCGGTGAGGGCCGCGGCCGGCAGGTAGACGAACGGGATCAGCCGCTCCCTCCACCATTGCGCCTGCAACCGCGTGGGGAACACCAGGAACAGGTGGACCGTCAGGGCCGGAAGCAGGAAATAGGCGACCGTGTCGACGAGATAGATCGTCGCGAACACGAGGTCGGGGGCGGGGGTCAGGGTCAGCAGGTAGACCAGCGCCGAGGTCAGGCACCAGAGATAGAACAGGAAGCCCTGCCCCTCCTTCTGCCGGACCGACGTGAACAGGCCGATCAGCAGGTAGACGACGCCGATCAGCGCCGTCACCAGATAGGGGAAGTCGACGTTCAGGGGCGGCCGGTGGTACGTCACCTCGACGAGCCTCAGGCCCCTCTGGACCGTCAGCTTGCTCGTCGGCTCCTCACGCAGAAGATCAGCGAGCTGCGCCGGCCGGAGGGCCTCGGCGCCCTGGACCAGGAGGATCTGATCACCGGCCCGCAGGCCCGTCTTCGGATCGGTCACGTGCGTGACCATCGCTCCCAGCCCCTCGGAAGCCTCGACCGAGAACCCGAGCGGCTGGAACGACTGGACCTTCCAATAGACGCTGACGCCTCCCAGGCCCACAGCCAGGAAGGCCAGCAGGAGGGAGAGGGCCAGTTTGAGGTTACGAGCTCGGTTCATGTGGGTATGACACCCTGGTCCACAGGGGGGTTAGCAGGTTCTGTGCCATGACAACGGCAATTTGAACCGCCACAAATCCTTTATTTTTACGGGGTTTGGCGGGTTTTCGTCCAGCCGATTGGAGAGTGTTCAAATTTCTGGATTCAAGGATTGGGACCTCACCCCCTGTCCCCCTCTCCCATCGCCCTCCCTTCCCCCGGGAGAGGGGGAACCCCTGCGGGCTGATCGCCGGAAATGGGTCTCTGTCTTGGCCGGCCGGATGGCAGAGATGTTTCTAGCGAGCCTTAGAAGGCCACGGCAAGCCGTCATTCGGTACTACCCTGAAAGCTACGTTCCCCCTCTCCCGGTTGGGGGGAGGGCGATGGGAGAGGGGGACAGGGGTGAGGTTAGAACTTGACCGCGATCCCGCCAAGGAAGCGGTGGCGGAGCTCGTCGTCGACCTCGTAGGGATTGGCGCCCCGGCTCAGCTCCATGTTGAGCTGCAAGGCCCAGTCGGAGGCGAGATCGAGGAGGAAATCGAGGTTCTGGCTGA
>DASQEB010000328.1:0-13203 GCA_035633875.1 Thermoanaerobaculia bacterium
CAGCGAGCGCCGCCCCCGGCCACGGCCACGGCGTCCGGCGTCCGTTCGGCCTGCTCGGCGACGAGGCGGTGGGCGGGCCGGCCCTCCTCGGGCGGGGCCGCGGGTGCGCTCCAGGCGGCGAGCTGAGCGCGCTCGGGCGCGGTCAGGAGCGGCAGGCCCGCGAGGTGCCGCCCCGGGTCCGCCATGGCGCCCGCGAGCAGGGTCTGGTAGTGCGCCCACATCCGGTCGATCGTCGCCGCCTCGAAGAGGTCGCCGCTGTACTCCCAGATGAAGGTCATCGCGTCCTCCGCGGCGCTGGCGAGGCCCACCCGCTGCTCGGCCCGCGGTTTGGCGACCACGTTCAGGTCCGACTTGGCCGAGCCGTTGTGCCGCTCGAAGAGCTCGCCGGAGAGCCCCGCGAAGTCGAGGTCCGGCACCGGTGCGTCGTGGAAGCTGAACAGCACCTGGAACAGCGGATTGCGCGACAGCTCGCGGTCGGGCTGCAGCTCCTCGACCAGCTTCTCGAACGGCAGGTCCTGGTGGGCGTGGGCCTCGAGCGTGGTGCGGCGCACCCGGGCGAGCAGCTCGCGGAAGGTCGGCCCGCCGTCGAGCGCGGCCCGCAAGACGACTGTATTGACGACCATCCCGATCATCCCTTCGATCTCGCGCAGCCGCCGGTTGGCGATGCCGCTCCCGAGCAGCACGTCCTCCTGGCCGGTGTAGCGGTAGAGCAGGGTGCAGAAGGTCGCCAGGGCGGTCATGAACAGGGTGGCCCCCTCGCGGCGCCCGAAGGCCCGCGCCTCGTCGTAGAGGCGCGCCGGCAGGTCCACGCGCAGGGCGCCGCCGCGGAAGCTGTGAGCCCTGGGGCGCGGCCGGTCGGCCGGGAGCTCAAGCACCGGAGGGCTTCCGGTCAGCCGCTCCTTCCACCAGGCGAGCTGCCCAGCCAGGGTCTCGTCCGCGAGCCACCCCCGCTGCCAGACGGCGAAGTCGGCGTACTGGACCGGCAACTCGGGCAAGGGCGAGGGCCGTCCCTCGACAAAGGCCGTGTACAGCTCTCGAAGCTCACGCAGGAAGACCGCGAGCGACCAGCCGTCGTGGACGAAGTGGTGCTCCACGTGGAGGAAGAGGTGGTCCTCTTCGCCGAGCTTCAGGAGCAGCCAGCGCATCAGCGGCAGGCGCTCGAGGTCGAACGGTCGGCGAATCTCCTCGTGAACGAGGCAGAGGGCGGCGGGCTCCCGCTCCCTCTCAGCGAGGCTGCGCAGGTCGACCTCCGGCACCTCCAGCTTCCCTGGAGGCCAGTCCGGATGGATCACCTGCACCGGCCCGCCGTCGACCGCCGGGAAGGAGGTGCGCAGCACCTCGTGACGGCGCACGATCTCGGCGAGTGCCCGGCGGAGGACGGCCGGCTGCAGAGGGCCGCGGAAGCGGATCGTGAACTGGAAGTTGTAGGCGCAGTTGCCGGGCGCGAGCTGGGTGAGGAACCAGACCCGCTCCTGGGTAAAGGAGAGCGGGATCGGCCGGTCGCGCGGCGCCCGCTGGATCGGAGGGAGCTGGTCCTCCAGCGACGCCTCCGCCGAGGCGAGCTCCCGCAGGCGCTCCGTCAGGGCGGCCACGGTCGGGCGCTCGAATACCTCCGGCAAAGGGAGGTCGACCCCCAGCTCCTGGCGCACCCGGGTGACGATCTGGGAGGCGAGCAGCGAGTGCCCGCCCAGCTCGAAGAGGTCGTCGTGCACGCCGACGCTGTCGATACCCAGCAGTTCGCCCCAGATCCGGGCCAGCGCCGCTTCCCGCTCGTCGCGCGGCGGCGCGTAGACCGCGTCCAGCTCCGGCCGGGAGCGTCCGGGCTCCGGGAGACCCTGGCGGTCCACCTTGCCGGTCGGGGTCATCGGCATCGCCGCGAGGACGACGAACGCCGCCGGGACCATGAAGTCCGGCAGCCGCTCGGAGAGGAAGGCGCGCAATGCGCTCACCGTCAGGGCCGGATCGCGGCGCACGACATAGGCCACCAGCCGCTTGTCTCCGCCGTCCCGGCGGACGGCGACGACCGCGGTCTGCACCCCCTCGTGCTCGCCGAGCACCGCTTCGATCTCTCCGAGCTCGATCCGGTTGCCGCGGATCTTGACCTGGAAGTCGACCCGGCCGAGGAAGAGGAAATCGCCATCCGGCAGCCGACGGACCAGGTCGCCGCTCCTGTAGAGGCGCGCTCCCGGCGTGGGCGAGAAGGGGTCGGGAATGAACCTCTCGGCGGTCAGCTCCGGGCGGTTGAGATAGCCGCGCACCACCCCGACGCCGCCGAGGCAGAACTCGCCTTCCCCCGGGCTGTCCACCTCCTCGCCGTGCTCGTCCAGGGGGTGGACGCTCATCTGATCGATCGGGCCGCCGAGAGTCGGCACCCCGTCCCCGGTGCAGAAGGAGGCGGTGGCGAAGACCGTGGCCTCGGTCGGCGCGTAGGCGTTGACCATCCGCCGGCCGACCGACCAGCGTGCCGCCGTCACCGCCGAGCAGGCCTCGCCGCCGACGAGGACCGCTCTGAGATGCGGCAGCTCGCGCTCGGCCCCGGACTCGACCATGTCGAGCAGCGATGGCGGGATGACCAGGGTGGTGATCCGCTGCTCGCGCAGCTCGCGGCCGAGCGCCTCGCCGGAGAGCAGCGTCTCGCGCGGCGTGAGCACCACACAGGCGCCGGTCGTGAGCGCGGTAAAGATCTCGAGCACCGAGGCGTCAAAGCCCAGCGAGGAGAGCTGGAGGAAGCGGCTCCCGGGACCCACGTCGAGCAGCCGCGCCGCCTCACGGACCACGTTGACCACGCCGCGGTGGGGGACGACCACCCCCTTGGGCCGCCCTGTGGAGCCGGAGGTGTAGATCACGTACGCCACGTTGTCGAGCCCGACCGGGACCGGGCCGGGGGAGCCGCCCCTGTCCTCCAGAGGGTCGTCCAAATAGAGGGCGGCCTCCTCCGGCAACTGCGGCAGCAGGCCGGCCAGGCTGCGCTGAGTCAGGAGCACCGACGGCCGTCCCGGCAGGTTGCCGGCGCGGGTGTCCTCCCAGAGGTAGGCGAGGCGCTCGCGGGGGTAGCTCGGGTCGAGCGGCACATAGGCGCCGCCGGCCTGGAGCACGCCGAACAGGGCCACGATCAGGTCGAAAGAGCGCTCGACGGCGAGACCGACCAGCGTCTCGGGGCCGACGCCACGCCCGCGGAGAATCCTGGCCAGGTGGTCCGCCCGGCGGGCGAGGTCACGGTAGGTGAGGCTCTCGCTGCCGAACGCCACGGCCTGTGCGTCCGGCGTCCGCGCCGCCTGTGCTGCGAAAAGCTGGTGGATGCACTCTCCCGAGGCGTCGTGTTCGGGGCTCACAGTTCCCTCCATGTTGAAAGTGACTGGAGGATGAGATGATTTCGCGGCCCCGGAGGGCCGCAGGGCAGGAGACCTCGGAAAGGAAGACGACCGGGCCTGGCCACCGCGAGGGGTCCGGACGGAGCGCAACACCCCATCCTATTCAGCACCGAGGAGCCGGCGCACCTGCTCGGCAAAAACCACACCGTTGAACTTGGTCTCTTTGGGGAGCCCCTCCTTCTCGATCCACATGAAATAGGGTGGGACGGGCGGCGCACCCTCCCCCCACCGGACGCCAGGCGGAAAGATCATGTAGGTGTCGTAGGCCGCCTCGTCGTCGACCACCCCGAGGGCCTTCGCCCACGCTTCGGCGAGGACATCGTCGTCAGTCCAGAAGTGGATCGCCCGGGGATCCGGCGCGTTGCCCGTGACCTTCCTCGCGTCCGCCTCCGTGTCCGCCTCCTCCATCGGGCCCCAGACGATGTAAAGCCGGAGCCGCGGGTCCGGGATCGCCTTCATCACATAGCGGGACACCACCCGGGCGTCCTGCAAGCAGACCGGTCACGTCGGCGACAGGAGGAGGACCAGCCGCAGCTTGTCCTGCTCCTGATTGAAGAGCGCCTTCAGCTCCTCTCCCCGGTCCGCGAGGAGGCGCAGATCCGGGTGGACCGGGATCGGCCTCTCGACCCCCGCCTCCCCGATCCGCTGCAGCGCGAAGTCGAAGGTCTTGCCCTCTTCGAGGAACTTGCCGGAGATCGTCCGGCCGTCCTCCGACAGAGCCCCTTCGAAGCGGGCGTCGATGGCGGCCATCGCGCCCTCGGCCGGACGGTGGATCTCGAACGACACCTTCCGGCGGTCGACGGCCACCTGGCTCAAGGGGACGTACTGCAAACCCTGGGAGGGGAGATCGACGCTGCCGGCCCAGCCGGCCGCGCCCCCCTGCATCAGCTCGACGAGCAGCTCCACCTCGAGCCAGCCGCGCTGAATGAAGATCACCCCTTCCCACAGCCCCTCCGGGCCGGAGGAGAGCGCCGCGCCGGCAGCGGGAGTTTCCGATGCCGCAGGCTTTGCAGCCGGCAGAGCGAAGGCGACCGGCGGCGCCTGCTCGGCGCAGGAGTCGTCGAGTCCCCCGGCCGTGCCGCGGCCCACGAAGTCGGAGAGGATCTGGCGGACACAGGGAGACCGCCCGGAATGGGACCCGCCGCGGAAGACCACGTGGCGAGAGTTGGGAAGATGGCGCGCCACCTGCTCGCCCCACCGCGGCGGAGTGACCGGGTCGCGCTCGCCCGAGATCAGCAGCACCGGCACCTCGGAGCGCACGGGCTCGTGGTAGCCGCTCGGCAGCTTCCCGCGCGGCCACACCGAGCAGGCCCGGACCTGCTGGTCCACCCGGTCGGTCCCGAGGAAGCTGCCCTGCGCCCGACGCCTCGCCTCCGCAGCATCGATGAACGGCACGTCCTCGGCGCAAGTGACCGAGAGGAGCGTACCCAGGCTCAGCGCGCCCGCGGCAAGGGCGCGGCGCTGCCTCAGGAGCGAGGCGGCGAGCGCCGAGAAATCGCCCTCGTGCGCCCGCTCGATGTACGACGGCACCACGTTTTCCCCTTCGCCGTACAGGCGCCAGCGGAGCTCCTCGCGGAACAGGGGGAGAGGGATTCGGAGGCGCACCCGCCGCTTCGTCCTGGGGTCCTCGATCTCGACGTCCACCGGAGCTGCGGCCAGACGCTTTTCGACCGCCGCGAGCTTCGCCCGCAGGCCGGGGTAGGCGGCCCGGCAGGCGGCGTCGGCCTCGCAGGCGGCGAGCAGCAAGTCGAGGGAACGCTGGGCGTCCTCTGCGTAGTGCAGAGGCACCTTCATGTCCGTAGGGACGGCGCCGTGCAGGATCGCGCTGCGCACTCGGCCGGGATGGCTGCGCAAGTAGACCAGGACCGCGCGCGAGCCGTAGGAGACGCCATACAGGTTGATCCGCTCGTATCCCAGGGCCGCCCGAACCTCCTCCAGATCCGCCACGGCATCGAGGGTCGTGTACCGCGTGAGGTCGGCGTTCAACCGCTTCCGGCAGTCGCGGATCGCCTCGATCGGCAGCAGGTCGCCCAGATAGCCCTGCGGGTCGTCGTCGCTCCCGGGGAGCGGACAGTGGAGCGGGTTCGAGCCGCCGGTGCCGCGCAGGTCGACCAGGATGACGTCCCGGTCACGCCGCACCCCTTCGAGGAGCTGGGCGAAGATCCTGGCGGCGGCCGTCGACGACTCGCCCGGGCCGCCGGCCAAGGCGAAGAGCGGGTCCGGCGCCGGCGAGGAGCCCTGGGCCGGGAGCACCACCACCTTGATGTCGATCTTGCGGCCGGCCCGCGCCTGCCGGTTCTCGAGCACCTCGACCGTACCGCAGCGCGCCGGCTCCTCAGAGCCCGGGAGGGTGCAGGGAGAAAGCGCGGCACCCTGGCGTATCGGTGCGGGCTCCGCTGCCGCCACAGGGGACACTGAGGCGACAAGCCCCGCAGCACAAATCAAAACCCGCGCAGTCTTCCAAAGAAGTTTAACTATTTGGTTCGGAACGATCAAAAAATCTTGCATACCATAATGTTATACTAGGCGGATTACGATATCAAAACGCTCATAATCCCTTCAGGAGTCCTCCGGAGCACGACCTTGGCAGAAATCCCATTCAGAGCCGCGTTCGTCCTCTTTGCATTCTGCCTCGCTGCCGCGACCGCCTCCTCCGCGCAGGAGACCGGTGCCCTGCAGCCCAGGAACCATTTCGACGTGCGTCCCGCCTCCTCGCAGATCCGCGTGGACGGCTCGCTCGACGAGGCGGCCTGGGCGGAGGCCACTGTGATCCCGCTGACCCACGAATGGTTTCCCAGCGACAACACCAAGCCTCCGGTCGACACGGAGTGCCTGGTCACCTTTGACAGCGCGAACCTCTACGTGGCCTTCCGGGCTCATGATCCCAACCCATCCCAGATTCGCGCTCACCTGGCCGACCGCGACACCTCCTTCCTCGACGACACGGTCGGCTTCTACATCGACACCTTCAACGATCAGCGCCGCGCCTTCGAGTTCCGGGTCAACCCGCTGGGGGTGCAGATGGAGGCGACGGTCAGCGACATCGACGCCACCGAGGACTGGTCGTGGAACGCCATCTGGGACTCGGCCGGGCGGATCACTCCGGAAGGGTACGTGGTCGAGCTGGCGGTGCCGTTCCGCCAGCTCCGCTTCCCGCGCACCGAGGAGACGCAGACCTGGGGTTTTCTCGCCTCGCGGGACTATCCGCGCTCCGTCCTCCACCAGCTCCGCTCGACCCGCAACAACCGGAGCCAGGACTGCACGGTCTGCCAGTTCGACACCCTGACCGGCTTCCGGCGCATCGAGACCGGTTACAACCTGGAGACCGTACCCACGGTGACCGCCGGCCGCACCGACTCTCGGCTCCGGCTCACCTCGCCCCTGGAGGCCGGAGACGAGGATGTCGAAGCGGGTCTCTCCGCCCGCTGGGGGATCACGCCCAACGTGACCCTGAACGCCACCCTGAACCCGGACTTCTCGCAGGTGGAGGCCGACGCCGCGGAGCTCAACGTCAACGAGCGCTTCGCCCTGTTCTTCCCCGAGAAGCGCCCGTTCTTCCTGGAGGGGGCCGACTTCTTCGAAACCCCTCTGGACGCCGTCTTCACCCGCACCGTGGCCGACCCGTCGTTCGGGGTCAAGCTGACCGGCAAGGAGGGGAGAAACGCCTTCGGCATCTTCCTCGCCGAGGACCGGCTCAACAACCTGCTCCTGCCCAGCGCGGAAGGCTCCGGGTTCGCCTTCCTCAACCAGGACGTGCGGAGCGGAGTCGTGCGCTACCGGCGCGACATCGGCACGATCTCCTCCCTGGGAGTCCTCTACGCGGGGCGCCAGGCGGACGACTACTCGAACCAGGTCTATGGGCTCGATGGCAGCCTGCGGCTCACCGCCTCCGACACCTTCCGTTTCCAGGCTCTCAATTCCGAGACCGAGTATCCCTCGCCGGCGTTGCTGGGCGACAGCCAGCCTCTCCGCCCCTTCGGGGGCGCCGCCTACACGGCGGCCTACAACCACGGCACCCGCAACTGGGCCTGGCGCGCCGCCTACGACCGCCGGGACGCGGGATTCCGCGCCGACAGCGGCTTCATCCCCCAGGTCGATTTCCAGGAGTACACCGGGGTCGTGCAGCGGACCTTCTGGGGCAAACCCGGAGGCTGGTACAGCCGCTTCACCGTCAACGTCAACTCCAGCCACAAGGAAGACCTGGACGGCCGGCTGCTCGACGAAGACGCCAACCTCGCCCTGCAATACGAGGGCCCTCTCCAGAGCGTGGTCCGGGTGCGTATCCTGCCCAACCGGGAATCGTTCCTCGGCGTCACCTACAGCAACTACCGCCACGATCTGCTCGTGGCGGTCCGGCCCCGCGGCGATTTCTATCTGGAGCTCTTCGTGCGCGGCGGAGAGGTCATCGATGTCGTCAACGCCCGCCAGGCCGACTTCGCCCAGGTCCAGCCGCGCGTCGAGTTCAAGCTCGGGCGCAGCGTCTCGGGCGAGCTACAGCACGTCTGGCAGGAGTTCCTGGTCCACGGCGACCGGTTCCTTCGCGCCAACCTGACGCAGACCACCGTCCGCTACCACCTGAACCTCCGGACCTTCTTCCGCGCCATCCTACAGTACCGGGACGTGGACCGGGACCTGGCGCTCCACAACCCCGGCCTGGGGCTCGAGCCGCAGGACGAGAGGCTCTTCTCCCAGTTTCTCTTTTCCTACAAGCTGAACCCCCAGACCGTCCTGCTCGCGGGCTACTCCGACACCCGCGAGGCCACGAGCGTGGTGGACGAGCTCACCCAGCGCAACCGGAATTTCTTTCTGAAGCTCGGCTACGCCGTGCTGTGGTAAAGCACCCCGGCTCTACTCCTCCAGGCCCGGCAGGACGGTCTGCCGGCCTTCCCGCGCCTTGGCGTCCGCGACCAGCCGGCGGACGTCGGCCCGGAGCCGCGCGGCGTCGTAGACGATCCCGTCCTTCACGGTGAAGCGGACGCCCGCGGTCCGGACGGGGCGGTTGTCGTCGCCCACCTTCAAGGCGCCGGTGCCGTAGAGCACCTTCAGGTTCGCCAGGGGGTTCTCCGCGACCACCACCAGATCGGCGCGCTTGCCGGGCTCGATGCTGCCGATCTCGGAGGCCCGCCCCAGGGCCTCGGCGCCGGCGAGCGTGGCCGCGCGGATCACCTCCAGCGGGTGGAAGCCCGCCTCGCGCAGCAGCTCCATTTCGCGCACGAAGCTGAACCCGTGGAGGTTGTACATGAACCCGGCGTCCGTGCCCACGGCCACCCGGCCGCCGCGGTTCTTGTAGTCATTCAGGAAGGCCAGCCAGAGGCGGTAGTTCTCGCGCCAGGCGATCTCGTCGTCGGTCGTCCAGAAGAAGAAATGCGCGGCGTGCCGGGTCCGGTCGGGAGTGAAGCGGTCCCACAGGGAGGGCAGGGTGTACCGGTCGTGCCACTCGGCCCGCGCGGCGCGCATCAGATCGCGGTTGGCCTCGTAGAGGCTGAGCGTGGGAACGAGCGTCAAGCCGCGGCCAACGAGATCGCGGATGAGCCCGTTCCAGGGCTCGCTGCCCGGCGGCGCCGCCTGCCGCCAGAGCCGGCCGGACTGGGCGAAGCGCTGTTGCTCGTCCAGAAAGTTGTAGTCGTGCGGGAGGTCGGGGACCGTGCGATCGGTGAACAGCGCCTCGGGCAGACCGTGCCAGTGCTCCAGGAGGTCCAGGCCTCGTTGCGCCGTGTCCCGGACCCCGGTGTCCGGGAAGTGATGGCAGGAGGTGCGCACACCGCGCCGTTCCGCCTCCTCGAGCGCCGCCTTCACCAGGGCGCCCTTGTGGCCGCGGAACCGGACGCCCACGCCTCCCTGCCCAGCGAGAGCCGCGACCCACCGCCGGGCGGCCTCTGGATCGCCCACCGGCGCCGGACCGCCGGAGCCGAAGAAGACGTCGGGCTCGTAGCGCGGCAGAGTGATCTCGTTCGCGGCGCTCTTCCTCCTGAGCTCCAGGCAGGCCGCCACGCCCCCGGTGCAGTTGGGGTCCCGGATGGTCGTGATGCCGTGGCCCAACCAGAGCTTCGCCACGTACTCGACCGGCTCGATGGGATGGGCATAGAGGTCGACGAACCCGGGGAGAACATACATTCCCGAGACGTCGAGCTCCCGCCCGCCTTCAAGCTTGGGGCGGGCCGCCGGATCGATCGGCATCCCGGGAGCGCCGACCCCGACCACGGCGGCGATGCGATTGCCCTCGATCACCACGTCCACCGGCCCGGCCGGCGGAGCTCCCGTGCCGTCGATCACCGTCGCGCCACGCAGGATCAGCCGCTCGTACGGCCCTTCCCCCTCGGCGCGCGGCGGGAGTCCCTGGCTCCCGGCGGCGAACGTGGCGGGGAAGAGCACCAGCCCCAGCAGGAAAGCCCGCAGTCGCATTCAATCCCCTCCTTTCGTCCTTCAGCTCCTAACCGCGTCCGGCAGCTCCGCCTCCACCAGCCGTACGTGCGGCTGGGCATAGCCCCAGAGGGAGCTCAGGATGGGCAGGACCGCCAGGGTGACGTAGATCAATCCGATCCCCCGGCCCGGGCCGACGCCCAGCACCCGGCCTACGCTGCCGGCGAGAGGCCCCCCTGGAGCGAGCAACGGCTGAAACACGTAGTCGGCCAGCGGACCACCGCAGAGGAACCCCAGGGGGGCCGTGAACTGGGCGATCAGGCGCCGCACCGCGAAGACGCGCCCTTGCACGTCGGGCGGCACCTTGGATTGCCAGATCGCCTGGCTCGACCCATTGATGATCGGAGCGCCGGACATCAGCAGGAAGAGCGCTACGGCGACGAGCGGGGCGCTCGGCCTCAAGCCGGCGAGCACCAGCGCGACGCCGAACAGCAGCCCGAAGGCGAGCACCCCGTGGATGCGGGGCCGGGGCCCGCCCGTGACCGCCATCGCCACGCTGCCGGTCAAGAGCCCCGCGCTCGCAATCGAAAGCACGCTGGCGAGCACTTGGGGCGAAGCGAAGGAGAGCACCAGGGGGGGCACCAGGACGGTGGCGGTGCTGATCACCAGATTGATGATCGCGAAATAGAGGAGCAGGCCCAAGAGGCCCGGCCGCTCGCGGATGAACGTCCATCCATAGGTCGCCTCGGAAAGCAGAGACCCCTTGGCCGCCCGTCCGACCGCGCTGGTCTTCGGCCTCGGGATCCGCACCAGCAGAAGGATCCCGGCCGCGAACAGAAACGTGCCGAAGTCGATCAAGATCACGCCGTCCAGCCCGACTGTCGCGATCAGCAGCCCCGCGAGGATCGGCGCCACCACCTCAGCCGAGGCATGACCGAACTGGATCATGCCGTTGGCACGGCCGAGCTGCCTTCTGGGGACCAGCAGCGTGGTGGCGGCGATGTAGGCGGGCCATTGGAAGGAGTTGAAAACCGAGCTCCAGGCCACCGCCAGGTAGATGTGCCAGACCTCGAGCGCACCGGCGTAGATGAGCAGGACGATTGCCAGCGTGCCGAGGGCGGGCCCCAGGTCGCTCCAGAACATCACCCAGCGGCGATCCCAGCGGTCCACGAGAGCGCCGGCCAACGGCGCGGCGAGCAGGCCGGGCAGGAAGGCGAACAGAGTAATAAGGGTGAACTGCGTAGCCGAGCCGGTCCGCTCATACACCCAGACGCCGAGGGCGAAACGGGTGAGGCCCGAGCCGACCAGAGAGACGAGCTGCCCGAACCACATCAGGCCGAAGCTCTTGAGCTCGCTGGCTAGCTCCGTTTTCCCGATGACGCTTTCGGTCACCGCTCTACGGTATCACCGTTGGAGCCGTGGCCTCTTTGACCCGCTCCAGCAGGTCCCGGGGGCTCTTGTAGAGCAGGCGAAGAACGGGAGAGAGGTCCACGCCGGCGTCATGCAGCCGCAAAGCGCCTGCCGGAGCAACCCGGGACGAGGGAAGAAAAAGAGCGACGGGGCGACCAGCCAGAGGGAGGCAGGCCGCCCCGCCAGGGGAGAGGAGACCGTTGAGGCTTGCCCCTTCACCCAGTGAGTGTCGGGGAAGGGAAAACCATTTCGCTCCTCTCCTGACCATCTCAGAAACCGCCGTTGCACGCCTCGCTGCATTGTCTGAGAGTGCCGCCGTCGCAGCGGCAACAGGCAAAGCAGTCGCCCGTGTCATTGCATGTCTGGCAGTTCCCCGAGATGGGGCACGGCGACAGGCAGTTGACGGTGGTGGTGACGTTATTGGTCGTGCAGGAGACGTGCCCCCTCTCGCCTGGACAACTACGATCCGCGCCCGTGCAGGTGGTACCCGAGCAGCTTACTGCGGGATCAGTGCCGCAGTGCGCCTCGCAGGTGGCCTTCTCCAGACCGGTCCCGATGCGGGCTGCCGCGAAGAGCACCTCGCTCTGGGGCGAAGGGCAAGCTCCGGAGAACGCGGGCTGGCTCAAAATCGCGGCGATGTTGACGGGGGTTTCGCTGGGTGTCCGAGCGAAACCGGCGGCCGAAGCGAGGGCAAGCAAGCAGGCGACGATCCAGGCCTTCTTCTTCATAGCTCCTCCTTTAATTTTCCTGCATGCGTAGTATACAATAAAATCAATACTCGTGACCACTCCGCACCATGCACGCTTCGCCGGCTAGCTCGGGCGTGGTGTAGGTGCGGAGGAGGTAGGCGTACCAGACCTCGCCGTCGGGCAGGTCTCATCACGATCGTCTCCCGGGCACCCGGAACGTAGGGCTCTTCAGGGAATCTTTGGTGAGCAGGTTGTCGAGCTGCCTAGTTACGTCGATCAGCAAGATCCGGCGGCACGGCGGCGGTAATGGCGAGCAGGAGAGCGGTGAGTAGAGGGCCGGTTTCCTCATGATCCAATGATAGCCAAAGCTCGATTGACTTGACTGGGAGCCAGATACGCGCGGTCCAAGAGCTGAGCAAGAGGGCGGCCCCTCGTGGGCCGCCCCTCCGGGCTTTACGGTCTACTACGGGGTGGGCTGTTGGGGCAGGGAGCCGGGGCAAGACGGCGGCGGATCGGAATCGGACGGGGGTGTAGGCTGCGGGGTCAACTCGGGCATGGGACTGGCTCCTGTGCTCGGGTTAGGTCCGGCGGACATGTTCGTGCACCCCGCCGGGTCGCTTGTTGGTCCGCCCCCCCGGTGGGAGACGGAGGTTGAATCCGGCGTCCACATGGTCGCCGGTCGTCTTTTGGGGTGAGGTAAGCGAGAGGCCGCGGGGCAGGGCAGCCAGCCGGAAGCGCGGGGAAGCACCTGCGCCAGTGGTCCTCCAGTGGTCCTTGAGCGAAGCGATAGGGCGCTCCGGAGCCAGACTCAGGCCCCGGCGGTAAAAGTCTGATTCTAGGATGGATAGATGGTGCCCCATGGCTTCGTCAGTTCGAACCCCAGACCCGGGACAAGTGGTTCAGTTCGTCCATGCTGTGGACGCACTTCGCCGGCTCTCCTGGGCAGCCTAGCAAAGGGCTAAAGCGGATAGGCCGCTCAGAAGAGCCTTTCGCCTTCGGAGCTTCAAGGGCTTATGGAGCAGCTTGGCGCAGACCAACCGGCACCGCCGGAGGGAGCGACGAGGTAAGAGGATCGCCCAGAGATCGTGGCTCGGAGATGGAGTCGAGCTCGCCAACGGTCACCGTCTCAGAAGGCCAGAAGGAGGGAGCGGTTTTCCAGCGGCGGAGTTGTTGCGGCGGCTCCCCCGTCGGCACAGCCTTTGGACACTGGCGATCCTGAGCAGCGAAGTTGGAAGCTAGCTCAAGCCGTTAAGGCCGGCGAAGCCGCCGAAGGTAAGCCTTGACGGACTCCGCGAGCTGCGAGGGGCCGCCTCGATGGCCTGGCCGACTATGTGCCAGGTCTCGCCGCTTACCATGCGACCTCCTCGACGTTC
>DASQEB010000329.1:0-2335 GCA_035633875.1 Thermoanaerobaculia bacterium
TTTCAGTCTCGCCCCCAGGGCGACGTCCGGTCAGCCCAGGGTGGAAACCCTGGGCGCTCGGAGGCCTCGGAGGCCCCTCACCTCCCCGAAGGCGTCCCCCCTACCGCGGCTCGTGGCAGTCGGCCGGTTCGCGTTCCGGAGAGGCGTCGCGGCCGTAGAAGCGGTGCAGCTCCAGAGAGCGCGGCAGGATCACGGCGTTGACCAGCACCAGGCTCTCGAAGTGGGTCTCCTTGTTCCGGCGCGGGAACTGGAACGCCCGGCCGATCACCGGCAGCCGGCCGAGGATCGGCACGTAGAGCGGCGCCTGCGGGTGCGAAGCGGTCACCGAGAACGAAGAGATCTCGAACAGATCGAACGCGGTGACCGCGGCGTCGGTCCGGACGTTGTGGCTGATGATCCCGTCCGCCGGGGGCTGCCTCCGGGTGTCCGTGGTGCCGTCGGGGTCCAGCGGAGTCGAATTCACTCCGAAACGGGCGTCGATCGTCAACCGCGCCGCTCCGCCGTCGGGCAGGACCGTGGGACGGACGTTGATCGCGATGCCGGGCGCCACCTTCGAATAGGTCGGCTCGACGTCGGCCGCCAGGGCGGCGGCGAGCAGCAGGGCCTCGGACGACGCCAGGCCCGAGAGGACCCGGGCCGCCCCGGTCACCTCATCGCCGGAGCTGGAGGTCCCGGACTCGGTCGTCGGGAACGCCGCGTCCAGGAGCTCCTTGCCGAACGGTTTCGGCTGCGTGGTCTCCACGAAGGTGGCCATCTCGGGAGCCAGTCCGGCCTCGAGGCCGCTCGTGACCACGATCCGGGTACGCCCCACGAGCGAGATGCCGTTGTCCCGCTCCAGCGGCGCGATCCCCTGGATGCGGCGCAGGAGCGGGTCCAGGAACAGATCGGTCATGTCCGCGGCGAAGGCGTCCATCACCGACTTGAGCAGCCGGTCCACCGTGGCGCCGGTGCGGATCAGGCGGCGGGGGGCGTCCGGCCGGTACATCCACCGTTCCCTGTTCTTGAAGCAGGCCAGGGCGTCCCGGAATTCGAAGAAGCCCTGGATCTCCGCCTCGTAGGTCCCCTGGGAGAGCGCCTGCTCCAGCCGGCGGAAGGGCACGACCGGGTCCTCTTCCTTGTTCTTCTCCTGGAGCTCCTTGCGCACGCCCTCGGCAAACCTCCGCAGCTCGCCGATCTTGCTCTGCCGGTTGGGGCGCAGGATCAGGAGCACCAGGGACTCGTTGAGCGAGAGCGGGCCGTCCGGGTTGAGATCGATCCCGGCGACCTCGAGCTCCTTCCGCAGGTAAGCGGTGTTCTCCGCGTCCCCCTCCTCGGTGACGATGTCTGCGAGCTTCTGCTGCACCTCGATCATCCGGTCGCGCGTCCTGCGGACCTCGACCGAGATCTCCTCGATCCTGCGGCTGATCTCGGCCGGGGAGCCGCTGACCTGCACGGCCCACATGTTCATCTGCACCTGGGGCCAGGGGGCGTCCGCCAGGGCCAGGAGCCGCTTGAGGGCGATGAGGGTCTCGCGCGGTCCCCGGAGCACCAGCCGGTTGGAGCCGGCCCTCTGGATTGCGGGCTGGCCCGGCGAGCCGTAGATCTGGTTGAGCGCGAGCACGAGGAGGTCGATGTTGTCCGGGCCCGAGCTGCCCGTGCCCGGCAGGAGGTCCGTTCCCGTGGGGGTGACGCGGCTGCGGATGTAGGTCAGCGGCCAGATATCGGTCAGCTCCTCCTCCTCGTCCAGGAGAGGCCGCTCCTGTGAACGGACCACGAGGCGGTCGAAGATCTGGACGTTCGCCGGCCGGATCTCATGGGCGAGCCGCACCAGCCGGTCCCTCTCGGCCTTCGTCTCCACCTCGCCGTTCAGCACCACGGCGAGCTTGTTTTCCGGAAGGAGGCTGACCTTCACCTCGACCCGGGGATCGTCGAGCTCCAGCCTGAACAGATTGCTGACCCTGTCCTCGGCCTCCCCGGCCCCGGCAGGAGCAGGGCTGAGCAGGGCCGAGAGGAGCACCAGGTACGCGAGCGCGACGCACTTGCAGATCGTCATCTTCGCCCTCGATTTCTCCAGAAGAAATGCGGTATTGAGGAGCACGGATGGGGGCGATTATCTCCTGAAAGCCTGGGCCTGCCCAGGGGCCGCTGTCCAGAACCTCACCCCCTGTCCCCCTCTCCCATCGCCCTCCCCCCGACCGGGAGAGGGGGAACGATTCCACGCCGGCTTTCCCAAACAGGAAGCCCCCATTCCGCCAGGGAGGAGCGGTTCGATCTCGGCAAAGCGACCTGCAGGGGTCCCCCCTCTCCCGGGGGAAGGGAGGGCGATGGGAGAGGGGGCCAGGGGGTGAGGTCCCGT
>DASQEB010000330.1:0-2352 GCA_035633875.1 Thermoanaerobaculia bacterium
CATGCGGCTTACCCGCCATCTTCCTGGCCCTGATGCTCCACCACCAGCTCCCGAACCCGCAGACGCCCGACCTCCAGCTCGTCAATGGAGAGGCGGCTGATCTTGCCCCTCTGCACGGCGAGCGTCCGGATCGCCAACGCCCCGATGGCGACGGCCCCGAACGCCGCGGCTCCCACCGCCACCGCCCCAATCGCGCCCGCCGCCCGTGCCTGGAACATCGTCCCGCCGGTCTTCTTCATCGCTCACCTCCCGCCAGCGCGCCGGAGACCAGGGCCGCGAGGCCCGCCGTGGTGAGCGCGACCCGCAGCGTGTGCAGCCGGTCCCACCGGTCCCGCAGCCGCCCGAACTCCTCGATATCGTCCTCCGTCAGCTCCAGCGTCCGGTTGTTGATGGGTACGTTCCCTAGCCTGGTGCTCGCGAGCATCGCCGCGAAGCACAGGGCTCCGAAGAGCGTGGAGCGGAACCCTGCCGACCCCCGCGAGAGCAGGGTTGCCGCGAAGGAAGAGGCGAGCGCGGCGCCCATCCAGGCCGGCATGATGGCCCCGAACCGGCGCGTGAGCGCTTGCTCGGCCCGCAGCCGCTCCGCCGGGCTCAACTCCTCCACCGCCGGATGCACGGCCGCCCACGTCCCGAGCTCGTTACCGGTAAGAGTTCCCGCCAGGAGCAGGTTCACCGACCGGACCGTCTTGAGTAGCATCGTCTAGCCTCCTTGCGTTGTTCGTGATCTCGCGCGGAGCGCCCCGATGGCGACCGCCCCGAGCGCCGTTACGCTGGCTATGAGGCCGGCCAGAACCACGAGCGCGAACATCCCGGCGAGCGGGCTCTCGTAGATCATGTAGATGTCCCGGATCGGCGCTTCGTGGTCTTCCGTCGGCGCGAAGTGGACGAAACCGAGGAGCGCCAGCCCGACGGCGGCGACGAACAGGTGGTAACCGGGCACGGAGCGCCCCCTGGCCGTCAGGTAGATACCGGGCAGGATCAGGGCGTAGATCAGCAAGCTGAACGTGAACGGTGTGACCTCGGCCTGGAATGGCCAACCCGAGTGGTTGCCGCGTATGACGTGGTCCGCGTGGTGCATCAGGCCGAAGACGACCGCGCCCGAGGCGAAGACCAGCAACCACCTCCTGTAACCCTCGTAACCGCCCCGCGCCGCCAACCTCGTCGTGCCGCCCGTCCCGACGCTCATCGCTCGCCCTCGATCCCGAGCACTTCGGCCTCCCAGAGCGCGTAGAAGATTCCGCCCCCCCTCACCCGTACCTCCAGGTGCCCGGCCTCGGCAAGCTCCCTGAGCCTCCGGGCAGCCTCCTCAACCGAGAGCGAGGTCTCCACCGCCACCCCGGCCGGGGTCATCTCCCCGCGTTCCCGCAAGGCCGCGAGCAACTCCCGCTCGGGGTCAAGGGCCGCAGGCCTGGACCTCCGCTCCTCACCCAGCCCTGCGAGGCCGTTACCCAGCACACCGATGGCCGGGAAGGCGACCCAGAAGTACGTGGTGAAGATCCACCACAGGCCAGGAACGAACAGCACGAGAAAGACCCCGGAGAGGGCAACCGGCACCAGCACGGACAACGCCACCCCGACCTTCGCCCGCGGCCCGAGCTCCTCGGTGTCGATCCCGAAAAACTCGTGACGGCGCCGCCCAAACCCGGTCCCTCGCACCCTAAACGCCCTTCCACACATCTCCCGCCCCTTTCGCCGGTTCTTTATGTCAATTTCGACATATGGTACTCTACGGCCTGCTAAGCTATATGTCAAGAGTGACATAAGAGAAATTTGGAGGAAGATGACGACGCTGGGGTTTGCGATCTTGGGTTTGTTGGCGCGGGAGTCGTTGAGCGGGTACGACCTGACGCAGAGGATGAAGGGCAGGGTCGGGTTCTTCTGGGGGGCCGGGCACAGCCAAATCTACCCCGAGCTCGCGCGGCTGGAGGAGGGCGGCTTCGTGACCCACAGCGTCGTCGAGCAGCGGGAGCGGCCGGACAAGAAGGTCTTCGAGATCACGGAGAGGGGACTGGGGGCGCTCAAGGAGTGGGCGACCGAGCCCCCGCCCAGGAAGCCTCCCAAGGACGAGTTGACCCTGAAGGCGTACTCTGTGTGGCTGGCGGACGGGGCGGAGGCGGCAGGGCTCTTTTCGAATGAGGGACGTCGCCACGAGGAGCAGCTCGCCCAGTACGAGGAGAGAAGGGACTGGATGGAGCGGGAGTGCGCAGACGACCGCCTCAGGCTCGAGTCGCCGCGCTTCGCCTCCTCCGCGGCGCTGCGCCGCGGCATCCTCTACGAGAGGGGCAACGCCGAGTGGTGCCGCTGGCTGGCGGGGGCCGTAGAAGGGAAGCCGGAGAAGGCAGGCAAGCCTGA
>DASQEB010000331.1:0-6471 GCA_035633875.1 Thermoanaerobaculia bacterium
TCCTCCGCAGCACCCCCCGGATCACCGGAACCAGGAGCACCACGGCGGCGCCCCCGGAGGCAAGGAAGAGGTCCTTCTCGTCCGGCGCCGGGAGCCCCAGGGCGGCGGCCCCGGCGCGCATGACGTTGTTCACACCCAGAACGAGGCTTACCAGGACGACGCCCACCATGAGCGTGTTGGAAATCGGGCCGTTCAAGCCTGCCTCGCCCATGAGACGCCGGTCGTTGACCGCCCAGAGCAGGAAGATGGCGGCCAGAGGGAGCAGAACGCCGTTGAAGGCCTGGGCCAGGATGATCACCGGGATGGGCCGCACCCCGGCCACGCCGAAGCCGAGGCCGAAAAGGAGGACTCCCATCCAGACGGCGCGGAAGCGCCAGGAACGATCCCCCCAGCGGAGCGGCCCCTCGCGGTCCTCGAAGAGCCCGCGGGCAGTGATGGCCGCGGCGAGGGGGGCGGTGATGGCCGAGGAGAAGCCCGCGGCGAAGAGGCCCCAGTCGAAGAACTGGGTCGCCCAGCCCCCCAGCCGGGCCGCGAGGACGGCGCCCAGCGGCTCGTAGCCGAATTCCTGCCCCTGGAGCGCGGCCCCCACGACCAGGATGCCCATGGAGATGATGCCGCCGAGGATCACCGCCACGGAGATGCCGAAGCGGATCTCCGAAAGCGATTGGCCGTGGGCGATCCCCGAGCCCAGGAAGAGGTTGTAGGGAACGACCGTGGTGCCCACGAGGCCGAGGATCAACAGCCCCGAGCCCGCAGGGAACGCCGGCACGATCGAGCCCGCGACCACCTCCTCGACGGGAGGCCGGAGGAGGACGGCGGTCACCAGGAAGCAGATCCCCATGACCGCGACGGTCAGGCTGAGCAGGGTGGCCACGGTCTTCGGCGCACCCACCCAGAGGAGCGCTCCCGCGAGCAGCCCCCACAGGAGGGCCAGCGGCGCCGCCGGCAGCCCCGTGGCGAGCCTCGCGCCCTCCGCCGCTCCCAGGATGTTGCCCGCCTGGTAGGCCGCGCACCCGACGATGATCGCCCCCACGACGAGCAGGAGGACGCCGAGCCCCTTGGCCCCCCGGTAGCTCTCGCGGAGCGCCTGCCCGAGGTTGCGGCCGGAGGTGACGGTGAGCCGGGCGGCGGCCTCCTGGAGGAGGACGGTGGCGATGGTCGAGAAGGTGAGGGCCCAGAGAAGGGAGTACCCGTAGGAAGCCCCGGAGGAGGCGCAGGTGGTCACCGTCCCCGGGCCGATGAAGGCGGCGGCGAGGACGGACCAGAAGAGGACGGGGAGGAGGCGTTTCATTCCGGTGTCCCCCATCCCCCTCCCCCGGGAGTCTCCAGGATCAGCCGGTCCCCCGCTCCCGCTTCGCGGCCGTCCACGGAAGCGAGCTCCTCGGTACCTCCCGAGGTGCGGACGAGCCGCTGGCGCCCGGGTTTTCCGGGTCCGCCTCCGGACATTCCATAGGGAGCCTCGACCCGGTGCTGGCTAAGGAGGGAGAGGGACACGGGCACGAGGAAGGTCAGCTCGCGGACCACGCCGTCGCCGCCGTGGAAGCGCCCGGCCCCGCCGGAGCCGCGGCGGACGGCGAAGCGCTCCAGGCGGACCGGGTAGCGGTGCTCCAGGACCTCGGGATCGGTGATGCGGGTGTTGGTCATGTGGGTGTGGACGGCGCTCGCGCCGTGGAAGCCGGGGCCGGCTCCGGCACCGCCGCAGACGGTCTCATAGAAGCCGAAGCGTGGATTGCCGAAGAGGAGGTTGTTCATCGTCCCCTGGCTGCAGGCGGCGAGCCCGAGGGCCTTCAGCAGCGTGTCCACCAGGCGCTGGCTCGTCTCCACGTTCCCGCCCACCACGGCCGGGGCCTGGGCCGGGTCGTCCGGGAACGGCGGGTTCAGCATGCCCTCCGGGATGCGGATCTCGACGCTCTGCAGGATTCCCTCGTTGAGCGGCAGGGGCTCGTTGATGAGCAGGCGCAGGACGTAGAGCACGGCGCTACGCACGACCGCCGGTGGAGCGTTGAGGTTCCCGGGGTGAACGCCGGCCGAGCCGGCGAAGTCGAGGACCATGACCGGGTCGGCCCCCGGGCCGGCGACATCGATGCGCACGGCGAGGGGCGAGCCGTCGTCCAGCCGCTCCTCCGCCTCGTATCGCCCGGCGGCGAGCCTTTCGGCCAGCGCAGCCCGCAGCCGCTCTTCGGCGCGGGTCTTGAGGGCCGTCATGGAACCGGCCACCGCGTCCCGTCCATGATCCCGGGCGAGCCCCCGGAGCGCCTCGGCCCCACGGTGGTTCGCGGCCACGGCGGCCCGCAGGTCCGCCAGGTTCTCCTCCACCGCCCGGGAGGGGAACGGCGCGGCGGCGAGGGTGCGGCGGACCGCCTCCCAGCGAGGCTCTCCCCTCCTGATCAAATACGTGGGAGGGATCACCACCCCCTCTTCGACGAGCCGGCGCGCACCCGGGGGCATGGACCCGGGGCGGACTCCGCCGATCTCGGCATGATGGGCGCGGCTGGCCAAGAAACCCAGGAGGACGTCCGCTGCGTCGAAGACCGGTGTCACCACGGTCACATCCGGCAGATGAGAGCCGCCGTAGCCAGGATGGTTGGTGACGATCACGTCCCCCGGCTCCATGGCGATCGCCTCCCGCAGGCGCCGCACGCAGAGGCCGAGGGCTCCGAGATGGACCGGGATGTGGGGAGCGTTGACCACCAGGTCGCCCGCGGGATCGAGCAGGGCGCAGGAGAAGTCGAGCCGCTCCTTGATGTTGGTGGAGACGGCGGTGCGCTGAAGCATCTCCCCCATCTGCCGCGCGATCGCCGCGAAGCGGTGGGTGAACAGCTCGAGCTGGACCGCTTCGGGGCGGGGGGCGGGAGTGATCATGGAGACCGAAGTTTTGCACGATCCAGCGATCGCCGCGAGTCCTCACCCCAACCCCTCTCCCAGGGGCGGTTACGGGAATCGAGTGGACTGCGTCTGATGTTGGGGAGCGTTTCCGTTCCCATCGCCCAGCGCCCCTGGGGCGCGCAAAGAGGGTTTGCCGGCTCCAGCAGGCCAAGATGTGGGACATTCAGGTTACGAGGATCGAGCCTCCCCATGGCCTGCATCTTGCAGCCCGGCCCCCACGGAATGGGAGGGCGATCGATTTCTCCGAAAAAGACACGGACCCCGGTCCACGGCTATCCAAGACCCCAACTGCAACGCGACTCCTGGGAGTCTCTCAACGGCCCCTGGGACTTCGCCCTGGACCCGCAAGCCCGGTGGCGCACTCCGAAGGAGGTCTCCTGGACGAGGACGATCCTCGTTCCCTTCTCTCCGGAGACGTCGGCGAGCGGCATCGACGACACGAGCTTCTACCGCCGGTGCTGGTACCGCCGGACGTTCGAGGCCCCCCGTCTCCAGAACGGCGAGCGCCTCCTCCTTCACTTCGGCGCCGTCGATTGGGCGGCGATGGTGTGGATCAACGACTGTCTCGCCGTCTCTCACGAGGGGGGGTACACCCCCTTCACCGTGGACCTCACCGATCTGCTAAAGGACTCCGGCTCCCAGACGATCGCCGTCCGGGCTGACGACGACCCGGCCGACCTGGCCAAGCCTAGGGGCAAACAGGACTGGCAGCTCGAGCCGCATTCGATCTGGTATCCCCGCACCACGGGAATCTGGCAGACCGTATGGCTGGAAAAGGTCCCGGCCACCTGGATCGGGAGCCTGCGCTGGACGCCCAGCCTCGAAAAATGGGAGCTCGGATTGCAGGCCTGGATCGAGGGCGAGCCGCGCGACGTCCTGCGGCTCGGAGTCAGGCTCTCCGTGGAAGACGCGCGCGAGCAGGGGGAGTCCAAGATCCTTGCCCACGACTCCTACACGGTGGTCGGCGGCGAGGTCCACCGCCGGATCGCCCTCTCCGACCCGGGAATCGACGATTACCGCAATGAGCTCCTCTGGAGCCCTAGCCAGCCCACCCTCATCAAGGTGCAGCTCCAGCTCTGGGCAGAGCGCGGGGAGCTCCTGGACGAGGTCGAGAGCTACACCGCGCTGCGATCGATCGCGGTCCAGGGGAACCGCATCGTGCTCAACGGCCGGCCCTACTACCTTCGGATGGTCCTCGATCAGGGCTATTGGCCCGAGAGCGGTCTCACCGCGCCGGACGATGCCGCCCTGCGGCAGGACGTGGAGCTCGCCAAAGCCATGGGCTTCAACGGCGTGCGCAAGCACCAGAAGATCGAGGACCCGCGCTATCTCTACTGGGCCGACCGGCTGGGCCTGCTCATCTGGGGGGAGATGCCGAGCGCCTACCGCTTCACCAAGCGCTCCATCCAGCGGCTGACCCAGGAGTGGATGGAGGTCGTGCGCCGAGACTACAGCCATCCCTCGATCATCGCCTGGGTCCCGTTCAACGAGTCCTGGGGGGTGCCGAACCTGCCGGACAACCAGGCGGAGCGCAACTGGGTGCGCGCCCTCTATCACTTGACCAAGACGCTGGACCCCACCCGGCCGGTCATCGGCAACGATGGCTGGGAGAGCCTGGCGACCGACATCGTCGGCATTCACGACTACGAGGCGAAACCCGAGCGGATCACCGATCGGTACGAGGTGGAGGACGTCCTCCCCCAGCTCCTCAAACGGGAGCGCCCGGGCGGCCGCCTTCTGGTCCTCGAGGGGAACGACTTTCAGGACCACCCGGTGATGCTCACCGAGTTCGGCGGCATCGCCGCCTCGAAGGACGTCCAGCACACCTGGGGCTACTCCCGGGCCGCGAGTGGACAGGACCTGGCCGAGCGCTACACCGCCCTGCTCCGGGCGGTCAACTCGGCCGGCCTCCTCGCCGGGTTCTGCTACACCCAGTTCGCGGATACGTACCAGGAGGCCAACGGTCTCCTCTATGGCGACCGCACTCCCAAGTTCCCGCTGAAGGAGATGGCGGCGGCCACCCGGGGCGAGGCCGTGGAGCGGAAGAAACGGCGGGTGGTGGCCCGGGGGATCGGCGGCGCCGGGACCCGGCACGAGCCCAACGCGCCTCCCTTCGGAGGGGAGTGAGCCGGATGGACAAAAGGGCCCTCACCAAACCGGATGGCCGCGCGCTCCTCCTTTACTCGCGCCGGCCGATCCAGGAGGGCATCAAGGCTGTCAGCCCCGGAACCGAGCCCCCCGGCTCAGCCACCCACCTGCGCTGGCATCCCCTCCGGGGAGAGTGGGTGGCGTACGCGAGCCACCGCCAGAACCGGACCTTCCTCCCGCCGCCGGAGTACAACCCCCTGGCTCCGACGACAGATCCCGAAAACCCCACGGAGGTGCCGGCGGGGGACTGGGAGGTGGCGGTGTTCGAGAACCGCTTCCCCACCCTGACCGAAAGGGCCGAGGAGCCGGCGCCGCAGGCCATCGTCCCCACCCGGCCGGGCAAGGGCGTGTGCGAGGTGGTGGTGTTCACCCAGGACCCCTCTTCATCTCTGGGAGCGCTGCCCCTCCCCCACCTGGAGCTGATCCTGGAGGTCTGGGCCGACCGCTACCGCGAGCTCGGCAGCCTGGAGAGCGTCCAGTACGTCATGCCCTTCGAGAACCGCGGGGTCGAGGTGGGGGTCACCCTCCATCACCCCCACGGCCAGATCTACGCCTATCCGTTCATCCCGCCCGTTCCGGCCCGGGAGTTGGAGCGGCAGCAGGCTTACTTCGAGGAGCACGGGAGGGGTATCCTGGAGGACCTCATCCAGGAAGAGATGGGGGACGGGCGCCGGATGCTCTACACCGGCGAGCAGGCCGTGGCCTGGATGCCCGTTTTCGCCCGCTACTCCTACGAAGTCTGGATCGCCCCCCGCCGGGGTGCCGGCTCCGTGGCCGACCTCGCCGCCGCGGAGCGGGCGGACTTCGCGCGCGCCCTCAAGACGGTGCTCCTCAAATACGACAACCTCTGGGGCAAGCCCTTCCCCTACATCCTGATCTTTCACCAGTCCCCGACGGACGGGCGGCCCCACCCCGAGGCCCACCTGCACGTCGAGATCTATCCGGCCTACCGCATGCCGGGCCGGCTCAAGTACCTGGCAGGAAGCGAGATCGGCGCCGGGGCCTTCACGGCGGACACCCTGCCGGAGGACAAGGTCAAGGAGCTGCAGGCGGTGGAGGTGAACCTTGAGTGACCCGTCCCGCACATTCCAGGATCTCTTCGGCCGCGAGCCCGACGTCCGGGCGGACGCTCCCGGCCGGGTGAACCTCATCGGCGAGCACACGGACTACAACGGTGGGTATGTGCTTCCGCTGGCCATCCCCCAGCGGACCCGGGTGGAGCTGACCCCCCGTATCGGCACCCTGGTGCGCGCCTGGAGCGTCAACCTGCCGGCGGAGTCACCCGACGAGTACCGGCTGGGCGAGGAGACCCGCGGCCGTGGCTGGCTCGACTACGTCCAGGGCATCACCCGGGTGCTCCAGGAGGCCGGCCACCGGCTGCGGGGGTTCGACCTCCGGATCGAGTCGGACATCCCCGTGGGAGGCGGCGTCTCCTCC
>DASQEB010000332.1:0-2839 GCA_035633875.1 Thermoanaerobaculia bacterium
GCCCGGGCTGGTGTCGGGGGGGTCTACTGCCACGGGCTCCGCGACTGCAAACCTCGAAGACGAAGGTAGCGCAAAGCCCTCTCACGCGCTGTGAACTGCTTCACAGCCTCGCGAGGACGGTCCCGTCGAGGGTCCCCTAGCTCGGGAGGTATAATTGAGGTGCGTCTTCGCGTAACATTCGTCGGTTGTTCAATTGTCACTTGTTCAATTGCCGGGAGGCTGTCGATGCAGGTGCGCAAGCTGACCGGGATCGCGGAGCCTGTCCTGCCGCGGGACCCGATCGAAAGCGAGGGAACCTTCCGCCTGATCGCGAGGACCCTGCGGGACGCGGTGGGGGTCCAGGATGCCGAGGAGGCCCTGCGCTTCACCCATTTCCTCGTGGACAGCGCCGCGGACGCCGCCTTTTGGGCCCATGCGGACGGCCGGTTCTTCTACGTCAACAAGGCTGCCTGCTCCTCCCTCGGCTACACCCGGGAGGAGCTCCTCTCCCTGAGCGTTCCCGACATCGTGCCTCCCGAGCTGTCGGACGTCTTCGAGCGGCTCTCGAAGAACGTCCGGGAGGAGGGGCCCAAGACCTTCGAGTCGATCGAACGGAGGAAGAACGGCGAGGTCTTCCCCGTCGAGGTCACCCTCAACCACCTGGAGTTCAAGGGGCGGGAGTACTTCTGCGCCTTTACCCGGGACATCACCGAGCGCCGCCGGGCGGAGGCCGCGGTCCGCGCCTCGGAGGAGCGGTACCACAGCCTCTTCGAGGGCGTGCCGGTGGGCCTCTACCGGACCACACCCGAGGGTCGCTTCCTGGACGCCAACCCCGCTCTGGTCCGCACCCTCGGCTATCCCGACCGGGAATCGCTGATGAAGGCCGACGTCGGCGACATCTACTGCGATCCGGAAGACCGCCGCCGCTGGCAGACGGCCCTCGAGCAGGAGGCCGGGGAGACCCAGACGTTCGAGGCCCGGGTGCGCCGCTACGACGGCGAGGTCATCTGGGTACGCTTCAGCGTCCGGGCGTTCCGGGACGAGGCGGGACGGGTCGAGCGCTACGAGGGAGCCCTGGAGGACGTCACCGACCGCCGCCGCGCCGAGGAGGCCCTGCGGGCCAGCGAGGAGAGGTTCCGCGCCCTGGTGGCGAACGCCTCGGACATGATCGCCATCGTCGACCGGGAGGGGACGATCCTGTACGAGAGCCCCTCCCACTGGCGAATCCTGGGGATCGAGCCGGGGGAGCACCTGGGGAGGAGCCTCCCCGAGGTCGTCCACCCGGACGACCGCCCCCTGGTGGAGGAATCCCTGCGCAAGCTCCTCGCGGCGCCGGGCGAGGCCCTCGCCATCGAGTACCGCCTGCAGGATCACCACGGCGCCTGGCGGACCGTCGAATCCACGGCCGCCAACCTCCTCGACCACCCCGCGGTCGCAGGGATCGTCCTCAACGCCCACGACATCACCGATCACAAGCAGGCCGAGGCGCGGCTCCTCCACGACGCCCTCCACGACGAGCTGACCGGGCTGCCCAACCGCGTCCTTTTCATGGACCGCCTCCGGCACGCCATGGAGCGCTTGAAACGGGAGCCGGACCGCCTCACCGCCGTCCTCTTCCTCGACCTCGACCGCTTCAAGCTCGTCAACGACAGCCTGGGCCACCTCGTCGGCGACGAGCTCCTGATCCAGATCGCGGGCCTGCTCTCCACGGCCCTCCGTCCCACCGACACCTTCGCACGGATCGGCGGTGACGAGTTCGCCGTCCTCCTCGAAGGGGGCCGGGACGCAGGCGACGCCGTGCGGGTGGCCGAACGCATCCACGAGCGTCTCGCCGGCCCCATCAGCCTCGGTGGCCACGAGGTCTTCGTCACCGCCAGCATCGGCATCGCCGTCTGCACCCCGGAGTACGGCCAGCCCGAGGACCTGCTGCGGGACGCCGACACGGCCATGTACCGGGCCAAGTCCTCGGGGCGGGCCTGCCACGTGGTGTTCAACCGGACCATGCACCGGTACGTCATCGCCCGCCTCCAGCTCGAGACCGACCTGCGGCGGGCCATCGAGCGCCACCAGCTCCGTGTGTACTATCAGCCCTTCGTCTCCCTGGAGACCGGGGCCGTGATGGGCTTCGAGGCCCTGGTCCGCTGGCTCCACCCCCGCCGGGGGCTGCTGCTGCCGGACGAGTTCCTCGCCGCCGCCGAGGAGACCGGGCTCATCGAGCCCATCGGCCGCTTCGTCCTGCGGGAGTCCTGCCGGCAGATCCGGGAGCTCCAGCGCAAGCACCCCGGGGCCGGATCTCTCAAGCTTTCGGTCAACCTGTCGAACAAGCAGTTCTTCCAGGCCGACCTGCTGGACCACATCCGGGACGCCCTCTCCAGCTCCGGCCTCGATCCTTCCTGCCTGGGGCTCGAGATCACGGAAGGGGTCCTCATCCGCCAGGCCGAAGCAGCAGGCAGCCGCCTCGCGCTCCTCAAGAACATGGGCGTCCAGCTCTACCTGGACGACTTCGGCAAGGGCTACTCTTCCCTCAACTACCTCCACCGCCTCCCCCTGGACATCCTGAAGATCGACTGTTCCTTCGTCTCCCGCCTCGGCGAGGAAAAGGGGACGGACGCCATCGTCCAGGCCATCGTCACCCTCGCCCACCAGCTCGGCATGCAGGTGGTCGCCGAAGGCATCGAGACCCCCGGGCATCTGGAGAGGGTCCGCGCCCTGGGCTGCGAATACGGCCAGGGCTACCTTTTCTCCCCCGCCGTAAATACCGACGAGGCGGAGAGGCTGTTGATGGGAGGGAGGAGGTTTGGGTTAGCCCCCCGGCCTCAGTGAGAGCAGTCCCCCGGCCGGGAGGGCTCCGGAATCGCAG
>DASQEB010000333.1:0-5002 GCA_035633875.1 Thermoanaerobaculia bacterium
ACGATCCTCGCAAGGCCGGCCGCGGCTATGGAGATCACCTCCCTGACCTGGCGATCCCCCGCATCCGCCTCGCTCGTTCGCGCTTGGTGGTAGTATTCCGCCTGCGTCTCATCAAGAATCTCTCTCTCAGCCATCGACAACTCCTTGTGGGCTCTGGACCGGCCGGTGTTCTGGGCCGGTGCTCGCCACAAAGGAAGAGACGGACGCGTGCTCCGTTTTCTCCCTACGTGACGATTGTCTACGCCGAGAGCGGTGAGAGCGACGCCCTGGCCACGGCCTTCGTGCAGGATTCCGCCGAGTAACCGCTCCTGCTCTCCGTTCAGGACGATGAAGAAAGGTGCCAGAGACTTTTGGGAGCACCTATATGGCTGGCCGAGGGCGGGCCTCCGCGTCGAACCGGAATCAGAACAGAAGATTTCCCTCGCCGAGGGTGAAGTCCAGGCCGGTGCCGAACTGGGCCTTGGCCGCCCTGAGGTCTTTGAGGGCGCTGCGGATGAGGGTCTGGCGGGTGTTCGTCGGCCTCGCGGCAATGGCCCTGCTGTTCAGGGAGATGGCATGGTTGAGCAGCCCGATCGCTCGCGGATGCAACTTCCGATGGCTGAGCACCTCGATCGCGTCCGCGGCCTCGCTGTTGGAGAGGGCCAGGAGCATGTTGACCGTGTCGCGTGTGTCTTTGTCGCGGCTCTTCTCGAGGGTCAAGGCGGCGGTATTGCGCTGGATCGAGATCGCGGAGTTGAACGCCGCGTTGAGCACCCGCAGGAAGGTGGCGATATTGAGGACCTCCGTCCGCGTCAGCGGGAGAGGATTCCCGAAGAACGCCGCCTCGGTGGTGTAGAACGACACCGCATCCTCGATGGTGGCGGCGCTGTGGTTGTGGAAGAACGGCTCGGTGTCTGCCGCCTCGATCAGCGGCGGCACGTTGAACGAGCTGTCGCCGAAGCAGTCGAGCCTACCGTCACGGTCGCAGTCGAAATTGATCGCGCCGAAGCCGCCGTCGAGCGGATGGGGCTCGGTCGTCTGACGGGGGTCGGGGGCTCTCTCGACGCCGGTGGAGGCGTTGATATTGAAGCCGCCGGGAACACCGGCACCGGCGTTGAAATGGCAGATGTTGCAGATCCCGAACCTGGTTTTGCCGGCCTGCGCAGCGGCGTTGGTCAGTGTGACGTTGGCGAGGTTGAGCTCATTGAGACGGCCGCTGGCCAGCGTGAAGGCTTCGATTAGGCCAGCAGGGTGGCCGGTCCAAACACCCTGGAGCTCCTTTCGCGCGTTGTCTCCATGGCCACGCGGGTCCGGGTGTAGAGGCGCTCGAAAAACGGGCGCGTGCCGACGAGGAGCCTGCTCTCCGCCGGCATCCGGCCGGAAGGCGAGACCACCACCAGATCGAGCTCGGAAGTCACGGAAGATCCCCGACGCGAGACCGGCTGATACCGTGCCGACACGGCCCTGCGTCCGCAGACTGCTGAGCACGAAGCGGGTTTTCAGGAGCCGCGGCAGCGAGGTCGTCCTCCGAGGCAGAGAGGACGAGAGGGTGCGGGGAGCGTCCTCCGGTGAGGACAGCCAGGGCGCCGGCCGTAACGCTTCGCCGCTTCCGGCGTATTCTCCGGATGTGAGAGCACGCGACGTTTCCCGCCTCCGGCAGGCAGGCCTCCGCCCCTTCCTTCCGGCTTTGCTCCTGGCGGTCCTCCTCCTGGAGCCGGCAGCGCTGCCGGCGGCCCGGCCCTCTGCCCTGGGGCTGCGGCCCCTCTCCCTCGACCTGCCCGGCGCTCCGGCGGCGGTGGTGCCGGCGGATGTCGATGGCGACGGCCGGACCGATCTCGTGGTGGCCGTGGCCTACAACCAGTGGAGCCAGATCGAAATCACCGAGAGCACGACGATGGACGACGTGGAGGGGCTGGTGGAGGTCCTGACGATCGTGCCCTCGCTGCTCGACCGGCGCGAGGCGCGGGTCTATCTGGCACGGCCGGACGGCACGTACGCCCAGGCTGGCGCCGTTCCGCTGCCCCTTTCGGTGCTCTCCCTGGAGGCCGGGCCGCCGGGCACGCCGGTGGTGGCGCTGACGGACCAGGGGGTGAGCGTCCTGCGGCTGGATGCCTCGGGCGCGCCGCACCTTGCGCCGCTCATCGCCGATCCGCCCGTGCTCGCGGGGACGGGCAACTTTCTGGCCGATCTCGGCCTGGTGCGGGACCTTTCGGGCGACGGCGTCGCCGACCTTCTGCTGCCGGCGCGGGACGGCCTCGCCATTTACCTGGGCGGCCCCCGGGGGCTCGCAACCCAGGCGGCGGCCCGTTTCGCGGTGCCGGGAGAGTCCTGGCGCTCCACCGGAGACCTGGAGCGGCGCTATCCGCTCCCCACGGTCCAGGACGTCACCGGCGACGGCCGGCCGGACCTCGTGTTCCGCGACCCGGTCAAGCGGTGGGAGATGGTCCGGGTGAGGCGCAACAACGGGGGCGGTAAATTCCTCCCACCGATCGAGATGAGCCTCGGGGGAGGGGAGGCCAAGGGTCCCTCGCCGGTGTTCTTCGGCGATCTGGACGGCGACGGCGTCGCCGAGGTGGTGAGCCAGCAGAGCTTCGAGAAGGAGGACGCCGGCCTGCGTGAGTCGATGAAGCAGGTGCGGGAGCCGAAGAGCCGCCTGGATTTCCGGCGTGTGGGCAAGGGCCTCCAGCGGGTGCTCGACTCCTATCGCTCGCTCGAGATCACCGGCCACGCCTTCGCAGGCGGCGACGCGGAGAGCTCGGACCGCTCGATGAGCGTGGAGGCCGGCTTCCCCGGCGGCTTTCAGGAGCTGAACGGCGACGGCCGCATGGACCTGGTGACGGTCACCATGGACCTGACCCTGCCCAAGATCATGGGGAGCCTCGCCACCAAACGGCTCACCATCGGCCTCGACTTCCACGTCTGGTGCCAGCAGGGGGACGGCGGCTTCCGCAGAGTGCCGGGGCTGGACCTTTCGGGCAAATTCCGGGTCAACTTCAACGACCTCCGGGTGAGCCAGCTCTCCCTCTTCTCCGGCGATTTCGACGGCGACGGCCGGGGCGACTTCGTGCAGCTCGGCCGCGGGCGGACCGTGACCATCCACCGCGGCCGGCCCGACTGTGGATTCCCCACGGCGCCGGACGCCACGGTCCAGCTCCGGGAGGAGCCGCGGGACATCGCGCTGGTGAGGATCCGGGATCTGAACGGGGACCAGCGCTCGGACCTGATGGTGCTGAGCCCCCGCGCCGCGGCCGAGCCGGGGATGGCGCCGCCGGTGCGGCTGGATCTGTATCTGAGCGGTGGGGGAGGCAAGGTCGCGACGGCGGACGGCCCCCTCCCGGAACCTCACCCCCGGCCCCTCTCCCCTCGCCCTCCCCCCGACCGGGAGAGGGGGGACGTGGATGAGCCGAAGGCCGTTTCCGGATCCGCCGTTGCCTCCGAGAAGCCAGAGAACACGGTCGCTCTGGCCTCGTACCGGTCGGGATCCGGCAACCCCGTCCGCACGGGTTCCCCCTCTCCCGGTCGGGGGGAGGGCGATGGGAGAGGGGGACAGGGGGTGAGGTCTCTCCGCACCGGCCCCGTGGAGGCCCTCATCGCAGACCTCCCCGGCACTTTGCTCCGGGCTGCTCCGGCGCGGGACCTCCAGGGCCGGCCCGGACTCGCGTTGCTCGTCGCCGCGGGGAAGGACCGGAAGCACAAGTCCCTCTGGTTCTTCGATCCCGGCCGGAAGGCCCTGGAGCGGCTGGCGGACGGCCTTCACGAAGAGGTCAACTCGCTGGCCGCCGCGGACCTCGACGGGGACGGTGCGGCGACCCCGATTGCCGGGATGCCGGGGGCCGTCTTCGCCCCGGCGGGTGGGGGTGGGATGCGAAAGGTGTTGGAGGAGCCTGACCTGGACCTGCGCTCCGTGGCGGGCCACAGCCTGGGGTCGGGCTGGCCGCAGGGGCTCCCCTTCGTGCCCGCGGCCCGGGCGGGGCTCCTGGAGCTGCTGGTCCCGGGAGCGGAGGGCCGTCTCGCCCGCGGGTCGTCCTTCCCCCTGCCCCTCAGGGCCGAGCGCCCGCGCTGGGGGCTCCGCCTCACCAGCCCGCCGGTCTCCCTCGTCCCCGGCGGGACCGGTCCTCTGCTGGCCGCCGGGCCCGAGGCGCACGGCCGGCGGCGGCTCAAGTCGCTGGTGTTCGATCCCGCGGGCGGCGAGCCGGTGGAGGCGTGGTCCCTCCTGCCCGGGGAGGAGCGGCTCGTGGACAGGCGCTACCTGCGCATCGACGGCCGGCCCGTCCTGGCCGTGGGGACGATCGAAAAGATCGGGATCTTCGTCAAGAAGCGCTTCCGGCTCTTCTGGCTGGAGCGGGACCGCTCCCGGCGGGGGACAGCCCCGGCCCTGGCCGTGGAGACGGACTGCCCGCTGTGGCACAACCTGGAGCCCTTCGCCGCGGACGTGGACGGCGATGGCCACAAGGACGTGGCCCTCGTGCATCGGGAGGGGATGAGCGGGAACGACCTCGTCGTGGCCCTCCACCGCAACCTCGGCAACGGCCGCTTCGAAGCGAAGCCCCGGCGGGCGAAGCTGGGAGTCTTTGCAACTGACTGGACGTGGGGGACCGACCTCTCGGGCGACGGCATGCCAGACCTGCTGGTGCTGGCGGGAGGGCAACTCCACCTCTACGCGGGAGACGCCAAGGGCCGCCCCGTGGCCTCGCGGCCGGAGTGGTCCATCTCCCTGGGAGAGAGGAAGAGTGAAAAGGGGAAGGATGAAGACCGGGAGGACGAGGATGAGGACGTTCCCGACTCCGTGGCCCCGTCCCCCCGCTCGCTGGAGGTCGTGGATGTGACCGGGGATGGGGTGGAGGAGATCGTGATCCGGGCGGAAGGCAAGGATGAAGCGTCCGCGCTGGTCGTGGTGCGGCGAACGCCGGTCTGAGAGCGCCGATCAGCGGTTTTAAGGCGCTTTCGACGCGCCAAAAGCCGCTTCACGCGGTTTTTAGCCGCTTCAGACAGCCCGGAAGCGGCTAAAAGCCCGCGTGAAGCG
>DASQEB010000334.1:0-8227 GCA_035633875.1 Thermoanaerobaculia bacterium
GATCAGAGATGCCGGAAAACCGTGTCCTCCGGACGTTGGGAACCCTCACCCCGACCCTCTCCCGAGCCATCCCCCCTGCCGGGAGAGGGCGCCCCCACCCACCTCACCCCCTGTCCCCCTCTCCCATCGCCCTCCCCCCAACCGGGTGAGGGGGGACGAATCCGAGCCGACCTTCTCTAGAAGGAGGCATTCATTCCCTCAGAAGATCGTCGCCCGTTGGATCTCGGCAAAGCTGCCCGCAAGGGTTTCCCCCTCTCCCGGGGGATGGGAGGGCGATGGGAGAGGGGGACAGGGGGTGAGGTCCCGGGCGGGGGTGCTCGACGGGAGGTGAGGTGATGCCCGACGCCACCTTTCTTTCCTGGCCCTTCTTCGAGGACGCCCACCGCGCCCTGGCCCGCGACCTCGACGATTGGTGCCGGCGGGAGATCGCGCCCCTGGCTGAGCACGAGGAAGAGGACGTCGACGGCACCTGCCGCGAGATCGTCCGCCGGCTGGGGGAGGGCGGCTGGCTCCGTTCCACCGTCCCGCCGCTCGACGTCCGCTCGCTCTGCGTAGCGCGCGAGACGCTGGCCCGTCATTCCGGGCTCGCGGACTTCTCCTTCGCCCTCCAGGGGCTCGGCTCCGGCCCCCTCTCGCTGTTCGGAACGGAGGAGCAGCGCCGGGCGTGGCTCCCCCGCGTGGCTACGGGGCAGGCCATCCCCGCGTTTGCCCTCTCCGAATCCGAGGCGGGCTCGGATGTGGCCTCCATGTCCACCGCGGCCCGGCGGGACGGCGACGGCTGGGTGATCGACGGCGAAAAGACCTGGATCTCCAACGCTGGCCTCGCGGACTTCTACATCGTCTTCTGCCGCCTGCCCGACGCCGGAGACAAGGCCTTCGCCGCCTTCCTCGTGGAGGCGGACAACCCCGGGCTCCGGGTCTCCGCCCGCATCGACGTCCTGGCGCCCCATCCTTTGGGAACGATCGCATTCGAAAGCTGCCGCGTCGGTGCGGGCGCCCTGGTGGGCGAGCCGGGCAAGGGCCTCAAGGTGGCGCTGGCGACGCTCGACGTCTTCCGTTCCACCGTGGGGGCCGCGGCCCTGGGGTTCGCGCGCCGCGCCCTGGACGAGGCCCTGGCCCATGCCGCCCGGCGCCACGCCTTCGGCAAGCCGCTTGCAGACTTCCAACTCACGCAGGCCCGGCTCGCCGACATGGCCACCGCGATCGACGCCTCCGCCCTCCTCGTCTACCGTGCCGCCTGGACGCGGGATGCGGGAGCCGAGCGCGTCACCCGCGAGGCCGCCATGGCCAAGCTCTTCGCCACCGAGGCCGCGCAGCAGGTGGTGGACGGGGCCGTGCAGCTCCTCGGCGGCCGGGGCGTGGTCTCGGGCGCGCCGGTCGAGCGGCTCTACCGGGAGGTCCGGGCCCTGCGCATCTACGAGGGGACCAGCGAGATCCAGCGGCTCGTCATCGCCAGCCAGCTCCTGGCCGGCGCAACGGGCAAGGAGGGATGACCGAATGGCCGAACCCAGCGCCCACGTGGACACCTTCTGCCGCGACGCGCTGCCGCCCCCCGAGCTCCTGCCGGACATGCGCTACGACGCGCTGCCCGAGCTCGCCACCTATCCGCCCCGGCTCAACTGCGCCGTGGAGCTCCTCGACAAGATGGTCGAGGCCGGCTGCGGCGAGCGCACCGTCTTCCACTACAGCGGTGGGAGCTGGACCTACCGCCAGCTCCTGACAACCGCCAACCGCATCGCCCGCGTCCTGGTGGAGGACCTCGGGGTCGTGCCGGGCAACCGCGTCCTCCTGCGCGGCCCCAACAACCCCATGCTGGCGGCCTGCTGGTTCGCCGTGCTGAAGGCCGGCGGCGTCGTGGTCTGCACCATGCCGCTCCTGCGCGTGCGGGAGCTGACTTACATCGCCGACAGGGCGAAGATCAGCCTCGCCCTCTGCGACACCCGGGTGTGCAGGGACTGTGAGGAGGCCATGACCACGACGGCTGCCGGCGCCCCTCGCGAAGGCGGGCGCGTCATCCACTACAACAGCGCCGAGCCCGGCGCTCTCGAATCCATGATGGCCGCGAAGCCGGCCACGTTCGACAACTGCGACACGGCGGCGGACGACACGGCGCTGATCGCCTTCACTTCCGGCACCACGGGGCAGGGCAAGGGGACGATGCACTTCCACCGCGATGTGCTGGCGATCTGCGACTGTTTTCCGCCCTACGTCCTGAAGCCGGAGCCGGATGACATCTTCTGCGGCTCGCCGCCGCTGGCCTTCACCTACGGGCTTGGGGGTCTCCTTCTCTTCCCGATGCGGGTCGGAGCCTCGTCCGCGCTCCTCGAGCAGGCTTCGCCGCCGCAGCTCCTCCAGGGCATCCAGGAGCACCGCGCCACGGTCTGCTTCACCGCGCCCACGGCCTACCGCGCCATGGCCGGCCTGGTGAAGGGCTTCGACCTGTCGAGCCTGAAGAAATGCGTCTCGGCCGGCGAGACCCTGCCCCGCGCCACCTTCGAGCTCTGGGAGCGGGAGACCGGCCTCAAGATCATCGACGGCATCGGCTCGACCGAGATGCTCCACATGTTCATCAGCTCGTCGGGCGATGCCATCCGCCCCGGCTCCACGGGCCAGGCCGTCCCCGGCTACCAGGCCCGGGTGGTGGACGACGACTTGAACGACGTTCCGCCCGGCACCGTCGGCCGCCTCGCCGTCAAGGGCCCGACGGGCTGCCGCTACCTCGACAACCTCGAACGGCAGCAGGCCTACGTCCAGAACGGCTGGAACCTGACGGGCGACTCCTACATCATGGACGAGGACGGCTACTTCTGGTACCAGGCGCGCACGGACGACATGATCATCTCCTCGGGCCACAACATCTCCGGCCCCGAGGTCGAAGGCGTCCTCCTGGAGCATCCCGCCGTGGCCGAGTGCGGCGTGGTGGGAGTGCCGGACGAGATCCGGGGCCAGATCGTCAAGGCCTTCGTCGTCCTGCGCCCCGGCAACGAGCCCGGCCCGGAAATGGTCAAGGAGCTCCAGGACTTCGTCAAGGCGGAGATCGCCCCCTACAAATACCCGCGGGAGATCGAGTTCCTGCCGGCCCTCCCCCGGACCGAGACCGGAAAGCTCCAGCGCTTCAAACTGCGAGAGCGGAACCAGTGACCGAAGAGTCTTTGGAGATCCTCCAACCCGAGGGCTGGCCCCGGCCAAGCGGCTACGCCAACGGTATCGCCGCCCGAGGCCGCCTCGTCTTCGTCGCCGGGCAGATCGGCTGGAATCCGGAAACCTTGAGATTCGAGACGGATGATTTCGCGGAGCAGACCGCCCAGGCTCTGCGGAACGTCGTCGCGGTCCTGCGCAAGGCGGGAGCCGAGCCGCGGCACGTCACGCGGATGACGTGGTACATCACCAACAAGGCCGCCTACCTAGCCGCCACGCGCGAGATCGGCCGCGCGTGGCGGGAGGTGATGGGGCGGCACTACCCGGCGATGTCGGTGGTGGTGGTCGCGGGGTTGTTGGAGGACCGGGCGAAGGTGGAGATCGAGGCGACGGCGGTGGTGGGGGAGTAGCTGCAACAGACTGCACTCGGAACAAAGAAGTGTCCAACCCACGTATTCGTCCAGTAGTAGAAAAATACTCTCCGGCCCAACGGGCCGGGAGAACATAGCCCAGGGCTGAGCCCTGGGTCAGGAGAGACCATCAAGCCCAGCGGCCTGAAAGGTCGCGAGAGCCCTGCTTGCGAGGTGCCCCCCACTCTCGCGACCTTTCAGGCCCGCATAGCTGTGTGGGTGGCGTTTTTCCCAGGGCATCGGCCTGCGGCCTCAGCCCTGGGCTATGCTCTGCCGGCCCGTTGGGCCGGGCTCCTACGGCGAATTGAGCCAATGTCAGCGACTATGCTCCCATGCCCCCACCCTACGGCTGCCAGACCATGACCGACCCCCTCCGCCGCGTGCTGGTGAAGCGGCCGGATGAGGCGTTCGCCGTCGAAAACCCGGCGCGGTGGAACTATGCCGGGCGGCCGGATCTCGACGAAGCGCGGCGCGAGCACGAGGCGCTGGTGGAGATCCTGCGTGGCGCCGGGGCCGAGGTGATCGACCATCCGGAGCCCCAGCCGGGCCGGGCGGATGCGATCTTCGTGTTCGATCCGGTGCTCGTCACGGACCGTGGCGCGGTGATCCTGCGCATGGGCAAGGAACTGCGGCGGGGCGAGGAAGCGGCCATGGCGCGGCGCCTTCAGGAAATCGGCGTGCCGATCCTGGCGACGCTCGAGGACGAGGCGACCGCGGAGGGGGGAGACCTCCTCTGGCTGGATCACGGGACTCTGGCGGTTGGCCAGGGGTTCCGCACGAATGCCGATGGGCTTCGCCAGCTCCGGGAGGTGATGGCGTGGATCGATGTCGAGGTCCTGCCGGTCGAGCTCCCCTACTTCACCGGTCCCGAGGCCTGCCTTCATCTGCTCTCGCTGATCAGCCTGGTGGACCGCGACCTCGCCGTGGTCTATCCGCCCCTCCTGCCGGTGCCGTTCTGGAGGATGCTGCGCGACCGCGGCTTCCGGCTGGTCGAAGTCCCCGCCGAGGAGTTTCCGACAATGGCACCCAACGTCCTGGCGCTCGCGCCCGCCAAGTGCCTGATGCTGGAGGGCAACCCCGTCACCCAGCGGCGCCTGGAGCAGGCGGGGTGCGAGGTTCTCACCTATCGCGGCCGGGAGATCTCGCTCAAGGCTGAAGGTGGTCCCACCTGCCTGACGCGGCCGATCTGGCGGGGGTAGGGGCACCGCCGTTCTGTCATCCTGGGTGCGGACGCAGTCGAGACTCTGTTCTGAATTGACAGAGTGCTGCTTCGTGTAGAAGATGGTACTCCTCGAAAGTAGTTCCCGTTAACTGGCTGTGGGGCGCGGACCAGGCCTTCGGCGGAAGGACGTCCGGCGGCCTCCCGGCGGTGCGGTTCGGAGAAAGGAACCTATTTCTCAGAGAGGAGTTGTCATGCAACGGAAAACCCTGTTCGCAGTGGTTTTGCTGGGTCTCGCTCTCCTCCCCGTCTCCTCTGGGGCCACGGCGGCCTGTGCTTCGGAGGATCTCTCGTGGCTCGAAGCGATCGTGGAGCCCCCCGCCCCCCAGGATGCTCCTCCGCTGGACCTCGCCGCCGTCGGTCGTGGCGACGCGGAAGATCGGGCGGCCAGGAGAGGTCGCCGCAACCTCAAGAGCACCTGCACGGCGCGCTGCGGCACTTCGACGGTGAGCTGTACCAGCAGCGGTAGCTGTACAGCGGTCGACCGCAATTGTCCCACGACTCCCGGCTACGTCGTCTGCGATGGGACGACCACGTACTGCCATGCCTGTGCCTGCACCAACGGCGCGAAGCGTTACACGCAACTTTCCTCCTGCTGCTATAACGAAGTAGCCCGCCAGTGCCGCAGGACCCTCCGCGAAGAGACCTGTGTCAATGGGAACTGGCAGGTCACAGGGTTCCCCTGCGACGGGCTCAATTGTTCAGGAAATTGTCCGTTGTGACCCCGGAGGGGGTACCCGGATGGGTAAAGAGGAGTGCCGACCGGACCTCTTCCATTTGGTCCAAGGGTGCACGGTGCTCGATCCGGGCAAGCCCTTTCCCGCCGGGAAGGCTGTGTTTCGAGTGGAGAGAAGCCTTTCCGACCGGGGAAGGGCTTTTCCCCACCCGAAAAAACTGTCTCCCGACTGGGAAAGAGCCTTTCCCCTCTCGAAAAGCTCGCTCCCGACTGGGAAGAAGGCATTCCCGGCTGGGAAGCGCCCTTCCCCACTCGGGCTTCCCGCGCAGACGGGGCTCCTTCCGAGGGGAACGGCGGATTTTCGTCTGGTCCGCCGACGGCGATCTACCAACCGAAGCAGAATTAGAGCCGTTGAGGTGAAGCGGGCGGGGTGTCCTCTGCCGGGGAGGGGAAAAGTTGGACTGCCAGCCCCGGATAGGGGCCTCCAACCTACCAGGCGGCCAGCCCCTGGACGCCGCGGAGGACCGGCAGCCCCGGTGCCTCGCCGAGCGACTTCAGACGGCGGTTCGGCAGAATCTGGAACATCCCGACCGTGCCCGTCCCGGCGTTCAGGGTGTAGAGGAAGCGGCCGTCCGCACTGACGGCGATCTCGAGGGGGAGCCGCCGATTCCCGAGATTGAAGGCCACACCGCGCGAGCCGATCAGGGTCACGCGCCCCCGGCGGTTGACCTGGAAGCCGGTGAGGGTGTTGTCGCCCGTGTTGGTCCCCCAGGCGTACCGGCCGATCGCATCGATCCAGCACAGGGCCGTCCGGCCGGTGGGGAGGGCGGCGGTGATGGTACGCAGCCGGCCGTCCGCTCCCAGGGCGTAGGAGGACACCGCCGAGGTGCCAGCAGGACTCGGGGAGGGGGAGCGTCCGAAGATCTCGACCACCACGAGGAAGCCGCCCATGAACCGGAAGGCGAACGGGAGCCGTCCGGCCGAGGGGTTCACCACGGGCTCTCCCGGCCGCCCCTGGTCATCCAGTGGAAAAGAGAGGAGGAGGTCGCGCCCCTTGTCCACGACCAGGAGCCAACGCCCGTCCGGGCTGAAGCCCACCTGAGAAGGCGCGCCCCCGGTGTTCGGCGGGCTCCCGTCCCCCAGCTCCAGGGAAAGGACGGAGCCCGGGATCGGGCTCGACCGGCCGTCCGGTGCGAGGATGAACCCCGCGAGGCTGCCGTCACCGCCGATATTGAGCACGTAGAGGCGATCCCCTCTCTGCGTCACGCTGACGGGAAAGCTCCCGCCGGACGGAAACCGGTCTGCCAGCTCCAGGCCGCTTGCGGTCACTCGGAAGACGGAGACGTCGTCGCTCCCGGCGTTGACCGCGAACAGCCAGCGGCGATCGTCGCTCAGCCGCAGCGCGTCCTGCGATCCCAGGGGATCCAGGTCTCCGCCGCTCCCACGCCCGCCGGTGGCGAAGGAGCCCAGACGGGTGAGGCGGCCCCGAGCATCGCGGCTCCAGGCGACGACCTCGTTGCCCTCCGCCGCGTTGGTCATGCCATAGACCGCCCCGGCCGGGCCGCCCTGGGCCAAGGCACCGGCGGAGGCCAGGAGGACGAGGAGCACGAAAACCGACACCACTCGGGCGCAGGACATAGGCAGTTCCTCCTGAAGGAGGTACGTCCTTCGTGACCGGGCCAGATTCCAGGGATCTCCGGCGGACTGGAGTTTGTAGGGTTTACGAACGGCTGAGGTTCTCGTCCAGCTTGACGAGAAGGCGGCTCATCGCAGAGGAACGAGCTCTTCTTCTCGCGCCAGAGCCGCGGCGTAGGCAACGGCTGCACGAACGTCTTCAGTGGTGAGCGGTGGATACTCCCGGATGATCTCCTCCGGTGAAAGTCCCTCCGCCAGATTATCGAGGACGACGGAGACCAGGATCCGGGTGCCGCGAATACACGGCTTGCCGTGGCACACGCCCGGGCTCGATTGGACCCTCTCCCGCCAATTCGTCATCTCTATGGTTCCTCAAGGCACTCCGTTTTCGTCCGGCTCAGAGTATCACGGTCCTGTCCAAGATGCCGGTGGCGATGGAGCCGATGCGGGTATGATCCGCCTGTCATGGCCGATCACGCTTCACACGATCAGGCACTCTGGATCGACGGCGAGCGGGTCCCCGCCCGGTCCGGCCGCTCCGCTCCGGTGACGAACCCGGCGACCGGCGAGGTCCTAGCCCAGGTCGCCCAGGCGGGCCCCGACGACGTCGAGGCCGCGGTGGCCGCAGCGCGGTGCTCCTGGGAGCGGGGGGACTGGCGCCGGGCCACCAGCTCGGAGCGGGCGAAGGGCCTGCTGCGGCTGGCGGAGCGGATCCGCGCCGCGGCAGGTGAGCTCGCGGCGCTCGAGTCACGCAACGTGGGCAAGCCCATCCAGGAGTCGCGCGGCGAGATCGAGATGGGGGCCGCGTGTTTCCAGTACTACGCCGGCCTCCTCCCGGCGTTCGGCGGCCAGACCGTGCCGGTGGGCGCGCCGGGGACGGGCCTCACCTTCCGCGAGCCGGTCGGCGTGTGCGGCCTGATCGTGCCGTGGAATTTCCCCTTCGCCATCACGACCTGGAAGGTCGCTCCCGCGTTGGCGCTCGGCAACTCGGTCGTGGTCAAGCCGGCATCGGCCACTCCGCTCACGGCGCTGCGGCTGGCCGAGCTGGCCGCCGAGGCCGGAGTGCCGCCCGGCGTGCTCAACGTCGTGCCGGGGCCGGGCGGCGCGGCGGGATCGGCGCTCGCCCGGCATCCGGACGTGCGCAAGATC
>DASQEB010000335.1:0-4069 GCA_035633875.1 Thermoanaerobaculia bacterium
GGGCTACATGCCAGAGCCCCTGCCGGGGCTCTAACTCCATCCTTCTCTCGTCGCTCTGGCGTCATCGTGACTCGCAGGCTACCTCACACCCCGAAATACCGCGCGTCCGGATGGTGGAACACCAGCGCCGAGACGCTCGCCTCAGGGTCCATCATGTCGCCCTCGGTGAGGTGGACCCCGATCTCCTCCGGGTGGAGGGCCTTGAAGAGCTCGCGCTGGAAGGCGAGGTCCGGGCAGGCGGGGTAGCCGAAGCTGTAGCGCTTGCCGCGGTAGCGGGCGGAGAGCTTGTCCTCGACGGGGAGGTCCTCCGGGTCGGGGAAGCCCCACTGCTTGCGCAGGCAGGCGTGGAGGTACTCGGCCGCGGCCTCGGCCGTCTCCAGGGCCAAGGCGGCGAAGGCGTGGCTTTTGAGGTACTCGCCCTGGCGCTTCCACTCCTCCACCCTCTCGCGCACGCCGTCGCCCGCGGTGGTGACGAAGAGGGCGATGTGGTCGCCCGGGAGGGCGTAGTCCGTGAGGCACAGCCCGCCGTTCCGCGACTGCCTCGGGAAGTCCCAGGCGGTGGCCGGCCGGCCGGTCTTCGGGTCGAGCAGGATGAGACGGTTGCCTTCCGCCTGGACGGGGAAGAACTGGTAGACGGCCCGGGCCTTCATCCCGCCGTTGCGGGCGATGTCCTTGAGCTCTTCCACTACCGCCTCCAGCTTGGCGAGCTTGGGGTCCCCCTCTTCCCGCAGGCGCTTGACCGAGCCCTTCAACCCCAAGTGCTTGCCGTAGACCATCTGCGGGTTGAGGTACTCCCAGACGCGGTCGAGGTCGAGCTCGATCGCGTGCCGCTCGAGGTCCGGCGGGGTGGGGACGGGGATGTCCCGCCGCACGGTGGCCTCGGAAACCCGGCCCTCGCCGGCGGCCTCGGTCGTCTCGGCGGCGGCGTCGGCGGTATCGGACTCGATGAGCGCCGCGACCTCGGACTCCAGGTCGGGCCGGGCCGCGGGGTCCATCAAGCGCTCGACGAGCTTCAGGCCGTGCATGGCGTCCTTGGCGTAGGTGCAGAGGCCGCTGTAGGACTGGGCGATCTTGCGATGGGTGAAGCGCCGGGTGAGGGCCGCGCCGCCCACGAGGAGAGGCGTGTCGATTCCCACGGCCGCCAGATCCCCGGCGGTGAGCACCATCTGCTGGGCGCTCTTCACCAGGAGGCCGGAGAGGCCGATGATGTCCGGCTGGTGCTCGCGCACGGCCTGGATGAGCCGTTCGGAGGGGACCTTGATCCCCAGGTTCACCACGGTGAAGCCGTTGTTCGACAGCACGATGTCCACCAGGTTCTTGCCGATGTCGTGGACGTCCCCCTTGACGGTCGCGAGGAGGACCTTGCCGCGGCTGGAGCTGCCGCCGGCCGACTTCTCCATGTGGGGCTCGAGGTAGGAGACCGCGGCCTTCATCACCTCGGCGCTCTGGAGCACCTCGGCCACGATGAGCTGGTTGTCGTTGAACAGGCGCCCGACCTCGCCCATGCCGGCCATCAGCGGGCCGTTGATGATGTCGAGCGGTCCCGGCCAGCGGGGGTCGTGGAGGGCGGCTTCGAGATCCTCCTCCAGGCCGGTCTTGCTCCCTTCGACGACCGCCCGGGCGATGCGCTCTTCCAGGGGAAGCTCGGTGCGGGGCCGGACGGCGGCCGAGGTCCTGCCGCGGAAGTGGGCGGTGAAGGTCTCGACCGCCCGGTTGCCGGCCTCGACGTCGCCGATCGGCAGGAAGATCAACGCCTCGGCCAGCTCCCGCTCTTCGGTGGGGATGTCCGCATAGCGGGCGAGCTTCTCGGTGTTGACGATGGCCGCATCGAGCCCCGCCTTGGTGCAGTGGTAGAGGAAGACCGAGTTCAAGACCTCGCGGCCAGCGTTGGGCAGGCCGAAGCTGACGTTCGAGATGCCGAGGATGGTCTTGGTGTCCGGGAACAGCTCCTTGACGGCCCGCACGCCCTCCACGGTCTGGGCGGCCGAGCCCAGGTAGGTGGCGTCGCCCGTGCCGCAGGGGAAGACCAGGGGATCCCACCAGATATCCTCGGGCGCGACGCCCATCTCCTCGACGAGGACCTGGTAGCTCCGCCGGGCCACCTCCACCTTGCGCTCGACCGTGACGGCCATGCCCTTCTCGTCGATCAGGCCGACGATCAGGGCGGCGCCGAAGCGCTTCGCCAGAGGCACGACCCGCTCGAAGCGGTGGAGGCCGTCCTCCAGGTTGATCGAGTTGAGGATCGACTTGCCCTGGCAGTAGGTGAGGGCCCGCTCCATGACGGCGGCGTCCGTGGAATCGATCATCAGCGGAACCTTGACGAGGCGGATCAACCGGTCGAGGAAGGCCTCGACGTCGGCGATCTCGTTCCGGTCGGGGTCCTGGAGACAGACATCCAAGATCTGGCCGCCGGACTTGACCTGGGCGCGGCCCACCTCGGCCGCGGCCTCGTGCTGGCCGGCCTGGATGAGACCCTTGAACTTGCGGCTGCCGAGGACGTTGGTGCGCTCCCCCACCAGGATCGGCCGCTGGGCCTCGGAGAGCTCGACGGCCTCCAGGCCCGAGACGAGGCTCCGCCGGTGGTGGGGGATCACCCGGGGCTTCCTCCCCTGGACGAGCTTCGCAAGGGCCGCGATGTGGGCGGAGCGGGTGCCGCAGCAGCCGCCCACGAGATTGAGCCAGCCGGCGTCCAGGAAGCGGGTGAAGACGCGCTCGAAGTCCTCCGGCCCCTCGGTGTAGCGCCCCTCCTCGTCGGGCAGACCGGCGTTGGGCACGCAGGCCACCCGCGTGCGGCAGATTTCGGAGAGGGTGCGGACGTGGTCCGTCATCAGCTCCGGACCGGTGGCGCAGTTCAGGCCCACGTAGAGCAGGTCGGCGTGGAGCAGGGAGACGGCCAAGGCCTCGGCGTCCTGCCCGGCGAGCATGGTGCCGGTAGTCTCGATGGTGGCCGAGACGGCCACGGGGATGCGCCAGCCGGCTTGGGCGAAGGCCTGCTCGATCCCCAGGAGACCGGCCTTGATGTTGCGCGTGTCCTGGGCGGTCTCGAGCAGAAGGTAGTCCGCGCCGCCGGCCATGAGGCCCAGGGCCTGGACCCGGAAATTCTCGATCAGCCCCTCGAAGGTGATGCCGCCGGTCACGGAGATGGCCTTGGTCGTGGGCCCCATGGAGCCGCAGACGAACCGGGGCTTCTCCGGCGAGTCGTGCCGGGCGCAGGCACCCCGGGCGATCGAGGCCGCGAGGCGGTTCAGCTCGAACGCCTGGTGGGAGAGGCCGTACTCCCCGAGCACCAGCGGGGTGCCGCCGAAGGAGTTGGTCTCCACGATGTCGCAGCCTACGGAGAGATAACCCTCGTGGACGCCGTCCACCACGTCGGGCCGGGTGAGGCAGAGGTTCTCGTTGCACCCCTCGAGCTCGGGGCCGCCGAAGTCCTCGGCGGTGAGGCGGACGCCCTGGAGGGCGGTGCCGGTAGCGCCGTCGAGCACCAGGATCCGTTGATCGAGCGCCGCGAGCAGGCGAGCGGTGCGCTCACCCGTATCCGCAGGGCGCGGGGGAAAGGGGACTTCAAAGACCGTCTCGGTCAAGACTGATTCCTCCTCGGGTGCCAGCAACTGCGGCCCACATGTCACGCAACCTTTGTGCCTGGCGAGGAGCGGGCACAACAAAAAACCCGGCTCGCGAGCATCACGAGACGGGCTTTCCGTTGCGGACACTTGGTTGCCGCTCGGGGCGGCCGCATCCTCGCGTTCAGCGAGAGGGCACCTTGGGTGTCCGTCCCAGGTTGCCGAGCCCGGCCGAAGCCGGACCGCTCGTAATGCGAGAGACAGAATAGCGGGAGGGATGGGGGGATGTAAAGGGGGTTACTTCTCGTTTTCCTCTCTCAGCCTACGCACCTGGAGAAGCTGATCGAGATGTTGGCGATCCTTGCTCTGCTGGAGAACGGACTTCGCCCGGATGAGCTGATCCAGGGTGAGGACCGGGACAGAGATTCCCAGCAGGTCGATCCGGGTGGTCCCAGGAAAGAGCTCGTCGTACGTGCCCAGCCCGGGGATCTCGGCAAGGAGGTCCAACC
>DASQEB010000336.1:0-16931 GCA_035633875.1 Thermoanaerobaculia bacterium
TCCAGAACCTCGGCACCGGCCGAGCCCGTCAGGTTTTCGATGTTGAGCAGCGTATCGCCATCGGACGCCGTTCCGGTCGTCAGGCTCGCGGTGATGGCTGTATCGTAGATCGCGGTGTCCGTTTCGCCGACGCCGTCCAGGTGGTCGGCGCCGTTCCCGCCGGTCAGGGAGTCATTCCCATGCCGGCCGATCAACGTGTCGTTGCCATCGCCGCCGACGAGCGTGTCGCCGCCGTTTCTGCCGTCCAGGACGTTGGCGCCTGCATCGCCGGTCAGGGTGTCCGCGCTGTCGGAGCCGGTCAGGTTTTCGATGCCGGTCAGCGTGTCGGTATCAGCGCCTTCGGTGGCGGACGTGGTGGTGGCGTTCACCGCCGAAAACCATTGGGCCGTGTCGATTCCGCTTCCGCCATCGATCGAATCGCTTCCAAGTCCCCCGATGAGCAGGTCCGTGCCACCATCGCCAAAGAGCTGGTCCACTCCGGCATCGCCGCAGATCGTGTCACTGCCGCCAGTGCCGGAGATCGTGTCGTTCCCCTGAAGGCCGCAGATGACGTCCGCGCCGGCCGTCCCGATGATGTTGTCGTTCCCGTTGGTGCCGACGATCGTGCAGGTGACGCCGTTGCAGGTCTGTGCCGAGGCGGGGACAGCTCCCCCGAGCGCGACGAGGCAGACGAGGATTCCGAGGTGGCGTGATGTTCTCATGCTTTTTGCTCCTTTCGTGGCCGTTGTGAAAAGGCTGCCGGCTGTAGCAGGGGCAAGGGGCGAGCCAGCTCGCTGGCGAAATGTAAATATTTGATTCTAGAGAGGCGGCGGCACGGCCCGCCCCGCTCCGGGCTCAAGGTTGAAACCACAAAATGGAGGACGGGTCTCAGATTCGAGACCGGGCCGGGTGCTCAATCGCTCTTCGCCCCGGCTCCGGTCGAGATCCCCAGATTTTTCATATAGCGGTGAAAGGTCGGCTTGGTGAGTCCCAGGCTCTCCCGGGCGGCCTTCACGCTGCCACCGTGCCGCTCCAGACGCGAAAGGATCAACTCGCGTTGGAAGGCGTGGACCGCTTCCGCCAGTGAGACCCCATCGGCAAGGAGCGGCCCCGCCTTCGGGTTGGGAGTACCGTGCAGGACCTCGGCATAGCAACGCTCGATCAAGGGGTGATCAATCCACGCGCCGGCCTGGGCATGGATCACAAACAACGAGCAGGCGCGCGCCACCTCCCGCACGTTGCCCGGCCAGTTGTAGGAGATCAGCGCCCCTAGCGCCTCCTGCGTGAAGCCAAGGGTCCGTTTGCGGTGCTTGCTCTCGTGGTGCCGCCGGAAGTGCTCGAGCAGAAAAGGGATGTCCCACGGGCGTTCGCGCAGGGGGAGGATCCGGATGGCCAGGGCGCGGAAGCGGTCGTAGAAGTCGGCCCGCAGGGTTTCTTCCCGGACGGCCTCGTCGAGGTCGCGGTTGGTGGCCAGGACGACCGCCACGTCGACCGGGATCTCGCGCGTCTGCCCCACGGGCACGACCTTGTGGTTTTCGAGGACCCGCAGCAGGTGGGCCTGCGCCCGCAAGGACAGCTCGGCCACCTCGTCAAGAAAAAGGATTCCACCGTCGGCCGCACGGAAGAAGCCGGGCTCGTCGTTGAGGGCACCCGTGAAGGACCCCTTCTTGTGGCCGAAGAAGCGGGAGGCTGCAAGCTCGTCCGTTATCTCGGCGCAGTTGACAACCACCAGCGGCTTGCGGCGGCGGGAGCTGTAGGCGTGCAGGTAGCGGGCGATGAGGTCCTTGCCCGTCCCCCGCTCGCCAAGGATCAGGATCGGCTCGGGGTTCTGGGTGTCGAGACTGGGAATGTAAATCTCGTGCAGAGCGCGCCGCAGCGCCTGCGTGTGCGCCGAGTCGCCCAGGATCTCCGGCGCGTCACGATTTCCCTCTGCGGCTTCGAGGAGATCCCGTAGCTCGCGCGCCTGCCGTTCTTTCCAGAGATAAAAGCCGAAGATCCGGCCCACGGCCGTGGCATATCCCTCCAGCCAGGCGCGGTCCTCCTCCGTGTAGGCCTCGGTCAAGCCGCTGTTCTGGAAATAGGCCACGGCGAGGACCACATCGCGGAGGGGATCACAGATCGGCGCGCACAGAACGCTGAACGGGCCTCCCTCCAGCGAGGGGGTCTGCGACGCGGGGGCGCGGAGCCGGGGATCCTCGATCAGCTCCGGTTTCCCGCTCTGGATGACCTGTTGGATCACCGAGGGGCTCACACCCCGGACCGACTCTCCCCTCTCGCAGGCCCGGACCTGCTCCGGGGTGAGGTTGCCCAGGACGTGGACGCTGCGCAGGCGCAGGGGCTCGCGTTCCTCGACGAGGAGCAGGAGCGCCTTGCGCGCTCCGAATCCGTGGGCGGCGGCCTCGAAGGAGGCCCGGAGCGCCGCCTCCTCGCTGCCGTCGCTCGCGAGGACGGCGAGGAGCTCGTTGGTCGCTCGGAGGAGCTCGGTGTAATCGCGCCCGGGCGGCAAAGAGCGGGATTCCGGCATCGCTGCCTACGGTATCAGGCCGCGCCCCCGCCCGGGAGGGGGCGCTCAGTTCGCCGCGACCGCGTCCCAGAAATCCATCTCATAGGCCTGGAGGAGGCGCGCCGTGCGCTTGATCTGCCGCACGTCGGCGCAGCCGTCGAGGTCGGCCTGGAGGATGGACAGGGCGGTGGGCTCGAAGTCCGGCGGCAGGACGGCGAAGAAGTCGAAATAGGCCGTATCGAAGGCCGAGAGGCCGTACTTGCTACGCAGTGCGGCTCCCATGCGGCCGAGGTTCTCGCCGAAGACGGCGAAGTTGACCGCATAGGCGGCGGCCACCTGGCCGTCCGAGGCGTGGACGGACATCCAGGTCACGTAGGAGGGGTAGGTCTGGGCCCGCGGATTGGGCTCGTAGGCCTTGAGATCCTCCTCGGTCCATCCCAGGGCCGCGGCGAAGCGGATGATGTAGTCCCGGGCGATCACCTCGCTGCCGATGATGCCGTTGAAGAAGGCTCCGCTCGGGGCGGCGCCATACCGGGCGGTGAGCTGGGCCGCGCTCCTCAAGTCGCTCGCGATGATGTTGTACTGCTCTCCCGCGAAGGCCCGGAGGTTCAAGATCGGGACCTGGCCGTTCTCCAGCGCGGTGAGGTAGGGATGGTTGCGGATCTGGTTTTCGATCGGGGCGAGGTCGCGGCGCATTTCGGCCAGGAGCCGCTCTGCGTCACGGGTGTTCCCCGCCGCGGCGACGGGCAGAGCGCTGGCGCCGGCCAGCAGGACGGCGAGACCGAGGACACGGGCACGGATCGGGATCAGGTTCATGAGGTATCTCCTTCGGGGGTCGGATCGTTGAGTCCGGAGACGGCGGGGAGCGCCGGCCCCGTCCTCCAGATACGCGGGAGAGGGGCGTCTCCCGCCAGGTGTAGCGATCTCTTGAACGGTTCAGTATCCCGGAGGCCCTCACTGCCTCCAGAAAGGACACAAAGGACACCAGCCGCTCTGGGTGGGGGAACGGTCGAAGCAAGCAGGGCGGCCACATAGGGCCACCCCTACCATTTCTAGGTTGACGCCGGTCCTAGTAGTCCACGTACCCTTCGCGCGTCCGCACCCGCTCGCCCAGGCCGCGAACCCTGACCTCCACCTTGTGCCAGCTCCCGTCGCCCTTGGAGTTGCTCGGGTAATAGCCCAGGGCGTACTGCTGGCGGAGCTCCTCAAGGATGTCGCGGAAAGCATGTTCGAGCTCGCCGATGCGCTCGATCTCCAGGACGCGGCCGCCGCTCTCGGAGACGACCTTCCGCAGCATGTCGTACTCCCGGTCGTTCGCTTCGAAGTTGCGCCAGGAGGAGGTGAAGGACTTGCGCTTGCCCCCGAGGTGGATCCAGTAGACCAGGGCCTGGCCGGTGCGGGCCTTCCAGAGGAGATCCGAGCCGGGCAGCACGCTGTGGACGTCCGAGCCGTCGGAGAAGAGCACCACGACCCGCTGGCCCTGGCGGGATTCCAGCAGCTTCAGGGACATGTAGAGGAAGTCGTTGACCGCGGAGCCACCGGCAGCCTGGGAGGAAGCGAGCGCCTGGTCCAGGGACTGGCGGTCCGCGGTGAAGGGGGTGATCCGCAGCATGCGGTCGGAAAACAGGGCGAGCATGGCCTCGTCCAGGGGCTTCATGCCGTCGATGAAGGCCTTGGCCCCGCGCCGGACGGCTTCGAGGCGCTCCCCTCCCATGCTCTCGCTGGTGTCCAGGAGGAGCACGGCCGTCAGGGGCAGCTCGTCGCGGCCGAAGGTGACGAGCTGCTGCGCCTCTCCATTGTCGAAGATCTGGAAGTCGCCGGCATCGAGCCGGAGGTCGCGCGCGCCGCCGCGGGCGACGTTCACGAACAGGGTCCGCAGCTTGAGCGTGATCGCGTCATCGATGCGGATCGGGTGGGTCGTGACCGTGCTGGCCGCGTTGAGCCCCGAAGTGGTATAGGCGACGGCCCGGAATTCGCGCTTGACGTTGTCCTCGCCCACGTCGACCGTGAGGTTGAAGGGAGGGCTCTTCACCACGCCCTTGGACTGGCCGTTGACGAAGAGCTCCACCCGGTCGACGGGCTCGCGGGCCTGGACCTTCACCTTGACCTCGGTCTGGCCGAAGACGGGCTGGTCGGGGGTGGGGCTTTCGATCCGCACATCCACCTGGGCGGCGGCGGCGCCCGCGCCGAGCAGCAGGACGGCGAGGGTTGTCGGCAGGACGGTTCCGCGTCCGGTCTTTCTCATCGTCCCACCTCCGAGCCGGCAGCCGTCGGCACTCCGAGGGCCTGGGAGAGCATCGGAAGACGGGAACGCGAGTTCTCGTCGAGGAACAACCTTGCCTCGGCGAACATCTCCGGGCGGACGGAGTTGTAGAGGTACCGGGCGGAGTCGCTCTCCCCCTGAGGAAAGGTCAGGACCTTCTCCACCAGGACCGCCGCTTCCCCGGGCTCGCCGCGGCGGTCGAGCACGGAAGCGAGTTGGATGTGGAGCCGGGCGTCCTGAGGGAAGCGCTCGATCCCGGCGCGGAGGACCTTCTCGGCGGCGGAGGTCCGCTCACCTTCGCTGTGGAGCCGCGCCAGCTCCTGGAAGGCGAGCGCCGTCACCCAGGAGGAGTCCTCCGTGGCGACCAGCTCCTCCAGGATCTTCTGCGCCTCGTCGATCCGGTCCAGCCGCTTCAGGCCCATCGCTAGGCGGAGCCGGCCTTCAGTGTGCTCCGGGGCGGTCTCGACGAGGCGCCGCAGTTGCTTCACCGCGCTCTCATACTGGGCGTTCTTCTCGTAGATGGAGGCGAGCGCCAGGGCGGCGGCGGTGTTGCGGCCATCCAGCTCGATGGCGGCCTGGAACATCTCCCCGGCCGAGAGCTGCTGGGAGGACTCGAGCAGCAGCCCCCCGAGGCTGGTCAGGATGCGGCTCGCCACGAGGGCGGCCCCCTCCGAGCCCGATTGCTCCCGGTAGAGGAGAGCCACGTTGCGGGCCATGGTGCGCGTGTGCATCATGGCGAGGGCGTGGCCCCGTCCTCCCCGGTCGAGGAGCCTCCGGTAAGTCTCGTGGTGCAGGACGGCGATCGGCACGAGGACCTCGAGGTCGGCCCCTCCGACCTGCTTGATCACCTCACCTTCGGCCTGGAGCAGGATTTGGCGGGTCTTCGGCTCCTCGTCCGACACGACCGCGGTCTCCAGCTCGATGAGCTTGTCCGGCGCCTTCTCCACCTCGCCGGCCGACCAGTCGGCCAGGATCCGCAGGTAGATCTCCTGGATCCGCTCCGGCGGGATCTTCTCGCCGGCGGTCAGGCCGAGCAGGGGGCTGGCGCCCGCTGCAGGGGCCGGGGTCTGACCGAGGACGACCTGGCCGGCCCAGAGCCAGATCGCCGCGGCAAGCCACACCCGCGGCCCGCCCCGTGAGACGGACGACTCGATTCGCGCGCGCATAGGACCTCCAACGAAGTGCGCCTCCTGGAACCAGTAAACCTTCGAGACAGACAGCAGCACATAGAAAAGAGGAGAGCCATTATAGGTGCTCCTCGGGAGATTTTCGTGACATCGCCGCCACACAGGCGCAGGGCACCACCCGAACGGGTGGACGGTTCGGAGGAGAGATTTGGAGAAAGTGTCCGCGCTGGCCTCAAAAAATTTCAACGTTCGAGCGAATAGAGAAGAATATCTCTACTCTAAGAGAGTACTCTTCTTCGGTCGTTCAGGCAATCCACCCCGGTGGGCCAGTCCGGGCGGGGGGCTCGAAGAGATGAGGGGAGGCCCGGCCGGGCCTCCCCTTTTCTGCCGCTCTACCCGCGTCCGCCCCGGCGGGACCGGTTCGGCTTGCGGCCCGGCGGCTGACCGCCGTCGACGATCCACTTGGGGACGCCGAGGGACAGCAGGAGGCTGCGGCGGGCCGCGTCGGTGAAGACGAAGGGCACTTCGATCCCGGCCGGCTCCGCCTCGAGCCCGGCGGTGACGGAGGAGGTGGCCGCGGCCGTCCCGAACATGAACGGGAACAAGTTGACCAGCGGGATCTCCGCGTCGTACTGCTCGTTGATCGCCTCGATGAAGAGGTTGGCGATGAAGGCGTAGCCGAACGCGTTCGGGTGGACGCCGTCGTAGGAGAAGATGCCGCCGGTCAGGAAGGCGGTGGTGAAGGTCACGCCGCCCACGTTGAGGCCACGGGTCGCGATGGTGGCGAAGACGGCGTTGATGTCCACGAACGCCGCGTTGCGCGCGGTCGCCTCGGAACGGATGATGGTGTTGAAGGCCTGGGTGCGGGCCCGGATGGTGGCGACCTCATCGGCGGAGAGCACCGCGCTGTCGGGCAGGGGACCCCGGCCGCCGGCGGCCACCGGAATGCCGAACCCCTGCTGGACCAGCGCGGACGCCGTGAGCAGGACGAAATCGCCGGCTCCGAGCGGGCCGTTGGGGCCGAACAGCGTGAACGGCTGCCCGTTCGGCAGCGTGATCACGCGGGGCACCGTGGTGACGAAGGGGATCGCCGCCACGTCCGGGATGTTGGCGATCGCCATCTCCGCGCCGGTGGAGGCGATGGCGGCCACCGCCTGCCGGAAGGCGTTCTCGAACACCGGGACGGGCGTGAGCGTCTGGTCGCTGACGATGCCTGAGGTGGCGGCACCGAGGACGTCGTTGTTGCCGATCCAGAGGGTCACGAAGGTCGGGTTCAGGGAGAGCCCCTGCTGGAGCTGGGTGAAGCCGGCGCGGCGAAGGATGAGGTCGTGGATCCCGCCATTGTCCGTCGTCCTCGAGACGAGGTCGAGCACGTCGGCGCCGGGCACGGCGATGTTGTTGTAGGGCCGATCGAGCGTGAGGTTTAGCGGCTGTCCGGTGCCCGGCGTGGGCACGATGGACGGGCCGGGAACCAGGCTCTGGAGGACGAGGACGCCGGTCCCGGGGATCGAGCCGATTCCGGGCTCGCTGATGAGCGGCTGCTCGAAGCCGGCGGCGCCGTTGGTGGCCTGCCGCCAGATCAGGGCGGGGTAGCTGTTGACCTGGAACGTCCGGACGAGAGCGCCGCTCGCGAAGCCCGCGGTCAGGCTGTCGCCGAAGGCGACGTAGCGGGTGAAGTCGGCGTCCCCGGTGTCCACCTGGGCGAACGCGGCTCCGGCCGGGATGAGAAGGGCGAGCAGGACGCTCGCGAAGATCTTCAGACGGTGCATCGTCGAATCTCCTTAAAAGTTGTAGCTCGCGCCGAAGAGCCAGGCCGTGGTGTTGTAGGTGCCGAAGAACGGTCCCTCGCCCGGGCGGCTCTCGTCACGGGTCCGCTCGTCGAAGGGGAGGTACATGACCGCGAGATCCAGCTTGTTCCAGCCGAGGCCGAGGGTGAACCCGTTGCGGTCGGCGTCCGGCAGCAGGGGCGAGACGCCCTCCTCAGGCTGCGGGGTCTCGTCGAACACGTAACCGACGCGCCACTGAGTGGTGGGGCTCACCGTCCAGCGCAGGCCCGCGCGGTAGTTGTTGGCGTCGTCCCACCCTTGAGGGAGCGTCTGGTCGGGCAGGGAGTTGGTGGCGCCGCCAGTGAAGTCGATCGGCACGTCCCCGAAGGAGCTCCAGCCGGTCCAGTTGAAGTCCGTCTCCAGGAGCAGGTTCGGGGAGAGGGCGAAGGCGAGGCCGAGGCTCGCCTGGTCGGGGAACTCGATCTTGGTCTCCACCGGCAGGTCCCGGTTGAATGGGAGCCGGGTGGCAATGATCGCGTCAAACTGGGCATTGCCTGTGGGGACCTGACTCAGCCGCGCGTCACCGCTGTACTCGACCTCGACCTTGCTGCGGTAGGAGAGACCCCAGGAGAAGCTGTTGTTGACCCTGTGGAGGATGCCGGCATTGAAGCCGTAGCCCTCGCTGAAATCCCCCTCCAGGTTCAGCCGGCCGACGCTCACCACCTGTTGGTTGAAGGGATTGACCGCCGGGACGAACCGGTTGAGCTCGACGTCCGAAACCCGGACGACGGCGCCGAACCCGATGCCAAAAGTGGGAGTGACCTGCCAGCCCAGGGTGGGGTTGATGTCGATTGCCCGCAGGGCCGCCTTGGTGGAGAGGAAGCGCCCGGCGAACTGCTCGGGGTTCTGCCACTCGGTGGTGAGGCCGAAGGGGGTCATGAGACCGAGGCCCCACTTCCAGGTCTGGTTGATCGGCGCCACCCAATAGGCGTGGGGCGGGAACTCGGAGAGGTTCTCCTGCTCCGCCCGATACCCGGCGCCGGGGAAGGGGTTGGCGCCCTCGAATTCCGCCTCGGCGCCGTAGATCCAGGTGGCTCCCAGGGAGCCCTGGCTCTCGGTCACGAACGCGAGGCCGCCCGCGTTATGGAACAGCATCGACGGGTCGTCGGCCTGGGCCGTGAACGCCCCGGCCATGCCCATGGCCTTGGCTCCCTGCTCGAAGATGCTAAATCCGGCCCCATATACGGGACCGGCCAAGAGAACGCCGAGGGTGACGACACTCCAGGCCCCTCCCCAGAAAACTCCTCGCCTCTTCATGTTCTCCTCCTGTCGTTGTCCAGGTGATTGAAGCCGCAGGCCCGACCCTCCGAGCTAGCATCCGGTTGTGGACATCGGGCTCGGAACCTCTTTTGCGGCTCGGCTAAACGTTAGTCCCAACGCTCTTGGGGTGTCAACGGCGGAAACCGCCTTCAGGAAACTGTTAGAGTAGGGGCTCTGGAGGGGAGGAGATCATGTTCGAAACCGCGGTCCAGGAAGAGACCTTTCACAAGGTCAAGGAGTACCTGAAGGAGCTGTTCGACGAGCCCTACCACGACCCCGAGAACAACCACTTCTACGTGCGCTACGGAACGACGGTGCTGGAGATCTCGGTCGAGCCCTACGGCGCGGAGGAGGCGGTGATCACCATCATGTCCTACTGCGTGCAGGACGTGGACGTGGAGGAGGAGCTCCTGGTGGGGTTGCTCGAGCTGAACCACCAGTTGAGCTTCGGCCACTTCTCCCTGGTCGGCAACGACATCTTCTTCGCCCACTCGCTGTTCGGCCGGAGCCTCGACGCCCGCGACCTGCTGCGGGCCATCACGGCGCTCGCGACACTGGCGGACGACTACGACGACCGGATCGTGGAGCGCTACGGCGGGCAGACGGCGCTCGAGCGGATCCAGGACACGGGAGGCCGCCGGCGGCGGCAGGAAGTGGGCACCGAGTGAGTCACCACCTCCCTCCCTTGATCGCGACCTCGGCCTCACGGTCGAGCTCCCGCGTCCGCTCGGTCTCCCGCTTGTCGTAGAGCTTCTTTCCCTGCGCCAGGGCGATCTCCACCTTGATCCAGTTGCCCTTGAGGTACACGGAGAGGGGGATCACGGTGAGACCCTTGAGCTGGGTGCGGCCGAAGAGCCGGTCGATCTCCCGCTTCTTGAGCAGGAGCCTGCGCACAGCCTCCGGCGGATGATTCTCCCGGTTGCCGTGGCTGTACGGGCTGATGTGGGCTCCCACCAGGTAGGCCTGGCCGCCCTTGAATTCGATGTAGCTGTCCTTGAGCTGCACCTTGCCCGCCCGGGCGGACTTCACTTCAGTGCCGGAGAGTTGGATGCCGGCCTCGACCGTCTCCAGGATGTGGTAGTCGTGGCGCGCCCGCTTGTTGCTCGCCAGGAGGCGCTGGTCGGGTTTGGCCTTGGTCGCCATGGGGAGAAGTCTATCCCAGTGCTACACTCACGCATTGGATGAAAGCGATCCTCGCGCTTCTGGGCTTTCTTTTGCTCGCCTCCGAGGCCCGCGCTGACGCCAAGATTTCCGAATTCAAGGTCGATGTGGACGGCAACCGGGCCCTCGCGAGCCTGGTCCTTCGGGACGCCTTCGACCACCGCCTCTCGGAACGGATCGACAGCGGCCTGCTCACCTCGATCCTGTACCATTTCGAGCTGCACCGGGATCGCAAGCGCTGGTGGGACCGCCGGCTCCGGAAGGCCACCCTGGAGGTCACGGCCCTGCACGACGCGGTCAGCCGGGAGTACACCGTCCATTACAAGCTCGACGGCAAGCTCGTCGAGAGCCGGACGGTGCGGGACCGCAGGAGCCTGGAGGAGGCCATGACCCGGATCGAGCAGCTCCCGGTGTTCTCCCTGGACGGGCTCCCCCGCTCCTGGCGGGTTCTGGTCAAGGCGCAGGCCGAGCTGGGCTCGCGCACAATCCTGTCCCTCATCCCGGTGGCGATCACCACGGATTGGAAGGAGTCGCGGAAGTTCCGGATCCCGCCCCCCTCGTGAGCCGACCGCCTCCTGCCTCATGGACCTCATCGACCGCCTCCTCCGCCACCGCAAGAACCACCGGCTGATCCTCGGCGGCCTGGCGCTGCTGCTCTGCGTCTTCACCGCCCTCTTCTATCTCGTCCAGCGCAGCCGGGAGCTGCCCGCCGCCCTGGTCACCAACCGGGTGCTGCTGTTCGTCCTCTGGTACGTCAACGTCGTCCTCATCCTGGTCGTCACCTTCGTCCTGCTGCGCAATCTGTTCAAGCTCCTCCTCGAGCGGCGGCACCGGGTCCTCGGCTCGACGTTCAAGTTCAAGCTGGTCGCAACCTATGTGGGCCTGTCCCTGATCCCGGTGCTGGTGCTCTTCATCCTCGCGACGGGGCTCCTCCAGGGGTCGATCGAGCGCTGGTTCAACACGCCCGCGGCGCCGGTCCTCGAGCGCGGCAATGCCGTGGCCCAGGCCCTCTACGACCAGATCGAGCGGACCAATGTGGCTGACGCCTCCCGGGTGCTCCGCGAGCTGCGGGCCTTCGACCTGCGGGAGGCCCAGGAACGCCCCCGCCTGGCCCGCCGCCTCCAGGACCTGCTGGCCGAGATGGAGCTGGACCTCCTGGCCGTCTATGAAGGGACCGACTTCGTCCACGCGGTCGTCAACCCGCAGTCGGGGCTCGCCGACCTGCCGGAGCCGGGCCGGACCTTCCTGACCCAGGCGATGGACGAGGGCCGGGCCTTCACGGCCTACGAACCGTCCAGCGTCCCGGGCCGCCTCATGATCGCGGCCGTTGCCGGGACCCTGGGCGAGGTCGGAGGCGAGGAGCCGCCCGTTGTGGTCGTCGCGGGCACTCTGCTCGACCCGGTCCTCGCCGAGCAGCGGGAGCGGCTGGTCCAGGAGTTCCAGGCCTACCGCCAACTCGTGGTCCAGAAGGACGATCTGCGGGCGAGCCATCTCCTCCTCTTCCTGATGATGACCCTGGTCATCCTCCTGGCCTCCTCCTGGGTCGGCCTCTACCTGGCCCGGCAGGTGACCGTGCCGATCCAGGCCCTGGCCGAGGGGACGCGCCTGATCAGCGGCGGCGATCTCTCCCACCGCGTCGAGGTGGAGGCGGACGACGAGCTGGGGGTCCTCGTCGACTCCTTCAACCGCATGACGCAGGAGCTCCAGACCAACAAGGAGCTCCTCGAGCGGGGCAACCGCGACCTGGTGGCGAGCAATCAGCGGCTGGCCGAGGAGCGGGCCCGGATCGCCGCCGTGCTGGAGAACGTGGCCGCCGGCGTGATCTCCCTCGACGCCCGGGGGAGGATCTTCACCTGCAACAACGCCGCTCTCCACATGCTCCGTCAGCGGGAAGACGAGGTCATCGGCAAGACCCCCGAGGAGGCGTGGGGGGATCCGGAACGGGCTCGGCTTGCCGCCCTCCTGCGGGAGGATGACGGCCGGATCAGCCGGGAGGTCCACATGCTCCTGGGCGGCGACTGGAAGACCTTCGAGGCGAAGGTGACGGCCCTGCGCGACCTCTCCGGGGTCGTCCAGGGGAGGGTCCTGGTCCTGGAAGACCTGACGGAGCTGATCAAGGCGCAGCAGCTCGCGGCCTGGAACGAGGCAGCCCGGCGCATTGCCCACGAGATCAAGAACCCCCTCACCCCGATCCGCCTCTCTGCCGAGCGTCTGCTGCGCAAGCACCAGCAGAGGGACCCTGGCTTGGGGCAGGCCATCGAGAACGGCGTGGACGTCATCGTGCGGGAGGTGCTGAACCTCCAGGAGATGGTCGACGAGTTCTCCCGCTACGCCCGCATGCCCCGCCCGCGCCCCACCCAGATCGACCTCCCGCGGCTCGTCCACGAAACGGTCAACCTCTATCGCAACTTGAAGCCGGGGGTCGCCGTGGACAGCGAGGTGGACGGCGGGCTCCCCCCGGTGCGGCTCGACGGCGAGCAGATCCGGCGCGCGCTGATCAACCTGCTGGACAACGCCGTCGAGGCCACCGAGGCCCCGGGGCGGGTGACCGTCTCGGCCCAGCCGGTGAACGGCCATCTGGAGATCCAGGTGGCGGACACCGGCCGGGGCATCCCGCCGGAGTGGAGAGAGAAGCTCTTCCTCCCCTACTTCTCCACCAAGGGCCGCGGCACCGGCCTCGGCCTCGCAATCGTCCACCGCATCGTCACCGACCACCACGGCTCAATTCGCGTTGAGGACAATGTTCCGAAGGGGACGGTGTTCACGGTGGAGCTGCCGCTGGAGTAGATTTCCCCTTCACCTCCCCCACCCACGAGACGGCTCGACAGAGCGAGAAGGGCGTCATTCGTCCAAGGTACACCCAGTCGCACGGATCGGAAAGACGGACGCCGAGTCTCCCTTTCTTCGCGCCCTCGGGCTTCTCGATCCTCTGCTCGGACTACTATCAGAGCCGTTGCTAGGTCAGGAACCCGGGCTCAGCGCTCGCGTTGACGCGGATAGGGCGGAGTCGTATGCTCCCCAACCCTGGTGAAGCCAACCGAATCCGTTGCCAAGTCCCCGTTCCTGGCGGCCGTGCGCGCCGCGGTGCGACCTGCCCTCTTCGTCACGTTCGCGGCGACCGGCTTCTCCGCCCTGACACTCCAGGTCGTCTGGCAGCGGGTGATCTCGCTGCACGCCGGCCTCGACCTGCTGGCCGCGACCACGGTCGTCACGGCGTTCCTGGCCGGCCTCGGGCTGGGCAGCCTGGCGGGCGGAGCGGTCGCGGACCGGCTGGGTCCCCGGCGATCGCTGCTCGCCTTCGCGCTCTCGAACGCGGCGATCGGCGCGTTCGCCTGGAGCAGCCTCTGGCTCTTCTACGACGTCTACCGTCAATTCGCCGCGGCGCTCGACTCGGCCGCCGCGATGTTCGCCTTCCACTTCCTCCTGCTCGTCGTGCCCACGACGCTCATGGGCCTCTCGCTGCCGCTGCTGGCGCGAGGCGCCGTCGCCGCATCTCGTGAGATCGCCCCCCTGGTCGGCAGGCTCTATGCCGTCAACACGCTGGGGGCGGCGGCGGGGGCTGTCGTCGCCGGCTGGTGGCTTCTCGGGCAGTTCGGATTCGTGGCCAGCGTCCGGATCGCGGGCACGCTGAACCTCGCGGCCGCCGCGGTAGTCCTCCTGCTGCGGCGATTCGCCGCGCCGGCAGGTCCGGAGCGGGGGGAGCCGGCGGCGGACACGGCCGGCGCCGCAGCGGGCCCCGCCGGGCGCGCGGAGCGATCCTGGCCGTGGTTCCTGCTCTACGGCCTCACCGGCGCAGTGGCCATCGGGCTCGAGGTGGTCTACTTCCGGGTGGTCGACGCCATCTGGCGCAACAACTCCTACACGTTCGCCACGGTACTGGCCATCTACCTGCTGCTGTTCGGACTTGGCGCGAGCCTGGGAGCACGGCGCGCCGGACGGGTCGAGCGGCCGGACCTGTGGTTCCTGTGGCTCCAGTTCTGGGTCGGCGCGAGCTCGCTTCTGGGCATGCTCGTCCTGCTGCATCCGCCGCACGCCCTGGGGATCGCCGACTTCGTCACCCACTATTACAAGACCCTGGGCTTCATGCCGGGCGACTATGCGATCCGCAGCGCGGCGGACGCAGGCCGGCTGCTCTACGCCCACGTGGTGGCGCCGCTGCTGGTCATGGGCGCTCCGGTCCTGTTCATGGGGGCCTCCTTCCCGTTCATCCAGGCCCTGGTGGCGCGGCGGCTCGATTCCCTCGGCCGGCGTACGGGGACGCTCCTGTGCTCCAACATCTGCGGTAACGTCGTGGGCGGCGCGGTGACCGGCTTCGTGCTTCTCGACCGGCTCGGCAGCGCGGGCGCCCTGCAGCTCCTGTCGGGCGTCCTCCTCCTGCCCGGCCTGGCGGCGGCGGCGCGGCTTTCGACACCCCGCCGGCGCCTCGCGGGCGCGGTCGGCGCGGCCGGGCTGATGATCGCCTGCATCGCCGCATTCCCGTCCAATCAGGATTTCTGGGCGTTCTTCCACAGCGCGTCCCCCGAGCAACGGTTCGAGTTGGAGGAGGACCGCACCTGCGTGACCAGCTTGGTGGACATCGAGGACGAGACCTTCCTCTACATCAACGGCAGTTGGCAGAACGGCCACCCCTACGACCTGTTTCATATCGTGATCGGTCTCGTCCCCTCGCTCCTGCACGAGAATCCCGAGCGCGGGCTGGCGATCGGTCTGGGCATCGGCTCCACGGCGTACTCGATGGCCCAGGATCCCCGCCTCGATCACATCGACTGCGTCGAGATCTGCGGCGGCCAGAAGCGCCTCATCGCCGCGCTCGCGGAGCGTGGATCGAGCGCGAGCCGCCGCCTCCTCGCGGATCCGAGAGTCGAGCTCCACACCGGGGACGGACGGCGGTGGCTCCTCGGCCGCCCGGAGCCCTACGACGTGATCGTCGTCGACGTGGTCCGGCCCAACACGGCCTACTCGGGCAATCTCTACTCGGTGGAGTTCTACGAACTCGTGGCCAGCCGCCTCGCTCCGGACGGCCTGTTCGTCCAGTGGGTTCCCTCCGATCGGGTCCTCAACAGCGTCCGGCGGGTCTTCCCCCACGTCGCGACGGCGATCGTCCCCGAATACTTTCAGTCGCGATTCCTCATCGCCGGCAAGCGCCCCCTCTTCCTCCACCGTCCCAACCTGCAGGAGCGGTTCGCGAGCGTGGATCAGGCTGCATTCGATCCCGAGCAGAGACAGCAGTTGGTCGACTTCTTCGGGGGCGTGAGATTCCGGCGCCAGCGGTACCCGAAGACCGTGGACTGGCTCGCCGACGTGCACTTCAACCGCGACCTCCACCCGCGGGACGAGTACTTCTTGAACGACCACTGGGCGAGGGCGGGGGAGCCGCCGCAAAATTCGAAAGCGCGCGAGGAGAAGGGGAAAGGCCGGCGACGGGGGAGTCCGCCTTCTTAGTTCTACTTCTCAGATTGAGGCATGCGCCGCAGGCGGGGGCGCGTCTCAGCCACCCTGCGGGGCGGGTGTCCAGGGAACAGGGCCGAGCGGCAACTCTCTTTGGAGAGACTGAAAGGAGGAGAGCCATGGAGGATTTCGCACGAGCGCCCGCATCCGAGAGCTTCCGTCTGATCGACTTCACCGAGGCGAGGGTAATCACCGGTATTGTCCCCGACCGCTACATCCTGGTTGTCAGCGGAGAGAAGCCGTACCTCAACATGGAGGTGAGCCTCAGTCCGCGCATCTACATCCGCCGTCCGGAGTACTGGGGCATCGAGGTTGTGGGCAGCCTCCCGGGGATCGGGCTGCCCACCGTGGCGCCCTACCACGTCTCGCTCCCCCTCGATGGCATTCTCGGGACGAAGGGGATCGAGGTCGTCGGCGCCAACCGCTCGGAGACGTTCGACGTCCCGCCAGAGAGCAGGGGCGGCCAGAAGGAGCACGCCACGGGCTACTACCGGGCGGTGCAGGTCTCCGGGACGGTTCTCCTCAGCGCTGTGGGCATGGCGCCTTCCGCCGGATACAGGGTCTTCTTCGAACAGAGCCCGATCCGGATCTTCCCCCCGGAATTCAATCTTTTCCAGGAGGAGGTCTGCCCGGGAGCGGACGTGCTGACGCCGTTCTGCGTGCTGACCTCCTTCCAATCCTCGCAGGCCCCACCGGTCGAGAGGGTGGTCGTCCACGACGGTCGCGGACGGCACGAGGTGCGGGTGACGCAGGAGGGAGAGGAGGAGCCCAGGTAGGCCGTGAGGCGAGTGACCCCGGGGATGGATTCCACAGCCTGAGGGAATCCCTCCCGGGGAGCCCGAGGTTGGAGACAAAGCCGTAAAACAAGACCCAGAGATCCATGGACACTGAAGCTCTCGAACCGGGAACCGCAGCCCTCACCCGCCTCCGCTCCGCCCGGCGGCTCGGGCTCGTCCTGTCCGGCGGCTCGGCCCGGTGCGCCTTCCAGGTAGGCGCGCTGGAAATTCTGGCGGAGATCGGACTGGAGCCGGCGGTGGTCGTCGCGGTGTCGGGGGGAGTCTGGAACGGCGCGGCGTGGTGCGCGAGCACCGTGCCCCGGCTCCGGCATTACTGGCGCGCGTTCGTCCGGATGCCGCACGTCGACGTCCGCAACGTCTTCACCGAGCATTCCCCCTGGCGCTTTGCCGAGATGCACCGGCGCACCTTCGGCAGGTACGTAGGGGCCGAGCGGCTCCGGCGGTCGGAGGTGCCGCCGCTGTGGATAGGCGTCACCCGGCTGCGCGACCGGCGGGGCGCCTGGTTCGACGCCAGAAAGTTCGAGGATCCCCTCCCCCTCCTCCTGGCGTCGAACTACCTGCCCCCGT
>DASQEB010000337.1:0-27311 GCA_035633875.1 Thermoanaerobaculia bacterium
GGCGCGCAGCAGGGCCACGCCGCCGCCGGGGACGATGCCCTCCTCGACGGCCGCCTTGGTGGCGTGCATGGCGTCCTCGACGCGGGCCTTCTTCTCCTTCATCTCGGTCTCGGTCGCGGCGCCGACCTTGATCACCGCCACACCGCCCACGAGCTTGGCCAGGCGCTCCTGGAGCTTCTCGCGGTCGTAGTCCGAGGTGGTCTCCTCGATCTGGTTGCGGATCTGCTTGACCCGGCCGGCGATCGCCTCACGCCGCTTGGCGTCGTCGGAGTCGGTGACGATCGTGGTGTCGTCCTTGGTGAGCACGACCTTCTTGGCGTCGCCCAGATCCTCCCAGCGGACGTTCTCGAGCTTGATGCCGAGGTCCTCGGTGATGACCTTGCCGCCGGTCAGCACGGCGATGTCCTCCAGCATGGCCTTGCGGCGGTCGCCGAAGCCCGGCGCCTTGCAGGCGGCCACGTGGAGCGTGCCGCGGAGCTTGTTGACCACCAGGGTGGCCAGCGCCTCGCCCTCAACGTCCTCGGCGAGGATGAGCAGCGGCCGGCCCTGCTTGGCGACCTGCTCGAGGATGGGGAGCAGGTCCTTCATCGAGCTGATCTTCTTCTCGTGGAGGAGGATCTTGCAGTTCTCGAGGCTCGCCTCCATGCGCTCGGCGTCGGTGACGAAGTAGGGGGAGAGATACCCGCGGTCGAACTGCATGCCCTCGACCACTTCGAGGGTGGTCTCCAGGCCCTTGGCCTCCTCGACGGTGATCACGCCGTCCTTGCCGACCTTCTCCATGGCCTCGGCGATGATGCCGCCGATCTCCTCGTCGTTGTTCGCGGAGATGGTGCCGACGTGAGCGATGTCCTTGCCCTCGACCGGCTTGGCGAGGCTGTCGATCTCCTCGACGGCGGCGCGGACCGCCAGCTCGATGCCCCGCTTGATCTCCATCGGGTTGGCACCGGCGGTGACGTTCTTGGAGCCCTCACGGTAGATCGCCTGGGCGAGGACCGTCGCGGTCGTGGTGCCGTCGCCGGCCACGTCCGAGGTCTTCGAGGCCACCTCGCGCACCATCTGGGCGCCCATGTTCTCGAGCGGGTCGGAGAGCTCGATCTCCTTGGCCACGGTCACGCCGTCCTTGGTGATGGTCGGCGAGCCGAACTTCTTTTCGATGACGACGTTGCGGCCCTTGGGACCCAGGGTCACCTTGACCGCGTCGGCGAGCTTGTTGACGCCACGGAGGATCGCGGCGCGCGCGTCTCCGGAGTAGATGATCTGCTTGGCCATCTCACTTGCCTCCTGACTGAATGATTCCTGATGAAAGAGCGATAAGGCCGGTCCCTCCCCGGGAGCGGCCGGAGTTTCTTACCGGTGGCCGTTGCTGCTGACCACCGCGAGGATCTCGTCCTCCCGGAGGATCACGTAGTCGTTGCCGTCGATCTTGATCTCGCTGCCCGAATACTTGCCCATCAGGATGCGGTCGCCCTCCTTGACGTCCATGGGCGAACGCTTCCCATCGTCGGTCAGCTTGCCGGGGCCGACGGCCATGACCTCGGCTTCCTGCGGCTTCTCCTTGGCGGTGTCCGGAATGATGATCCCCCCCCGGACCTGCTCCTCGGTCTCAATGCGCTTCACCAGAACCCGATCGTGCAACGGACGGATGTTCACGGCTCCATACCTCCTTCAGCTTTGTTGGATAGGGAACGTCGCCAGCGGCTTGTTAGCACTCAGCGCTGACGACTGCTAACAGTGTAGGAAGGGAGCCCGGGCCTGTCAAGGGGGGAAAGCGAGTGTGCGGAGAGGCGACAGCGCAGCAGGATGATGCCACCGACAGCGTCTTGTAAAAAAGTCTCTCCAGGGGGTTGAGGATTGATCACTGCTCACGAAGCGGACAGGGGTGACAACGCAGTGAGCAGCAGAATGCCATGCTCCCATAGAAATCCTTTCTTTTCCGGGGGTTGTTGCAATGAACCCCCATTCTGTATAGCCTCCGGCCGTCCTTGACAGCACCGATCCGAAGTCGCAGGGTTGCAAGTGGTTTGCAAAACTTCCTACAGAAAAACCGTTGACATCGTACTTCTTGCCTGTTAGGGTTCCTTTCAACATTTCGGAACAACGTGAGCCTGCGCTCACCTGACAGGTAGCCGGCGGCCCGACCGCGTGGGCCGGACCGCCACCACGAACGGAAGGGGCAAGTCCACTTCTCGTCCGCCGTGGGACCCATCAACCGGGTGAGGGAGTTGGGGGTGGACCGTTCTGATGTATCGGAGGTTGCGCATATGTCTTTGAAGGGATCACGACGCCTCGTCCACGTCTCCTTCCTTCTGATGCTCTTCGCCTTCTTCGCGGATCCCTTCGATGCTGGACCCGCCTTTGCCGCACCAGCCCCGAGCACCGCATACTCCCAAGTCCCCGTCCCCTCCCAACTGATCCTCACCGTCCGCGAGACCGCGGGCGTTCCCCGTGTCGACGAGGTCGTCCGCTCGGGCGTGCCGATGCCCCGGAGCCTCAACCTCCGCAGCGTGGCCGGCCTCGCCGTGGTCGACGCCTCCGGCACCCCGGTGCCGGCCGAGTTCAAGATCACGGCGCGCTGGAACGCGGGCAAGAATGACACCACGGCCCCGATCCAGTGGCTGCTGGTCTCTTTCCCGGCCACGGTCGGCGCCAACTCCAGCGCCAACTATCGGGTCGTCACCGACGGCTCGGTGGCGAATCCGGCGCCCGCCCGGGCGGTGACCGTCACCAGGAACGGCAACGCGGTCACCGTGGACACCGGCGCCGCGATCTTCCGCCTGGGTGCCAACTCCGGAATGCTGTTCGACGAGGTGGTGCTGGACAACGGCACCCGCCTGATCGGCGGCGGCAATCTCTCCCTGCGGACGAACGGCGCCGACTGGAACCACTCGACGACCCGGGAGGTCTGGATCGAGCACCAGGGTCCGTTGACGGCCGTGATCCAGGTCCAGGGCGCCTACGACGTTCCCCCGATCGGCGACGGCCAGATGAGCACGCGGCGGCGCTACGTCTTCACCGCCGGATCTCCGACCGCCGTGGTCCGCCACGTCGTCAACTGGGAGGGGACGCTGGCCTGCGTCGGCTGCGTGACGACCAGCACGGGCGCGACCAACGGCGTGCGCATCGAGCGGCTGCGGGACGAGCTCCGGGTCGAGCTCGGCGGCACTCCCTCGGTCACCGCGGTGGGCAACTTCGGGGCTCCGGCCGTGACCGGGACCGTGGGGAGCACCGGCAGCGCCTGGGTGCGCCAGCAGCTCCGGCCCGGCCGCAAGTCCCCCCGGGTCTTCGACGTCAACGTCGGCGGGACGACCGCCACGGGCACCAAGGCCGACGGCGGGGTGCTGGCCGCGAGCGGCCCGGCAGGCACGGTCGCGGTCGCCCTCGACCATATGCACCGGTACGAGCCCCAGGCCCTGCGCCTGCTTCCCGGGGGAAGCCTGGCGGTCGACCTCGCGGACGACAAGGTCTGGCTCACCAGCCGGCAGGGTCTCTTCGCCACCCTGGCGGTGACTGCCGTGGCGGGCAGCCCCTCCCGGCAGGACCTCGACCGGCTGACCTGGGCGCCTCTCAACCGGCCGCTGCACGCCTGGGCCCAGCCGGAATGGTTCGTCTCCTCGGACGCCGTGGACGAATTCCCGGTCGGCCCCCTGCCCGCGGACCTCGCCGCCTACGATACCCTGATCTCCTCGGTGCTCAACGCCACGGTCGAGAAGACCGACGCGGTCGGCCTGAACGGCCTGATGACCTTCGGCCTCTACCCGCGCTACTGGGCCGAGCCCGGCTACGAGGGCGAGGTGGACTGCGGCGCTCAGGGCCAGGGCGATCCGACGCCGGGCGAGGCCTGGGACAACACATTCTGGTGCGGCGCCTGGACCGATTACCACAACACGACGAGCACGGCCCAGATCTGGGCCATGCGCACCGGCGCCGTGGAGTGGCTCGACGAGATCGCCTTCCCGGCCGCCCTGCGCGTGCTCCACACCCAGATTATCCAGTGCAGCCCCACGGAGCGGTGGTTCTACTGCGGCCAGGCGCCCGCGGGATACGGCGCCTACCGCACGGACTTCAACAGCTCCCACGCCTATCTCGAGAACCTCTACCTCTACTACTGGATGACCGGCGACGCCACGGTGATCGACATCCTGCAGCGGGGCGCCGACAACATGCGGCGTTACGTGTGCAACACCCGCGGCTCGCTGCCGGTCCTCGAGCCGAACGGCCCCGGGGGCCCCGCCTGCGCGGACGACCACCCGGTCAACCCGGAGGCCGCCTCCCTCACCGGCCGCGTCGGGCAGCAGTGGCTCGCCACGTACCGGTTCATGGGCCTCGCCAGTAACGACGCGAGCTTCCTCGAAGACGTCCGCTCCTCGATCGGCCGCTCCGTCACCCAGTTCTACGCCGACCTGGTGCGCAACGGCGTCCACTACGGCTTCTGGGGCGGACCCGCGGTGGTGAGCTCCGCCGGGACCTATACCACCGACTCCCAGTGGACGGTCCCGATGTACGACATGAACAATCTCTGGCGGTTCCTGCGGGACACCGGCGACGCGCCGGTCGGCATCCCCGCCGTGAGGCCCAGCCAGGTGATGGCCAACGTGGCCCGCACCTTCAAGGACATCGAGCCCGCCGTGATCGGCGACGGCAGCCCGTCCGGATTCTGGGCGCGGCTGCTCCAGTACTCCTGGTCCGGCTCCCGCCTGGGCGGCTCCCTGACCGAGGTCGTCGGCGCGGACCGCGAGCTCTACAACTCCGAGAAGGGCGGCGCACCGGCGCTCCTCGTGCGCGCGGGCCAGCACATGGCAGAGCCGGCGCTGCTGGACTACGGCAGGCAGACGACCCTCTACATGCTCAACTGGAGCAGCCGGACGATCCCGCTGAGCAAGCTCCAGGGCCAGAACCTGACGCGGCTCCACGCCGCCGTCGGCCGTCTCGTCAACAGCGACGGCTCCACCCCGCCGCCGCCGCCGCCGCCTCCCCCACCGCCGGCCGCTCCCGCCGCACCGAGCGCACTGGCCGCCCGGTCGGCGTCGCAGACCGAGATCGTCCTCGAGTGGCGGGACAACTCGAGCAATGAGGCCGCCTTCCATGTCGAGCAATCGACCGGAGGCGGCGCCTTCCAGCAGATCCAGACGCTCGGGGCCAACGTCATCACCACCCGCGTCACCGGCCTCGATCCGGCGACCACCTACACCTACCGCGTGCGGGCCAGCAACGGCGACGGCCACTCGCCCTACTCCAACAGCGCGAGCGCCACCACCCAGCCGCCGCCTCCCCCGGGCCCGACCGTCCCCGCCGACCCCGCGGCGCTCGTGGCCCAGGCGGTGTCCGAGACCGAGGTCGTCCTCGACTGGCAGGACAACTCGAGCAACGAGTCCCTCTTCCACATCGAACGCCAGGTGAACGGCGTCTTCCAGGAAATCCAGACCGTGGGCGCCAACATCACCACCGCCCGCATCGGCAACCTGGCCTCGGGCGCCACCCACAGCTTCCGCGTGCGGGCGAGCAACGACGCGGGGGCCTCCGGCTATACCAACACCGCAAGCGCGAACACGCCGGTCCCGCCGCCTCCACCGCCGGCGGCCACGCCTCCGGCGGCCCCGAGCAAGCTGCAGGTCGTGACCGTCGAGGCGACCGAGATCACCCTCTCCTGGCGCGACAACTCCAACGACGAGACCCAGTTCCACATCGAGCAGCGCGTCGGCAATACCTACCAGCGGATTCTTGCCGTGGGGGCCAACGTCACGGAGGCCAACATCACCGGGCTCAAGCCCAACACCACGTACACGTTCCGGGTGCGTGCCAGCAACGCGGCCGGCTTCTCCGACCCCAGCAATGCGGCCCGTGGCAAGACCTTGACCGGGACCACCTCCAGGACGAACACCCCGACGGCTCCCACGAACCTCAAGATCCGGCACCTGGGTAGCGGCACCACGGAATTCACCTGGAACGACAACTCGACCGACGAGGTCCGGTTCCAGGTGGAGGAGCTGGTCAACCGGGATTACGTCCCGCGGCTGACCGTGGGGCGGAACGCCACCCGCGCCCGTCTCAACCTCCGCCTCGGAGTCTCCTACACCTTCCGCATCCGGGTGACGGACGCCGCCGGCCAGACTGCGGTCAGCCGGCCTGCCAACATCAACGTCTTCAGGTGACATGTCCGCCGCACAGCGGCGGTCTCGCAGCGGCCGGCTCAGCCGGCCGCTTTTTTTTTTGGGGGGCTCGGGCACGCCCCTCGCAACACGGACGAACATGCCCCGCCTCCCGAGGCCCCTGGTCCTCCTAGCCCTCCCCCTCTTCGCCTGCGCCGCCCCGGCAGGTACGGAGCCGCCGACGGCCGGACACGGGGATGGCTATCTGGAGTACGTGCGCCAGGCGCGGGAATTCCGCCGCGTCCGTCAGGACCCGGAGCTCCTCGCCGGCCGCTGGGACACCTGGCTCTACATGCCCTGGCGCTATCGCTGGACGATCGGCACCGGCCCGGAGGGGGGGCGGTTCTGCCGCGACCACGGGATCAACGGCGGCATGACCGACCACGGCCACGGCCCCCTCCCATGGCTCGAAAAGTGGGGCCTCCGCTTCTACAACGACCATACCGCGGGCCGCGGCCCCCTCTATCTCGATCCCGGCGGCCTGGGGAAGGCCCTCCCCCGGGACGGTCGGGCCGTGCGCCCCAGGCCTGTGGATCGCGGGCTCCTCGACGAGCTCGGGCGCCTCGTCGTTCAGCGCGTCCGCGCCGTCCGCGGCAGCCCGATGCGCGTGGCCTACGCCCTGGACGACGAGATCTCCTGGGGCTCGTTCGTCCGCCCCGTGCCCTGGCGGATCCATGCGGACGACGCCGCCTACGCCGCCTGGCTCCGGGAGTACTACCGCGGCGAAACCCCGCCCCAGCCCCGCTACGTCACCCCGGACGACCTCCTCCCCCAACTCGGCCGCCCCCTGGCGGAGATCGACCTCTCGCCGTTCCTCGACCGCATGACGTACAACGACTCCGTCTGGGCCAACGCCGTCGGCGAACTCGTCGAGCGCTGCAACCGGGAGGACCCGTCGACGCCGTGCGGCTTCGTGGGCGGCCAGGCGCCGAACCTCTGGGGGGGCTACGACTGGGCCAAGCTGGCGAAGAAAGTCCAGTTCGTCGAGGCCTACGACGTGGGCTCCGCCCAGGAGATCCTCCGCTCCTTCCTCCCCGCCGCCCCCCGGGTGACCACGCACTTCCACGACGACCGCCGGGGCGCCGGCAACGATTCCTGGCTCGCCTGGCGCTATTTCGCCCATGGCAACCGGGGCATGATCGGCTGGGTGGGTGACGAGTGGTTCGACCCGGAGGGCAGACCCCGCCCCTGGCTCGGCCGCTTCGCCCCCACCCTGCGGGAGCTGGGCGGTGTCCAGGGTCCCAAGATGGTGGGGGCCCGCTGGGTCCACGACGGCGTCGCCCTCTACTACTCCCACCCCTCCGTCCAGGTCTCCTGGATGCTGGACTCCCAGGCCCACGGCCGGACCTGGCCGAACCGCAACGACGACCACCGCCTGGGCACCTCCCATCTCGTCCGCAAGGCCTGGGAGGAGATCCTCACCGACGCCGGCCTCCAGTACGACTTCCTCGCCTACGACGAGGTCGTCCTCCACGGCGTCCCCCGGGAAGTCCGGGTGCTGATCCTCCCCGCGACCTTCGCGCTGTCGGACGTGGAAGCCCGGCGCATCGCCGAGTTCGCAGGTGCCGGGGGCACCGTGATCGCCGATTTCGCCCCCGGCACTTTCGACCAGCATGGCCGGGGCCGCAAACGCGGCGCCCTGGATGCCCTCTTCGGGGTGTCCCACGACGGCCGGGAGACCCGGGCCGACTTCTTCGGCGGCACGCTGTGGGTCGAGACCGACCAGGACGCCGGCTATTCCTATAAGAAATACCGGGAGCTGTTCGAGACCGTCCGTCCCCGGCTCCACCAGGGCTATGCCGTGGCCGAGCGCCGCCTTTCCGTAGGGACCGCCCGCCAGGCCGGCCGCGGCCGGGCCGTCTACCTCAACCTCTCTCCCCAGAGATACCTGATGCTGCGCGAGGAGGGCACGGCGAACCCCGAGAGCCGCCGGCCCTTCCTGGACCCCGTCCTCGCCGCGGGAGTCTCCCCCTGGATCCGGGCCACGCCCCAGGGAGCCGGCGTCCCCCTGGAAGCGACCGCCTGGTCCAAGGGGGGGCGCACCCTCGTCTTCATCCTCCAGAACGCGGCCGTGGTCAGCTCCCCCCACGGAGGGGGAGGCGCCGAGGGGCTCGTCGAGAGCGAGATCCCGATCGAGGTGCGGCTCGCGAGGCCGGTGAGAGACGTCCGCGACGAGCGCACCGGACGGCCTTTGCCGGACGGGGACCGGTTCACCTTCCGGTTGAAGACGACGGAGGCGGTGTTCTTCAGCTTCGCGGGACCTCACCCCATGGCACGCCTCCTGCAAAACTACCCGCCGCGGAAAGAGCTGTAAACCGACATCTCCAGCGAGGAAGTGTTGCACGGTAGAGGAGAACCGCTCGATGACCAGAATCGTCTACATCATGGGCCACGGCTACTCCGGCTCGACGTTGTTGACTTTTTTACTTGGAACGCACCCCGAGATTGCCACCATTGGGGAGCTGGGGATCGCCCCCATGGCGAAGACGACGCCGGAGGAGTACCTCTGCTCCTGTCACACGCCGGTCCGGGAGTGCGGTTTCTGGCAGGCGGTCAGCCAGGAGATGGCCAGGCGCGGACATGCGTTCGACATCTGGGATGCCGACCTCGACTTCCGCGCCCGGGGCGGCGGGGTGGCGGACATCATCCTGCGCGCCGTGCAGCGGGGGCCGATCCTCGAGACCGCCCGCACCGTGGGGTTGTCGGTCGTGCCCCGGGCCCGCCGGGAGCTCTCCCGGATCCTGTCCCGCATCCAGGCGCTGGCCGAGATTGTCACGACCCTCAGGGGAAGCCACGTTTTTCTCGACGCCTCCAAGCGCCCCGAGCGGGCGACCCTCATGCGGCGCGGCTCCGGCATGGACATCCGGGTGATCCACCTCGTCCGCGACGGCCGCGCCGTTGCCTGGTCCACCATGAAGAACCTGGGCGTCGGCCCCGAGGAGGCCGCCGCGTCCTGGGTGATCGACAACCAGGCGTCCGAAAAGGCCCGGCGCTTTTTCCCGGCCAACACCTGGATGAGACTGCGTCACGAGGACGTCTGCGCCGATCCTCTGGGCACCTTGATGAGGGTCCACGCGTTCGCCGGCGTTACCCCCAAAAACGGCTATCACAACTTCCGGGGAATCGAGCAGCACATCATCGGCAACCGCATGCGCCTCTCCTCCACCTCCGAGATCCACCTCGACGACCGCTGGAAGACGGCCCTCACGCCGGAGCAGATGGCGCTCATCGAGCGGAAGGTCGCGCCTCTCAACCGGAGGTACGGGTATGGAGATCTCTGAGACCGGTTTCGGTCCGCGCACGAGGACCGTGGTCTCCCAGAAGACAGGGGTGAAGACGAGGGTCGCCGTCGTTGGCGCCGGCTACGTCGCCAACTTCCATCTTGAGGCCTTGAAGGAGATCTCCGAAGTCGAGGTCGTCGCCGTCTGCGACCCGGCCCTGGACCGGGCCCAGGCCGCCGTGCGGCAGTGGGGCGTGGGACAGGCGGTCAGCTCTCTGGACGAGCTCGCGGGGATGAGGATCGACGTGGCCCACGTCCTCACCCCGCCGGACCTCCACGTCCCGGTCGCCCGGAATCTCCTGGAGATGGGGATCGGTCTCTTCGTCGAGAAGCCCCTGGCCCTCACCAGCACCGAGGCCCGGGAGCTCCAGGCGCTGGCGGACGCGCGCGGCCTCCCTTTGGGGGTCAACCACAACAACGTCTTCCACCCGGCCTTCATCCAGCTCCTCCGGCACGTCGAGGCCGGACGGATCGGCCGGGTCGAGCACGTCCGGGTCTGCCTCTCCGTGCCCCTGGCCCAGCTCGAAGCGGGCGACTTCTCCCACTGGATGTTCCGCTCCCCGGAGAACATCGTCTTTGAGCAGGCCCCGCACCCGATCTCCCAGCTCCACGCCCTGATCGGCGCCGTGCGCGAGGCGAAGACCACGCTCCTCGGCACCCGCGAGCTCCACCCGGGCCAGGTCTTCCACGACCGCTGGCTCGTCGCCGCCCGCGGCGAGCGGGGCACGGCCGAGATCTACATGGCCTTTGGTCAAGGCTTCAACCGCTGGACGCTGGAGGTCCTGGGCTCGGACGGAGCCGCCGAGGCCGACCTCGGCCACAACCTCTTCTCCTTTGAGGAGAAGACCCCCTGGCTCGAGTTCTGGAACAGTTTCCTCGCCGGCCGCCGTCGCGCCGCCGCCCTCGCCCGGGGCGCCCGGGGCAACGTCCTCCGGTACGCCCGGTCCACCCTGGGTCTTGGGGCCCGGCAGGACAGCTTCTTCGCCGGCATCCGCGGCTCCGTGCATGCTTTCCACGGAGCGCTGCGCTCCGGCGCCCCTCTCCCCACGGACGGCGCCCGGGCGACCGAGGTCCTGGAGTGGTGCGAGGCGATCGCCGCCGAGGCCGTGCGCAGCCGCCCCGCCGCCGCGCCCCCGCCGGCTCTGCCCGAGCCCGGTCCGGCACGGCCGGGAGAGATCGTCGTCCTCGGCGGCACCGGCTTCATCGGCCGCCGGGTCGTCCAGCGCCTCCTGGACCGGGGCCTCCCCGTCACCACCGTCGTGCGCCGGACCCACGGTCTGCCCCCCGCCGTCCTGGATGCTGCCCGCAGCGGCCGGCTCCGCCTGCTCCGGGGGAGCCTCGAGGACCCTGCCGCTCTGGCCGAGGCCCTCCGGGGCGCCGCGACCGTTCTCCATCTCGCGACCGGCGGCGGCGACACCTGGGAAAAGGTCGAGCGCTCCATGGTGCGGGGCTCCGTGGCCGTGGCCGAAGCGGCCCTGGCCCAGGGCGTCGAGCGCTTCGTCTACGTCTCCTCGATCGCCGCGGTCTACGCCGGCCCGGACGCCGGCACGGCGGTCCTCGAGGACTCGACCGAGACCGATCCCCGGCCCGAGGGGCGGGACGTCTACAGCCGCGGCAAGGCGGTGACCGAGCAGGCCCTCACCTGCCTCCACCGCGAGCGGGGCCTCCCCCTGGTCATCGCTCGCCCCGGCGTCGTGCTCGGCGAGGGGACCCCCTTCCAGCACTCCGGCTTCGGCCTCTGGGTGCGGGACAACCACTGCGTCGGCTGGGGCCCGGGGGAGACGCCCCTGCCGATCGTCACTGCGGACGACGTGGCCGACGCCCTCGTCCGCATCGCTATCCACCAGGGCCCGGATCTCCACGGCAAGGCCTTGAACCTCTGCGGCGCCCCGCCTCTCTCCGCCCGGGAGATGGTCGAGGAGCTCCGCCGCGCCACCGGCCGCGACCTCCACTTCCACCCCCGTCCCCTCTGGCTCAGCCAGATGATGGAAATCGGCAAGTGGCTCGTGAAGAAGGCCGGCCGTCGCCCCGGCGTCACCTTCCCCTCCTACCGCGACCTCAAGTCCCGCGCCCTCGTCCCCCGCTTCACCAGCCGGACGGCCCGCGAGGTGCTGGGCTGGACGCCGGTGGAGGACCGGGAGGCGGTGCTGGAGCGGACGGTGCGGATCTACGGGCCGGGGAGATAGAGAAGAGGGGGAGTCCGTCCGTGCGCGTCCCCCATCTCCTCCACGTCTTCTCGAACTTCGTGCCCACCGGGCCGGAGCTGCGCACCGTGGCGCTCATCGAGGCGTTCGGAACGCGCTTGCGTCACTCGATCGTGTCCATGGACGGTCGCACGAGCGCGGCGGAGAGGCTGCCGGCGGGGGTGGACGTGCGCATCCTCCCCTCCCCTCCCCGGGCCGGGTCGTTCGCCACGGCGCGGCGGCTGCGGCGGCTGCTTCTCGAGGAGCAGCCGGACCTCGTCCTGACCTACAACTGGGGGGCGTTCGACATGCTCCTCGCCGCCCGGGTCGCGGGGTTCCGGCGGGTGGTCCATCACGAGGAGGGGTTCAACGAGGACGAGGCGGAGAGCTTCAAGGCCCGCCGGGTGTGGGCGCGGCGGCTGGCCCTGCCGGGGATCCATCGGCTCGTCGTCCCCTCGGAGCGGCTGCAGACCCTCGCCACGACCCTCTGGAAGCTCCCCCCGGAAAAGGTCCGGCTGATCCCCAACGGCATCCCTCTGGACCGCTTCGCTCCGGCGGACGGCAACCCGGAGCTGCGGGCCCGGCTGGGAATCCCGTCCGGGGCGGTGGTGGTGGGGACGGTGGGGAGCCTGCGCAAGGTCAAGAACTACCTTCGTTTTCTGGAGGCGGGGGCGGCGGCGCCGGACGTTCACCTCCTCCTGGTGGGGGACGGCGAGGAACGGTCCGCCCTGGAGGCCCGGGCGGCGGCACCCGACCTCGCCGGAAGGGTCTGCTTCGCCGGCTACCAGGCGGACCCGGCGCCGTACTACCGGGCCATGGACGTCTTCGCCCTCACCTCCGACAGCGAGCAGATGCCTCTTTGCCTGGTGGAGGCCATGGCCGCCTGCCTTCCCGCGATCTCGACCGATGTTGGAGATGTCCGCGCCATGCTCCCGGCGGAGCAGGAGCCATGGCTCACCTCCCTGGACGGCGCCGGCACCGCCGGGGAGCTCGCGACGAGGATGAGCGGCCTGGCCCGGGACCCCGGCCTGCGCAAGCGGCTCGGGGCCTCGAACCGCCGCCGGGCCGAGGAGCGTTTCGGATTCGAGGGAATGTGCGCGGCGTACCAGCAGGTTTATGAGGCGGCGCTGACCTGCCACAGCCCGTCCCTTGCAGGAGACGGGTGGGGGTGAGATCGGGCCGCCGGATCGACTGTGCTAAAATCCGTTCTGCCTTGAACATAGACCCGCCTAGACGTTTTGCCGCATCCCTTTTTTTCAGGCCTCCAGCAGACCCGCAGTGAGGGTTCAGCCCGAGGTGTGATCTCATGAGCCCCTTCCTCTTCGCCGCCGCCACTCCCCCCGGACCCGCGTTCCGCATCGACCCCTGGTGGGCCCTGGTCTTCGGGTTCCTGCTGGTGCTCCTGAACGGCTTCTTCGTGGCCGCGGAGTTCGCCCTGGTCAAGGTGCGCCCCACCCAGATCGAGCCGCACGTGGTCGCCGGGCAGCGCCGGGCGCGGGTGGCGCAGCACATGGTCCACCACCTGGACGCCTACCTGTCGGCCACCCAGCTCGGCATCACCCTCGCCAGCCTGGCCCTGGGCTGGATCGGCGAGCCGGCCTTCGCCTGGGTGATCGAGCCGGTGGTCCGGCCGTTCACGGAAGACAACCCGGAGCTTCTCCACTCGATCGCTCTCACCGTGTCGTTCGCCACGATCACCATCCTGCACATCGTGCTGGGAGAGCTGGCCCCGAAGTCGCTCGCGATCCGCAAGGCGGAGGGCACGACCCTCCTCATCGCCCTGCCGCTCTACGTCTTCTTCAAGGTCTCCTATCCGGTGATCTGGGTGCTCAACCATGCGGCCAACGCCCTGCTCCGCGTCTTCGGCATCGCCCCGGTCTCCGAGAGCGAGCTGGCCCACGACGAAGAGGAGCTGCGCCTGCTCCTCGGCTCGGCGCACTCGAGCCAGCTCCCGCTGCAGAAGCGGGAGCTGCTCGACAACATCTTCGAGCTGTCCCACCGGATGGCGCGGCAGATCATGCTGCCCCGCCAGGACGTGATCTACCTCTCCACCGCCCAGCCTCTGGCCGAAAACCTCCGCATCGCCCGCCGCAGCGGCCACACCCGGTTCCCGCTCTGCGAGGGGGACCTGGACCACGTCGTCGGCGTCGTCCACATCAAGGACATCTTCCGCCGCGAGCGGCCGATCCTCTCGCTCCAGGAGGTGGCGCGGCCGATCGCCTTCGTGCCCGAGACCCTGGAGCTCGACCGCCTGCTCAAGCGTATGCGCACCGAGCGGTTCCAGATGGCCGCGGTGATCGACGAGTACGGCGGCGTCTCCGGCGTGGTGACCCTGGAGGACGTGCTGGAGGAGATCGTCGGCCCGATCGAGGACGAGTTCGACACCGAAAAGCCCGAGATCCTGGAGAAGGGCCCCGGCGTCTGGGAGATTTCGGGCGGCATGCTCGTCGAGGACCTGGAGGAGATCCTGGGAACCGAATTCAGCGAGCGCGACGAGGACACCATCGGCGGCGTGGTCCTCTCCGAGCTGGGCAGGAACCCCGCGGTCGGAGACCGGGTGGACCTGGGGCCGGTGACGATCGAGGTCTCCGAGGTCCAGCACAACCGGGTCAACACGGTCCTGGTCACCGTGAACCAGCCGGCCACGGTGCCGGACGAAGGGCTGGAGTAAGCCTCGCTGCTGAGTCCAAGAACAGCAAGGACTGCAAGGACGCCAAAGACACCAAGGACAGGGATCTCTTCGTCCTTGCTGTCCTCGCAGTCCTTTGCTGTCCTTTACGTCCTCTCTCAGAGACCCCGGGCCTCCCTCCCCATCACCCCCCGCACCACCTCCAGGAGCCTATCGAGCTCGATCGGCTTGGAAAGATGGGCGCTGAAGCCGGCAGCCTGGGTGCGCCGGGCGTCCTCGGCCTGGCCGAAGCCGGTGAGGGCGAGGACGGGGACCTCGGCGGTGCCGGGGCGGACCCGCAGCTCGCGGAGCAGCTCGTAGCCGTCCATGCCGGGCATGGAGAGGTCGGAGAGGACGAGGTCGAGATCCGTCTCCTCGGCGAGGCGCAGGGCCTCGGGACCGCTCGTCGCGGCGACGACCTCGGCGCCCTCGGTCTCCAGGAGCCGGGTCAGCATCCAGACCGTATCCTCCGAGTCGTCCACCACCAGCACGCGCACTCCCGCGAGCCCACCGGTCCCGCCGGGAGCGCTGTCCGCCACCTCGACGGCAGAGCGGCGCAAAGGGAGCCAGACGGTGAAGCGGGCCCCCTTGCCCACGCCCTCGGACTCCGCGTGGACGCGCCCGCCGTGGAGCTCCACGAGCTGGCGCACCAGGGCGAGGCCGATCCCGAGACCGCCCTGGCGGCGGCTCGGACCCATCGCGGCCTGGCGGAACATCTCGAAAACATCCGGCAGGAACGCCGGATCCATCCCCAAGCCGGTGTCCTCCACCTCGAGCCGCGCCTGCGCCCCTTCCAGCCCGAGGCGGACGGTCACCGTTCCCCCCTCGGGGGTGAACTTCACGGCATTGTGGAGAAGGTTCCACAGGATCTGCCGCACGCGCACGGGGTCGGCCTCGACGAGAAACGACTCGTCCGCGGGCTCGATCTCCAGCACCACCCCCTTGGCGTCCGCGTCCGCCCGGACCGCCTCGGCGGCGTCCGCCAGCAGAGGGACGAGCGCCACGGGCTGGTGGTGGATGGCGAGCTTCCCGGTCTGCAGGCGCGACAGGTCGAGGAGGTCGGAGACGAGTTGGGCCTGGGCGAGAGCGTTCCTCCGGATGGCGTCGGCGGCCTGGCGCACGACGCCGATCCGCTGGGCCTCGGGGCTGCGGGAGAGGACCTCGGCATAGCCCACGATGACGTTCAGGGGATTGCGCAGCTCGTGGGAGAGGGTGGCGAGGAACTCGTCCTTGAGACGGTTGGCCCGGGAAAGCTCCTCCACGAGAACCGACGTGTCCAGGGTGGCGGCGATCTGATTGGCGAGGACCTCGGCGGTGTTGATCGTGTCGTCGTCGGAGCAGCGGTCCACCTCATGCCAGGAGAGGCCGACCACGCCGAGGAGCCGGCCCCGCGCTCGCAGGGGCACGGCCAGCATGGAGCGGATGCCTGTGCGGTTCCAGATCCCGGAGATCTCCTGCCAGAGGGCATCGGCCCGGGTGTCCGGCATGGTGACGAGGGTCATGGAACGGGCCGCCCGGGCGACCGGGTGGTGGGAGTCGAGGTCGATTCGCTCCATGATCTCGGCCATCCGGCGGTCGGTCTCGTTGCGCGGGGTGCGCCGGAATCCGTAGGTCCCCCGGGACACCAGGACCGTGGCCCCCGGCCGGGCCTCGTCCAGCCCCCAGAAGGCGCCCCGGGGCGCGCCGGTGACATGGCAGAGGATCTCGATGAGACGATCGTGGCTCAGCGTCTCGTTGCCGAGCAGGAGGAGGCCCACGCTGGCCTCCTGGAGCCGGATCAGGGCCGCAGCCCTCTTCTCGGCTTCCGCGCGGGCGGAACGCATCCTCTCGAACTCTTCGATAGCCATCCAGTAATATTCTACCCTGCCCTTCAGCGGTTCCTGAGCGCCTGGGAGGCACATCCATTGCAGATCAGCCGGATGACGCGGTCCTGACGACCGGGAGTCGAACCACATCCAGGAGGAAAACCATGCAGACGACCGACGTTTCGCAGCTCAACAGCCTGCTTCGGGGCGAGATGTCCGCCATCGAGACCTACCGGCAGGCGCTGGAGAAGGTCGGAGACGAAGGGGGGTTCGGGGTCGAGGAGCTGCGTGCGCTCCAGCGCGATCATCGCGACGCGGCCGACGCCCTCTGGCATCATATCGAGCAGCACGGGGGCGAGCCGTCCCACGGCTCCGGCCCTTGGGGCGCGTTCGCCAAGGCGGTCGAGGGGACCGCGAGACTGCTCGGTGACACGGCGGCTCTGAAGGCCCTCAAGGAGGGCGAGGAGCACGGCCTCAAGGACTACGAGGACGCTCTCAACAACAGCAACCTTCCGGCCGACTGCATCGCCCTTCTCCGCAGCCTGGCGGCCCGGCAGCGGGAGCACATCCTGGCGCTGGACCGGCTGATGGAGCGGGTGTCGGCCACGGCGGGGGCGCGGTAGGGCCCGCCCCTGGGAGCGCCGGCGTCTCGCCCGCCTTCTTCCTTTTGTTTTAGTGAGTCGGCCGGCGAGACGCCGGCGCTCCCAGGGCCCCCCGCACCGCTCCCCTCTCATCTTCGGACAACCCGCCGCGGGTCACCTGCACCCGCTTCGGCCCCAGGCTCTCGACCCTCCAGGTGTCTCCCAGGGCTTCGATCGCCGCCCGGAACTCGGCTGCGTCGGCTTCCGTGTCCCACTCGGTGAGCCAGAGCAGGACCCTCCGGCCGTCCTTCTCGTAGACGGCGAAGCGATCGCCCCCCCAGCCGGCGGCGGCGTCGGCGGCCTTCTCGCCCGCTCTCGCGGTCTCCCGGAGGAGCGTGCGCAGGCTCGCCTCGCCCAGCTCCCCTTCAGCCGCCTTGCGGTAGCCCGGCAGGGCCCGGGAGAGGTCGGGCCAGGGGAGGACGACGGGGTCGTCCCGCCTCCCGAGCCATTTCTCTGGATGAAGGATCTGCTCCGAGGACCGGGGTGGATCGGTGGTAAAGGCCTTGTCCAGCAGCCTCTGACCGCCCCGCTGCCGGACCTCCAGGCAGAACGCGAAACCCTGGAAGTAGCTGAAGAGCAGGGAGTCCCGGACCCAGGCGGGCGCCTTGGCCAGCTCCTCCCCGCCGGGCAGGTCCGGCATCGTGGAGACGAACCGCTCCGAGTCTTTCATCCAGGAGCGGAGGGCAGCCCCGATGCTCGTCAGCTCGTCGAGCTCGTCCGTCTTGAGCGCGTAGCTCATCATGGTGAAGGTGGCGTCCCCCTCCACCAGGGCCACCCGGGCCGTCTCGCCGTCCGAAAGGGGATCACCGGACACGAGCTTCCGGAGATCGAAATGCTGGTCTTGCAGGGCATGGGTCAGCTCGTGGACGATGACTGTCTCGTCCGCCATCCCCTGGTCCCCCTCGCGGCGCACGAGGGCGAAGTAGCGCCCTTCCGGGTCGTAAAAGCCGGCCACCTGGCTGGTGAGCAGCCGGGGGTAGTACGCCGCGAAATCCATCTCCTCCGGCAGGAGCCCGAAGGCCTTGAGGCTCACCTCCAGAGCCGCGAGCCGCTCCGGCGGCAGCTCCTCCCGGAGCACCTCCGTCATCTTCTTCTCCAGGGCGGCCTCGCCGATGGTCCCCGAGGGCACGGGAGACCGGGCCTGGAGGCCGCGGTGTTTCTCCGCCGCCCGCATCAGGGTCCGCAGGCGGCTCTCCAGGTCCTCCGGCAGAGGGCTCATGCCGCCGGGAAGCGAGTGAGCGGGAGCGGCGTCCTCCTCCGCGGCTCCCAGAGGGAGGGCGAGGAGCAGCAGGAGCGAGAAGAGGACGACGGGACGGAGGTGCTTCAGAGACATCGAGGGGATTATACGGGGACGGGGCGGACCGTGCTCCGTCCCCCAGGGGCCCCTACCGCACCACCTTGAGCGCGTGCGCCCGGGACGCCAGTGCGGCCTGGGCCGACCGGCGGGTCCGCGGACGGAGGACCAGATAGGTGGCCGGGACCTGGGTCTCCTGGCCCTCCCTCACGAGGACGGTGTTGATCGCCGCCTCGTGACCTTGCCCGAGGATCCGCCAACGGTCCTCGGGGTAGTAGTGGCGGCGGTCCTTCCAGTTGAAGCCGATGGGCCGGATGCCGTGCTGCACCACGTTGTGGACCAGCCGCGGAAGACCGGAGGGGCTGTCCCCCGGCACCTTGCGCAGGACGGAGAGGGCCCCGTGCTGGAGCTCGATCATATAAAGGGTGCCCCGCTCGCCCAGGAGGATCTCCAGGCTGCGCACGAAATTCGGCCGGTCCTTCTGCTGGACGCAGTGGAAGACCCCCCGCATGTAGATGTTGACGTCCCCGTGCTCCTGGTGGAAGGCCTCGGCCTCGGCCAAACTGGTCGCGTCGAGCAACCGGTACTCGACGTTCTTCTCCTCCACCGTCTCCCTGCGGGCCAGCTCGACGGCCGCCGGGGAGACATCCACCCCGATGACCCTCCGGAAATGGCGGGCGAGGAACCGGGTCTGCCGGCCGTTGCCGCACCCGAGGTCGAGGAGCGGGATGCGGTCGTCCACGTGCCGCTTGAAGAGCCTCAGGTCCTCGGCGGCGGCCCGCTCGGGGATGTTGTCCCACAGGACCTCACCGCCCCGGCCGGTGCGATGGACGGTCTGCCAGTAGCTGTCCCACTGCTTCTTGTAGTTCCTGGGGCTCCCGCCCTTGATCCGGAACCCGAGGAGATGGGCGAAGAGTCGGAGTGAACCCAGCACGTCCATACGCACCTCCCGGAAGAGTTTCACGGCGACTGCATGGAAGAGTGCGGCCCGCCGCGGAAACATTCAGGGGGTGGCCAGGGGTCCGCTCTTCAATAAGAGTTGGTGCTTCGCAGGCACGAAAAGTGACACGCTCCACCCTCTCTTTTTTGAGGCAGAATTCAAAGCCATGACCGAGACCTGGCGCCCTCTCCTGGAAGGCCCCCTCGCCGAGGAGGCCTTCGAAGCCGTCCACCAGATCGCCGCCTCCCTTCCCTCCGCCGGCTCGACAGCTCAGACCCGAGGTGCGTCGCTCGCCGGCGGGCAGACCGGGCAGGCCCTCTTCCACGCCTACCTCGCCCTCCACGGCGACGATGAAGCCGAGGCCAACCGCGCCGCGGAGCTCCTCGACGCCTCCGCCGAGCTGCTGGCCGAGGTCCCCATGGACATGTCCCTGTACACCGGGTTTGCGGGGGTGGCCTGGGTGATCGAGCACCTCCGGGGCCGCCTCTTCGAAGAGGACGGCGAGGATCCGAACCTGGAGATCGACGAGGCCCTCCTCGTCCCCCTGGGCCGCTCCCCCTGGACGGGCGACTACGACCTGATCACCGGCCTCGCCGGGCTCGGCGTCTACGGCCTGGAGAGGCTCCCCCGGCCCACGGGCGCCGCGACCCTGGAGCGGGTGGTGGACCGCCTGGCCGAGCTGGCCCGGACCTTCCCCGAGGGCACGGCCTGGTTCACTCCACCCGAGGACCTCCCCGCCTGGCAGCGCGAGTACCACCCGAACGGCTACTACAACCTGGGGGTGGCCCACGGCATCCCCGCCGTGGTCGCCCTCCTCGCCGGCACCTGCGCCGCCGGGGTCGCCGCCGACCGCGCCCGTCCGCTCCTCGACGAGGCCGTGCGCTGGCTCCTCGCGCACCGCCTGGAGCCGGGGGCCAGCTCGTGCTTCGGCACCTCCTTCTTTCCCGGAGAGCCGATGTCCCCCTCCCGGCTGGCCTGGTGCTACGGCGACCCCGGGATCGCCGCCTCCCTCCTCGCCGCGGCCCGGGCCGCCGGCAGGCCGGACTGGGAGCGGGAGGCGGTGGGGATCGGCCTCGTTGCGGCCGCACGTCCGGCGGAGGGCGCCATGGTGCGCGACGCCGGCCTGTGCCATGGTGCGGCAGGGATCGCCCACCTCTTCAACCGCATGTTCCAGACGACCGGAGAGGAACGGCTCGCCGAGGCCGCCCGCTTCTGGTTCCGGCAGGCGCTTGGACTTCGCCAGCCCGGCGAAGGGATCGCCGGCTTCCGCTCTTGGAAGATGGACCCCGATGGCGAGGCCTACTGGATGACCGACGCGGGGCTCCTCGAAGGCGCCGTGGGAATCGGCCTCGCCCTGCTCGCCGCCGTCTCCCCGGTCGAGCCGGCCTGGGACCGGATCCTCCTGGTCTCCCTCCGGCCCCCGGGAGGAGGCTAGGCCGTGGACACCGCGCTGCGACACCGGACCATCGCCACCAACGGCGTCCGCCTGCACGCGGTCGAGGCCGGTCCGGAGGACGGACCGCTGCTCATCCTCCTCCATGGGTTCCCCGAGTTCTGGTACGGCTGGCACCACCAGATCGAGCCCCTCGCCGCGGCCGGGTTCCGCGTCCTCGTCCCCGACCAGCGGGGCTACAACCGGAGCGACAAGCCCCCGGGCCTCTCGGCCTACCGGTGGGACACCCTGGCGCTGGACGTCGTCGGGCTGATCGACGATGCCGGCCGCGAGCGGGCCTGCGTGGCCGGGCACGACTGGGGGGGCGTCGTGGCCTGGTGGCTGGGGATCCGCCACCCTGGAAGGCTCGAGCGGCTGGCCCTCCTCAACATCCCCCACCCCTGGGTCATGCGGCGCACGCTCCGCGAGAGAGCCGAGCAGCGGAAAAAGAGCCTCTACATCCTCTTCTTCCAACTTCCCTGGCTCCCCGAGCGCGCGTTGCGCAAGGACGACTGGGCCCTCGTCGTCAAGACCCTCCGCGCCACCAGCCGGCCGGGTACGTTCACCGACGAGGACCTCCGCCTCTACCGTGAGGCCTGGGCCCAGCCCGGGGCCCTCACGGGCATGCTGAGCTGGTACCGCGCCGCCCTGCGCCGGCACCCCCGCCTGGGGCCGCACCTCCGGGTGACCGTGCCCACCCTCCTCCTCTGGGGAGCCCGGGACCGCGCCCTCCTGCGCGACATGGTCCGCCCGAGCATCGACCTCTGCGACGACGGACGTCTCGTCTTCCTCGAGGAGGCCACCCATTGGGTCCAGCACGAAGAGCCGGACCGGGTGAACTCCCTCCTGGTGGATTTCTTCAGCTAGCGGTCTGTCACAGCAGAAGTGACCGGTCGAGGGCCGACTGGGAGCGCCAACGTCCCGCCGGCCTGGCTAGCTGCGCTCCCGCCCCAAGCTCACGAACAAGCAGGCGCTTCTGCTGTGACAGAGCACCAGCCCTCTGTCACGCTTGCGCGAGCCGCCGGTACTACCTTTTATGGAGGGCCTCGCCAGCCCAACGGAATTTCTGTGCACAAACCCCGGCCTGACCCTCCAGGCCGTTCCGACAAGGGGGTAGCAGAAGATGTCCAAGATCCGATGCCTTGCCGTCCTGATGGTCCTCGCCCTCACCGCGGCCCTCGCCGCGCCGGCCCTGGCCGCGCCTCCTCCCCGCCCCCAGCTCATCGTCGAGCCGGGCCAGGGCGTGAGCCGCGTCTTCGTCGAGGTGGAAGCCGGAAACGGTCAGGTCCGGCGGAGCCTGCTGCGGACGACGCCTGCGCCCGTGCAGCCGCTCGCAGTGGGCTGGGATCCGGCCGGCCGCGCCGCCTTCGCTACCTGGACCGAAGGAGGCGAGCGCTGGTTCTCCGCCACGCGGGACAACGGCCGGACCTGGTTCGAGCCCCGCTCCATCGCCACCGCCCTGCGCCTCCACGCCGGCGCCGTCGAGCCCGGCAAGCCGATCCCGGCCGTGCCCGCCTCGCTGGCTCTGCCCGCGGACGGCCGGCTCTTCCTCGTCCAGTTCCGCACCCTGGGGCTCCCCGAATGGCGGGAGGCCCTGGCGGCCGTGGGCGCCGAGGTGCTCCAGTACTTCCCCTTCAATGCCCACGTCGTGCGGATGAGCCCGGCTCTCGCTCACACGGTGGCGGGCCTCGACATCGTCGAGCGCGTCGAGCCCTATCACCCGTCCTACCGCCTCGAAGCCGAGCTCGCGGACTGGCTCGCCTCCGAGAACGGCCCCGCCGAGATGCGCGTGCGCGTCCAGGCCTTCGAGTGGGGCCCCGAGGGCAAGGGCCGGATCCTCCAGGACGCCCAGGCCGAAGGCGCCCGCGCCGCCCTCAACAACCCGGAAGGCCAGATCCTGGAGCTCTGGGTCGACCGCGACCAGCTCCGCCAGATCGCCGCCCATGACGACGTGATGTGGATCGACCGCTGGAGCGGTCCCGAAAAGGACATGGACCTCGTCCGCACCGACTCGGGGGCCAACTTCATCGAGAGCAGCTTCGGTCTCTGCGGCCAGGGCGTCCGCGGCGAGGTCCTCGACGCCGGCTTCGAGACGACCCACATGGACTTCGACGGCATCCTCCTGCACGGCTTGAACACTTCGGACAGCCACGGCACCAGCACCTTCGGCATCGTGTTCGGCAACGGCAACCGGGACGGCGACGGCAACGCCCAGGGCACCGGCCAGCTCGTCTGCGGCTCCCAGGGCATCGCGGCCGACTACGACTTCCTCACCAACCGCTTCACCCACACCCAGCAGCTCAAGGGCTCGCCCTACTTCGCCTCGTTCCAGAGCAACTCCTGGGGCAACGCCCTCACCACCGCCTACAACACCATCTCCAGCGAGATGGACGACATCATCTGGCGGCTCGACATCGCCATCACCCAGTCCCAGTCCAACGCCGGCACCCGGAGCAGCCGGCCCCAGGCCTGGGCCAAGAACATCATCAGCGTCGGCGGCATCCGCCACTTCAACACCCTGTCCACCTCCGACGACGCCTGGGGCGGCGGCGCCTCCATCGGCCCGGCCGCGGACGGCCGCATCAAGCCGGACGTCCACTACTGGTACGACAGCATCTTCACCACCACGACCGGCAACACCTACACCACGGGTTTCGGCGGCACCTCCGCCGCCACGCCCGAGGTCTCCGGCGTCCTCGGCCTGATCGTCCAGCAGTGGTCCGACAACGTCTGGGGCACCAACCCCCAGGGCTCGACGGTGTTCGAGCGCCAGCCCCACGCCTCCACGATCAAGGCGCTGCTCATCAACAGCTCCCAGCAGTATCCGTTCACCGGCACCACCAGCGACCTCACCCGCACCCACCAGGGCTGGGGCCGTCCCAGCGCCCGGATCGCCCGCGAGCGCGCGGTCAACAGCCTCGTCGTGGACCACGGCACGCCGCTCCAGCTCAACCAGACCGCGACCTACACCGTCAACGTCGCCCCCGGCACCGGCGACCTCAAGGTCACCATGGTCTACCCCGACCCGCCGGGCACGACCTCCTCGACGCTCCACCGGATCAACGACCTGAGCCTCCAGGTGACCTCCCCCGGCGGCACCGTCTACCACGGCAACAACGGCCTCCTCGCCGGCAACTGGTCCACCTCCGGCGGCAGCCCGAACACCATCGACACCGTGGAGAACGTCTTCGTCCAGAACCCGGCCGCCGGCACCTGGACCATCGAGGTCCGCGCCGCCGAGATCAACCAGGACGCCCACCTCGCCACCCCGGCGGCCGACGCGGTCTTCAGCCTCGTCGCGACCGGCGCCGTGGCCCAGCCCGCCTTCTGCGGCAACGGCATCAAGGAAGGCAGCGAGCAGTGCGACGGCGGCGACCTGGGAGGCCAGAGCTGCACGAGCCTGGGCCTGGGCTTCGTCGGCGGAACCCTCTCCTGCACGACGACTTGCACCTTCAATACCGACCTCTGCGAGCTCTGCAAGGTCTCCGGCTCGAGCTGCTCCGCGAACGGTGAGTGCTGCTCCGGAAGCTGCCGGGGCGGAAAGACCAAGACCTGCCGGTAAGGTCCGGGTAGACCTTTCCTCCCGCCTCGCCCTTGGGCGAGGCGGGCCCTCACCCCGGCCGGGCATGCCGACCACCTCCAACGCTGGGGTTGATGGGAACGGCCTCAGGCGCAGCCTGCACCGTGCAGGGCGGGCGCGGGGGTGACGCGCGCCCATTCCTTGTAGGCGTCGTACAGCGACGCCAGCTCCATGAGACCGCCGACCAGGCCGAAGATCGGCATGGCGACGTCGTTCGCGACCTGGGACTGGAAGATCATGAAGGTCTGCCGGTCGATGAGCGTGAGCATCGGCGCGGCGTGGACCACCAGCATTCCGCCGACCAGAAGATTGGCGGCGATGAGCGCGCGGCGGCTCCAGGTGCGCCAGCCGCCCTGCGCGGCCGCCGCGGCATAGATCGCGACGAGCAGCGCCAAGCCCGTGAGGGTGACGCCGCGTTGCCAGCTATGCAGGAAGGCTTCCGTCAGCGCGAGGCCGCTGGCATTGCCGGTGCCAAAGGTCGCGATCTCCCACCAGGTCTGCGGTGCCAGATACATGGCGAAGGGGAACACGAGCGTAGCGAGGCCGGGCAGGAGCACGAGCGGCCGGCTGGCGACCTCCGGGTAGAGGCCCCGCTTTGGGCGCCAGAGCAGGCGCTCGCTGGGCCGGCGGCGCCGGAGCCAGGCCACGACCGCGAAATAGAGGAAGACGGTCCCGACCCACTGCAGGGAGGCGAAGCCGTTCCGGGGGTTGGCCACCGAGAAGACGATCGACCCGACGACAGCCCAGATGAGGAAGTTGTGGTTGTCCGCCGGATCGATCAGGGGCGTGCGCGGCTGGTAACGCGCAGCCGCCTCCGCCGGGCGGCCGAAGCCGGAGAGGAGATCCATCGCCATCTCCTTGTCCGGCGCGCGGCCCTGGGCGGCGGCCTTCGCGGCCAGTTCGTCCTGCAAAAGGGCGCGCAGCTCGAACGCAACATCGTTGCGCTTCTTGCGCGGCAGATAGCGCGCCACGTCGCGGACATAGGACTCGATCACGTCGCCGGCGGTCATCATCGGTCGCTCTCCTCTTCCAAAAATCCGTTGATCACTTTGGCCTGGGCGCGCCAGGCATCCGCCAGCTCCGCAAAGGCGCGCTCGCCTTCCGGACTCAGCCGGTAGTAGCGGCGCGGCGGCGCGGTCCCGGTGTCCCACTCGCTGAGCAGGAGCCCCTGCCCCTCCAGCCGCCGCAGCAACGGGTAGAGCGTGCCTTCCTCGATCGGCATGCCGCCTTCGGCCAAAGCCTGCCGAAGCGAGTAGCCGTACTGGCGCTGGCGCAGCCGGCTGAGCACGGCGAGCACCAGCACGCCGCGCCGAAGCTCGACCAGGCCAATCTCCCTGCCGTCCCTGCTGTGTGTGTCCCCGTTTACCATGTGTCGTCCAGTACTGTTTGTCGCATAGTACATGGCGCGACATACTGTGTCAAGCACAGTAACGAGAGAGTGAAGGATCTCCCGCGCGCTGGTGGAGCGCGCGCCGCCCAGGCTGCGCCCGTTCCTGCTCAGGCGGGGGACAGCCCGCCTGGGTTTTTCTTTTCCGGGTTTGTCCTGCGGCTCAGGCCATCGCCTCCGAGCTCAGCTCGGGGTGGGCCCTCATGAACGACACCAGCGTGGGCAGGTAGGACCGCAACGGCGGCACCTGGATTCCGGTCCCGGCCAGGTCCGCCACGGTGTTCGCCGTGTCGTAGTAGGTGGGGTGCACGAAGTAGTCGATGGCGCTCGACGGGATCTGCATCAGCTTGTAGACCCCCGGGACCCAGTCGATCGCCGTCTTCGCCACTCCCGCCGGCAGCGGCACCCGCACGAGCACCCGGCCCGTGGCCTTGGCGATCGCGTTCAGGATCTCGTCGATCGTCAGCGGATCGGGATCGGCGAGCTGGTAGACCTTCCCCACCGCCGCGGGCAGGCCGCTCAGGTAGGTGATCGCCGAGATCACGAAGTCCCGCGGCACCAGGTTCAGCCGCGTGCGGCTCGCGTCTCCCACCACCGGCATGATGGCGATGCCCGGCTGCTTCAACAGCCAGCGGATGGCGAAATACGGGCCGTCGTATTTCTGCGTCTCCCCTGTGGCGCTGTCCCCCACCACGATGGCCGGCCGGTAGATCGTCGCGGGAAGGCCCCGCTTCATGCTCTCCCGGACGTCCACCTCGGCGAGGAACTTCGTCTCCTCATAATAATTGTTGAACCTCTGCCCCTTGACCAGGTCGGTCTCCCGGAAGATCCCGGCGTACCGGCCGCTCACGTAACAGGTGCTGACGTACTGGAGGCGGGAGAGCCCCGGGCAGCCCTCGGCGAAGTCGAGCATGTGCCGCGTGCCCTCCACGTTGACCTTCATCCCCACCGGCCGGGGGACGCTCAGGTCGTAGATCGCGGCGAGGTGGTAGATCTCCGAGACGTCCCGCTGCACCGCGGCGGCATCCGCGAGACCGAGGCCCGGCCGGGTGATGTCCCCCTCGACCAGACGGATACGGCCGGCGCAGCCCGGCTCCCGCGCTTCGATCTCCCGGGTGCGCCGCCGGGCGAGCTCGGCGAACTTGGGCTGGACGAGACAGACCGCCTCGTCACCAGGAGACCGCGCGAGCACCCGCGGCACCAGCTCGGAGCCCAGAAAACCCGGGAAGCCCGTAAAGAACAGCGTGGCCATGGCATGGCTCCTTCCGGCCCGGCCGGCTGGCGCCGGCGGACGACCTCACCCCCTAGCGTGCCACAGGCGCGCGGTCACGTCAAACTGCGGCAATTCGATAACGCGGTGCGGCAACTCAAGGAGTGGACCGCGTTCCGGCCACGGTCCACTCCTTGATCACCGTCCCCTTCGCATCCTCCACGCGGATCACGTGCTCCCCCTCCGGAAGCATCAGGGCGGGGACCGGCTTGCCCGCTTCGACGGCGATCTGATCGATGGGAATGGCGTCCGCTCCCTCCCGCGCAGGCCGGGCCTTGACGAAGCAGGCCGGAGCCTGGCTGGAGGCGCCCTCGGACAGCAGAACTGCCAAGCCGCAGACGCCCTCGGGCAGCGGAAATGGCGAGCGCAGACCGCCCATGCGCAGCCAGTGGGGCCGGCCGTGCTCATAGCGGCTCCGGGGGTGGAACAGCGCGACGTCGGAGCTGTCCGAGAGCGACCAGAAGTCTCCCGCGCCGTTCCGGAAGACCACCGGCCGGGTGACCAGGCCGCGCTCCGTGGCCCAGCGGTAGACCATGTGCTCGTGCTCCGGCGCGCTGTGCTCGGTCATCCACTCCTGATTGATCGTAAAGGGATCGATTCCCGTCATCTCCCGGAACATTGCCGCCATCATCTTGACCCTGCCCGGCGTCTCGCTGATGTGGCCGTGGCCGGCGTGCACCAGCAC
>DASQEB010000338.1:0-2354 GCA_035633875.1 Thermoanaerobaculia bacterium
CGGCGCGAGACGGTGTCCTCCCCCTGGTAGATCGAGGCCGGGGCCGCGCCGGTGCGGTCTCCGCCGTAGACGAGGGCATACCCGGCGGCACCGGCCGCGAGGAGCAGGAGGTCGGCCTCCCCCCAGAAGACGTACGCGAAAGCGACGGAGGCGAAGAGGAAGACCGCCACCCAGAGGGGCGCGGCCTCCCCCACCCGCGTCCGCAGGGCACGGGCCGCGAGCAGGGCCGCGGCGGCGAGCAGGAGCGCGTTCGCCACCACCCCGCCGCGCACCGGGGCGATCCGCACGAAGGGGGCCGTGATCAGGGCATAGAGCGGCGGCTTGCCATAGGCGAGCCGGCCTCCGCTGCCCCTGCCGCGGCTCTGGAGGATGAGCCCCACCGGCGGCGCGCCCCAGTGGGCGACGAAGCGGTCGTAATCCCCTTTGGTGTAGACGAGATCGAAGTCCCAGGCGAGGCTCGCCGCCTGCATGGCATAGGTGGCCTCGTCTCCCAGGAGGGGGAGCCGCGCCCGGTCGAAAGCGACGGCCGCAACCAGGGTCGCCAGGAGCAGAAGGCCCAGGACGGCCCAGCCCGCGACCTCGCTCCGGGGCCGGGTCAAACCGGTCTCTCCCAGCGGGGGCCGCCGAGCTTGGAAAGCCCGAGGCCGCCAAAGAGGTGGGGCTCGATCCAGAGATGGGCGAAGCCCGGAGGGCGCCGCACGTCGGTCTCCAATGTGACCACCTCCCCCGGCGGCAGGTCGCGCGGCAGGGCGAGCCACGGCCGGCCGGCGAGGAGATCCCGGGTGAGGTCCGGGTCCGTGAAGAGCTTCACCACCACCGCCACCCCGCCCGGCCCCCGCTCGCCGGCGAGCCAGCGGGCGAAGCCGGTGTTGCGGACGCGGATGCGGAGCCGGCGCCGCTCCCCCTGGCCCCAAGGGAGCTCCGCGCCCTCGACCTCGATCTCGCCGGGGAGATCGCCCCAGGCGGCGCTCGACGGCGGCGGCACCTCGGGCCTGCCAAGGAGGTCGTCCCCCGGCGGAGACAGATCCGCGAGCTCGCGGCACGCCCCCACCACGGCCGCGGCGGCCCGGGCCGGGTCGTGCTGCACGCGCACGTGCTCGCGCGCCGCCTCTCCCATGGCCCGCAGCCGCTCGGGGTGGGCCAGCAGCTCCCGGAGCAGCGAGGCCAGGGCTTCCGGCTCCTCGTCTCCCAGCGGCACCCGGAGCACGATCTCCGGCGGCAGGTCCGCGAACTGGGCGTAGTCGGAGACGATGGCGGGCCGCCCCGCGGCGAGCACCCGCAGGAGCGAGGCCGAGGTCTCCCCCGCCGTGGGATACCGCAGATTCAAGCAGAGGTCCACGGCCGCGATGGCCGCTTCGAAGTCCTCGAACGAGACGAAGCCCATGACATGGACCCGGTCCGCAACACCTGCCCGCCGCGCCTCGCCTTCCAGATCCATGACCGGAGCGGCCTGCCCCACGATCAGCAGATGCACACTGTCGAGCCCCGGCGCGGCCAGGGCCCGGATGGCGGAGCCCGTCCGCTTGATCGGGGTCTGGAACCCGAACGAGCCGAGGACGGGCCGGTCTTCGGGCAGGTTGAAGCGCCGCCGCAGGAGCCGCCCGGCTTCGGCGTCGGCCGCGGGAGGCAGGGGCACGCCCATGGGGATGGCCCGCACGAGCAGGTCCGGATCCTCCTCGGCCAGGAGCCCCGCCGCCCACTCGCTGTGGACGAGCACGCCCCGTTGCCTCCGCAACAGCGCCCGGTGGGCCGGCAGGGCAAAGACCGGCGCCTCCCCCCACGCGTTCCACCGCTTGGCCAGGGCCGTGGCCTCGCCGATCCACCCGTGATCCCGCGTCAGCCGCTCCTTGTACTCCCAGAACCCCTGCGCCTCCTGCCGCCCCAGGGTGTCGTCCAGCAGGAGGTGGTGGAGCACCACGTCGTGCAGCGTGAGCACGCCGGGAATCCGCAGCGCGAGGTCCAGCACCCCCTTGTGGTACCGGTTGTTGCCCATCTGATAGAGGGGAATCCGTCCCCCCGCCCCGGTCTCCTCAAAGGGAGCCATGGCCCACCGCGCCCCGACCTCGGCATCCACCGGCAGATCCGGCAGACGGATCAGCCGCACGTCCGCCAAGGCCGCGAGATGCGGCAGGAGGTCGACGCTGTAGTCGGCGATCCCGGAGCGGACGGGCGGGAGGGGGGAGACGTAGTCGATCCGCATCATCCCCTGCCATCCCTGCGCCCCCAGGGCGCTGTACGGTCAGCCCGGGGCGGAAGCCCCGGGCGGAAGGCATCGCGATGACCGATGCAGCCGACACGCGCCCGCGACATTGCTCGGGCGGCACGCGCGACGGCCATCGCGATCCCGCGCCCCC
>DASQEB010000339.1:0-23303 GCA_035633875.1 Thermoanaerobaculia bacterium
GAGGAGCGAGAGCTCCTCGGGGACCTCCGGCCGCATCTCTCGGACCGGTCTCTGCCGGTGCTGGACGATCCGGTTGAGCGTGGCCAGCTCGTTCTCCCCCTCGAAGGGAGAGACGCCGGTCAGCATCTCGTAGAGGAGCACGCCCAGGGAGAAGAGGTCCGAGCGGTGGTCCACCTCCTCGCCGCGCGCCTGCTCGGGGGACATGGCACGGTAGGTCCCGACCACGAAGCCGCCCTGCGTGAGCGACTCCTCGGTCCCGTCCCGGAGGATGCGCTTGGCGATTCCGAAGTCCGTGATCTTGGCGGATCCCAAGGGGGTGACGAGGATGTTCTCGGTCTTCAAGTCCCGGTGGACGATCCCCTGCCGGTGCGCCTCCGCGAGGCCGCGGGCCACGTCGAGACCGATGGAGACGGCGCTGTCCACCTCCAGGGGACCGCGCCGCAGGAGCTGCCGGAGGTCGACCCCCTCGACGTACTCCATGACGATGAAGTCGGTGTCCCCTTCGGCGATCACGTCATAGATGTGGACGATCGAGGGGTGGGAGAGGCGGGCCGCGATGCGCGCCTCGCGGCGAAAGCGCTCGCGCCGCTCCGCCGGGACGCCTCCCTCCGGACGGATCCGCTTGATGGCCACCTGGCGGTCCAGGCGCTCGTCGTAGGCGAGGAAGACCTCGCCCATGCCGCCGGCTCCGAGCCGTTCAAGGATTCGGTAGGGACCGATCAGTTCCGGAGGGCTGGCCATCGGGATCTCTGGTCAACCGAGCCCCATCTCCCGCAACCTCCGCCCCAGGGCCTTTTTCGAGACTTCCAGACGATCCACCATCGCGTCCAGATCGCCGCCGCACTCCTCCCAGCAGCGGGCGATCTCCTCCGGCCGGAGGTCGCCGGCCTTGCGCACGTTGGGGCTCGCCTCGATCAGTGCATAGAGGGAGGTCCGGGAGATGCGGAGCGCTCGTGCCGCCGCCTGCAGGTCCCAGCGGTGGCCCCGGAGGGCGGCGAGGAGCTCGCCTTCCGGGACCTCGCCGGGCTTGCGCCGAAAGCCGGCATCCTCCTCGGGGCGGCGGACCGGAATCTCCGTGCTGGAGTCGTGCGGCACCGGCGCGGCGGGGCTCTCGTCGAGCAGGCGCTCCACCGCCGGCCCGACCTCCAGGCGCGGCAGGCCGCGGCTGCCGATGACGAGCTGCCGGGCCACGTTGCGGAGCTGCCGCACGTTGCCGGGCCAGTCGTAGCGGGCGAGCCGGGCGACCAGCCCCGGCGGCAGCCAGAGCTCGTCGGTGTGCGTCTCCGGGTCGGCATCGAGCCGGAGACGCTCGCCCACGGCCGCCAGCTCCTGGGCGAGGAAATGGAGCAGCAGGCGGCCGATGTCGTCCCGCCTCTCCCGCAGGGGCGGCATCCAGATCTCGTACCCGGCGAGGCGGTGGAGCAGAGGAGCGCGGAACTGCTCCCGCCGGACCTTCTCCTCGAGATCCGAGTCCGTCGCGGCCACCACCCGCACGTCCACCCGCTGGGGCGCCTGGCTGCCGATGGGATGGATCTCCCGGGTCTCCAGGACGCGTAGCAACATCACCTGGACCTCGGGCGGCGCCTCGCCCACCTCGTCGAGGAAAAGCGTGCCGCCGTGCGCCCGGCGGAAATACCCCTCCTGGCCCTGGACGGATCCCGTGTAGGCCCCCTTGACCGCGCCGAACAGCTCCGAAGCCACCAGCGAGGGCGGCAGCGCGCCGAGGTTGACCCCGACGAACGGACCGTTGCGGCGGGGACCGGATTCGTGGAGGGCCCGGGCCACCAGCTCCTTGCCCGTGCCGGTCTCGCCCCGCAGCAGCACCGGCACGTCGAGGTCGGCCACGCGCCGGACCTCCCACCGGACCCGGACGATTCCCTGGCTCGCGCCCACGAGCTCGAAGCGCTCGGCCGGCTCGGCGGGGAGGCTGCGCAGGACGTGGAGGAGGAGCACGATCCGATCCGACAGCACCAGCACCACCCCCCGCTCCACCTCGGCGGCCGAAAGCTCCCGAGCTGTCAGGACAGGGTCGCCGTCCGCCGTCACCCGCGTCCGGCTCTCGCCCACGTGCAGGACGACCCCGCCCTGGGGCGCCGGCTGAAACCGGAGGGGATGCCGGCTGACGTGGCGGTCCGCGAGCGGCCCGCCCGTGGCCGAGCCCGGCCGGCAGAATTCCGGCTCCTGACGGCCCACCAGCGCCTCCCTCCCGAGCGGAATCTCGCTGAGCACCACCCGATCGCCCACCCGGCGGAGGTCGGGGTGGAAGAGGAGGGTCAGAACAGGAACGGCGAGCGTCTCGCGCGGGATCCCCGGATCCGTCCCGGCGAGCCTCGCCGACGGTCCGACCGTCGATCCGTCAGTTCTGTGGGGGTTCATTTTCGTGGATTCTATACCGGTCCGCGAGAAAGCGTCAGCAAAGGGCTGCCAGGGCCTTTCGGTTGCGGTATGCTTCGCACAACCTTTAAGGAGCCTTTCATGGTTGCTGAGAGCATCGGTGCGGCCGAAACGGCCGCCGTGCAGGAAGAGGAGAAGGGCAAGCATTTCGAGGCCCTCTGCGGCATCCTCATCGCCCTGTTCGCGGCGATCCTGGCGATCACGGACCTCGGCGCCGGCAAGTACGGCGACGACGAGCTGATCGCCCACAACGAGAAGAACAACGCCTATCTCTGGTATCAATCGAAGGGGATCAAGGAGACCCTGGTCGAGGGCCAGCGGGACACCCTGAAGGCCCTGGTGGACGCCGGCTCCATCCGGCCCGAGCAGCTCTCCGCCGTCCAGGGGCTCGTTCAGAACCTGGAGGGGCGGGTGGAGCGCTACGGCAAGGAAAAGAAGGAGATCCTCCTGGGATCGAGCACCGTCGGCGAGGCCAACTGGGTCCAGGACGTGGACGGCAAGATGGGCCAGGTCGTCGGCGCCAAGCAGTGGGAATCCCAGGCGATCTCCCTCGGCGGAGTGGGCGACGTGTTCGACAACGCCACCCTGTTCCTCCAGATGTGCCTCGTCCTCGGCGCGATCAGCCTGGTCCTCCAGAAGGACGGCACGAGAAAGTCGTTCTTCTACGGGATGATCGGCCTGGGGCTGATCGGGACGGCCTTCAGTTGCATGGCCTTCTACCAGGCGTTCGGGATCGCTTGACGGACCTGCCCGTGCTGCACCGCGACGAGATCCTCCTCGTCGTCGACAAGCCTTCGGGCATGGCCGTGCACCGGGGATGGTCCCGGGAGAGGGAGCCCGCCCTGCAGCGGGCCCGGGACCTCGCCGGGCGCCACGTCCATCCCGTCCACCGGCTCGACCGCAGCACCAGCGGGGCGCTCCTCTTCGCCTTCGAACCCGAGATCGTGCGGCATATGCAGGAGAGGTTCGAGTCCGGCGAGGTGATCAAGCGCTACCTCGCCCTGGTCCGGGGGATCGCGCCGGAGAGCGGGGTGATCGATCACCCCATCCCCCGCGCCCCCGACGGTCCCCGCGTGCCGGCCGTGACCGAATACCGGCGTCTCGCCACCTTCGAGCGCTACTCCCTCGTGGAGGCAATCCCCCGCTCTGGACGTCTCCACCAGATCCGTCGCCACTTCAAACACATCAGCCATCCCGTGATCGGCGACGTCCGCTACGGCAAGGGGGAGCACAACCGCCTCTTCCGCGAGCGCTTCGGCCTCCACCGCTTGGCCCTCCACGCCCTGGAGCTGGAATTCGATCACCCGCTCACGGGCGAGCGGCTGCGGATCGTGGCACCGGTGCCGGAGGACCTGGCGGGGCCGCTGCGGGCGATGGGGATGGAGGTGCCGTGAGCTAGAGGTCAGATCCGCTGTCCACGTCTGAGAGCAGACGGCGGATCTGGGGCACGATATCAGGAAGATTCCTCGTCACCGTTTCCCAGACGACCTCCAGGTCGACGCGGATGTAGTCGTGGATGAGCTTGTCTCTCATCCCCGCCATGACTCTCCAGGGAAGCGAAGGATGCCTTGCCTTGAATTCTTCCGAAATTTTTCTTGGTTGCCTCTCCAACCACTTCCAACGCCCGAATAACCGCGTAAATGGTTCTCTCATCGGCAGAGAACTCCTCGAAGCTCATCCCGTCGACGAACTTCATTCCAGTCTGCGCGAAGGAGAGAATGTCTTCCAGGTAGGCGTCATCCGATCGCTGGAGACTCATACAGGGACGGCCTCGCTCAGAATCCTCTGCTCCAGGCGGGGCTTCAAGGCGGTCTTCATCACAAGGTCAACTTTCACTCCCAGGGAGTCGCTGAGGTAGTTTTCCAGCTCGATATAGGTAAATAGGCCAGGGGTCTCGTCGAACGTCACCAGCACATCGAGGTCGCTCTCCGGATCCTGCTCGTTGCGGACGTAGGAACCGAAGATCTCGAGGGTTCTTACGTGGTACTTCTCTACAAGCTCTGGATAGAGCCTGCGGAGCTCTCTCATGTAGTGTTCGAGCGCGGGATTGTCCTGCATAGAGACCATTGTAGCTCGGCTCGCGACGACGAGCTTCCTCACGAGCCCGCCGCCTGCTCCAGCGCGCCGATCACCTGATCGAGCCACTCCTCCTGGACTCCGCGGGCCTGGCGGGCCTCCCGGATCAGCTTCAGGTTGTTGGCCGTCGTCTTCGGCTCCCAGGGCTCGCGGACGCAGGCCAGGGCGGCGCCCAGGGACTGCCGTGCGGCCTCCAGATCCTGATCGAGAACCGCCAGCTCGAGCAGGGTCGCATGGTCCCAGTAGTCGGGCTTCGACCATCGCAGCCGCTGGGTGATGGCGAAGCGCACCACCGGCAGGATCTCCTCTTTTCTCCGGAGAGACTTCGGATCCCCCTTGACGTCCAACAGGGTGACCGCGTTGATTCCCGGGAAGGCATCGCGCCAGTCGGCTTCGAAGCCGCGGACGTAGCTCGCTGTCGCCTTGTCGAGGTAGCCCGCGGCGAGGAAGTCGTTGCCGGTCTTGCGGGCCTCCAGCCACTGGTCCTTGTAGACCCTCCCGATCAGTCCGCACGTCTCCGAGCTGGGGCCCTGTTCCTGAAGGACCTCCTCCAGCACCTCGAGGGCGCGCCGCCGGTCCCCCCGGCGGTTCAGCGCGAAGCCGAGCTGCTCCCGCACCAGCACAGACCGCTTGAGCACCGCGGGCAGGCGTTCGTACAGATCGATCATCCGGTCCCACTGCTGGAGGGCGCGGTAGGAGAGATAGAGATCCACGAGGACCCCGGTCTCCGCCCGGTCGAAGGGCTCCAGCCGGCGCTCGATCCCGGCGACGGCCTCGACGTCGCGGCGCTCGCGGGCCTCGCCAAGCGCGCGCTTCAGCCCCACCGAGTACTCCGCCTTCTCGCGGAAGGTGTCCGTCTTGAGGCGCGCGAGGTCCGGCGGTCCATAGTCCTTGAGGAGCTGGAAGACGGGGCTGTCCGCCGCCGCCTGCTTGATGGACAGGTCGCGGACGTCCGTGAGCTTCGCCGTGAGCGCGGTCCGCAGCTTACCTGCCTGCTCCGGGCCGAACCGGTTCCCCTCGCCGAGCTCGTAGGGGAGGGCGCGGAGGAAGTTGACGTCGAACGGCAGCCTCTGCTGCGAGGCGAAGATCGACAACGTGGTCGCCGGCCGGGCGGCGTGGCGCACGCCCAGCTCATAGAAGACGTTGGCGTTGGCCGTGGTCAGGTCGGCCACGGCGTAGTCGCACAGCAGCAGGCGCTCGAACATGGCCTGGTGGATGATGCCGCCTGTGCGCTCCCCGTCCGCCCGGACCGGCTCCATGCCCGCGGCTTCGACAGCGGGGCGGATGGCCTGGTCGAAAATGGCATCGAAGTTGATGTCGGGGCCGCCGGAGGGGTCTTTCTTCATCCCGAAGGGCATGACGATGAAGCAGAGGGGACGGTCGCTCATCGGAATCTCCCGGGTGCGTTGGAGAAGGCCTTGTTGGTTTCCTTCAGCCTACCATGGAGGGCCGATCTTCCTCCCGTGCGAGAAGTGCTAGCCTTGACACCTCCATGAACCCGACGATCCCCTCCCTCCCCTCGACTCTCCAGGCCTTCCGCTCCGTGCCGCGCACCGGTGTCGTCTACGTCACCAAGGAGGCGACGGCCCGGGGATACAGGACGGGCGACCCGGACTGGTCCAACCTCGGCCAGGGCCAGCCGGAGACCGGTCCGCTGCCGGGAGCGCCGCCGCGGGTGACCTCCCTGGAGATCGACCCGGCAGACCACTACTACGCGCCGGTCGCGGGGGTCGGAGAGCTCCGGGAAGCGGTAGCCTCGCTCTACAACCGGCTCTACCGTCGGGGGATGCCCTCCCAGTACACGGCGGAGAACGTGGCCATCTCCGGCGGCGGCCGGGCGGCGCTCACCCGGGCCGTGGCCTCGCTCGACCAGGTCAACCTCGGCCATTTCCTGCCCGACTACACGGCCTACGAAGAGCTGCTGGACATCTTTCGGCTGGTGACGTCCATCCCCATCCTCCTACGCCGCGAGCAGGGCTACAGCTTCGGCGTGGAGGACCTGCGGCGCGAGGTGCTGGGCCGGGGCCTCTCGGTGATCCTCTTCTCGAACCCCAGCAACCCCATGGGCAAGCTCGTCTCCGGCGGCGAGCTGGCCGACTGGATCGCCGTGGGTCGGGAGCTCGACTGCACGCTGCTCATCGACGAGTTCTACTCCCACTACGTCTGGAACCTCGGCGAAGGCGAGCCCGGCCCCATGGTCTCCGCCGCCCGCTACGTCGAGGACGTGGACCGGGACCCGGTGGTCCTCGTCGACGGGCTGACCAAGAACTGGCGCTACCCGGGCTGGCGGGTCACCTGGACGATCGGTCCGCGCCCGGTCATCGAGGCGGTCGAGTCCGCCGGCTCCTTCCTCGACGGCGGCGGCTCGCGCCCTCAGCAGCGGGCGGCGGTCCCGCTCATGGACCCGGACCTGGTGCTCGCCGAGACCCGGGCCATCCGCGACGCCTTTCTGCCCAAGCGCGAGCTGATGCTGCGCCGGGTCCACGAGATGGGCATGCGGATCTTCCCCGACCCGGCGGGCACCTTCTACGCCTTCGTCTCCGTGCGCGACCTGCCCCCGTCCATTTCGGACGGCATGGACTTCTTCCGCGCCGCCCTGGAGTACAACGTCATCTGCGTGCCGGGCGTCTTCTTCGACGTCAACCCCGGCCACCGCCGGTCCCAGCGCCTCTCCCGCTTCCACCAGCACGTCCGCCTCTCCTTCGGGCCCGCCATGGAAGAGGTCCGGCGGGGGCTCGACCGGCTGGAGGAGATGATCAAGGCGCACGCGGGGTAGGAATGCAGCCGTAGAAACGAACAGAGAGAGCTCCGCCCCGCCCTCGACGGAGCTCTCTCCAGTGTCCTTCAGTTTTCAAAGAACCTTCAAGCTGAACCTGCAAGCTCGTACCGGGCGCCGACAGGCCTGAACGCCCGCGTTCTCCGTTGGACTCTCCCCTCGCAGGCTTGAGGCCGCGCCTTCAACCTCGAAGGGGCCGGGCGCAAACTTGAGGGCGCCTCGTCGAGCCTGAACGCCGGGCCTCCTCTCTTCCATCGCCTCGATCCAAGCTTCACGGCCGTCCTTCAAGCTTGCAGGATCGCCCTTCATGCTCGAGCGCCCGCGTTCTACCCTGGCGGCTCCCCCCGCAGGCTTGCCGCCGGTCCCGCAATCCTGGAGCGGCTGGGCTCGAGCTTCCACGGCCCCCTTCAAGCTTGAAGCGCGGGCCTCCTTCCTTCCACCGACCGCCGCGAGCTTCACCCCCGGTCCCCGAGCTTCCACGCCCGTCCTTCAACCCTGAACGGGCGCGATGCAAGCTCGGGCGCCGGGATTCAAGCTTGCGGGGTGCCATTCAAGCCTTCTCCTCTGGGTTCAAGCTTGAATGACCTGACTCAAGATAGAGGAGTAATTTTTCCTATAAATTCCTTTGATTCCTCTATTGACCTTCTAGTGCCGATCTGTAGGATACCCCTCGAAGTCGCCGTAGACAAGCCCCCCGATGGACCGGGGGGACGAGACGTACAGGACCGGTGCAGGCGCGGAGCCTCGGGGGTGTTCCCCGGGACGCGCTCAGACCGGAGCACCCGGCCCGCCAAGGGCCGGAAGATCGAATTGGCCTTTTCAAAGGAGAACACCATGGCCAGAGAGAGAACCGTGTTTTCGACCCTCGTCACCGGTTGGGAGCAGCTCCTCGTGGCGCTGCTGGCCAACGCCCAGCAGTTCCTCCACCTGGAGGAGCAGCGCAACCGTCTCCAGCAGCTCCTGGAGCGCGCCCGCCAGCTCGCGACCGAGCAGGACCTCCACACCGCCGCCAAGCAGGAGGCCTCCAAGGAGCTCGAGGTCATCCTGGCGGACGGCCGGAAGCTGGCGACCTTCCTGCGCAACGGCGTGAAGGAGCGCTTCGGCAACCGTAGCGAGAAGCTGGTGGAGTTCGGAGTCCAGCCCTTCCGCCGCCGTCGCCGGGAGACCGCCGACACCGAGTTCCCGGAGACCCCGGGGACCCCGGTCCCCCTTCCGGCCAAGCCTGAGGTTTGATCGCTCTCGGGGGCGTGCCCACCCGCACGTCCCCATCTTTTTTCGCGGACTTTTGCAGGACATCGCCGCCTCGCGCCGATGCGGAGGCAGCGCGGCTCTTTGACAAGCGACGTACCTCCCGCACGGGCCTGGGCTCCCCGCGTGGGAGGCTCCTTTCCACGCGCACTCCGTCCGGGGGCAGGGCGGGGTGCGCGCCCGCGCCTGCTCGAACCGGAGTGCCGCACGCCCCGGCAGATGCAGCTCGCCAGCGCGTTGTGCCGGTACGTCGAGATGGCGAAGGTGGTTACCCCAGCGTAATATCTCGCCGCGCCGTGCGTAAGACAGGTAGGCCGCAACGCTGCATGAGACTCGTGTCTTCTACGGGGAAGCCAACCATGACGAGAGCCACGATTGCCGGCGGGGCGTTTGCCACCGTGCTCGTCCTCCTCGCCCTCGCCGCCGGCTACCGGGCCCTCAAGCAGGACGTCGACCCCGCCGCGGCGATCTCGCCCGCGATCACCCCCTCGCCCGTGGCGGCGGAGACCCACCCGGCGGCGGAGACCCACCAGGGGTTCCTCTACGGCCGGATCACCACCGTCGACGCCGCCACCTTCGAGGGGCGGCTGCGCTGGGGGGGCGACCAGGAGGCGGTCTGGGGCGACTACTTCAACGGCTCCAAGCACGAGAACCCCTGGCTCGCCCAAGTGCCGCCAGAGCGGCTGCCCAAGGAGCGCCGCCCGCTCGAGATCTTGGGGATCAAGATCGCCCACAGGGAGAGTCAGATCGACGTCGACCGGCAGTTCATGGCGCGCTTCGGCGAGATCGCGCGCATCGAGGCGCGCGGCGATGACGTGCGGGTGACTCTCAAGAGCGGGACCGTGTTCGACCTCGACCGCTTCTTCGCCAGCGACTTCGACGACGGCGTGCGGGTGTGGGACGGCAGGCGGGGCGTCGTCGACCTCGACAGTCTGCGGATCCGCACGATCAAGCTCCTCCCCACCCCCTCGCTGGGCGCCGCCCCCTACCGGCTGCACGGTACCGTGCGCACGCGGCAAGGCGACTTCACCGGCTTCGTCGGGTGGGACCGCGAGGAGTGCGTCGGCCCCGACGAGCTCGACGGCCACACCGCCGAAGGTGAGCTCAGCCTGCGCTTCGACACCATCCGCTCCATCGCGCGCCGCTCGCGCGACAGCTCCCTGGTGACGCTGCTCGAAGGCCGCGAGATCGTTCTCTCCGACACCCACGAAGTCGGCCACGGCAACCGCGGGATCTACGTCGACGACCGGCGCTACGGGCGGGTGCTGATTTTTTGGGACGCCTTCGAGCGCGTCGACTTCAGCCCCGGCGGCAGCGGCCCCGCCTACGGCGACTTCCCGCCGGGGCGCCCGCTCACGGGCAGCGTCACCACCCGCGCCGGCCGCCACCTCGCCGGCCGGCTGGTCTACGACCTCAACGAGAGCGAGACCACCGACACGCTCGACGCCCCATCCCAAAGCGTGGACTACACCATCCCCTTCGGCCTGATCGCCTCGATCGTGCCCGCCGGCCGCGAAGAGCGCGGCGCCCAGCGCGCCAGGGTGACCCTCCATAACGGCGAGGAACTGCAGCTCGGGCGCACCGGCGACCTCGGCGAGGGGAATGCCGGCATGCTGATCTTCGTCGACGGCCGTCAGCGCCCCGAGTACGTGCCCTGGACCGACGTCGAGCAGGTCGACTTCGACCGCCCGCCGGCGATGTACCCGCCGCTCGGCGGGCGCTAGATCACGCGCGCTCGGTACCGTTGGCTCGCACCGCACCTCATCGAGCTCCTCGACTCGTGCGCCCTTGCACTTGGTCGCTGGCTGCTTTATCCTGCAAAGTACTTTGGCGATCCCGCCGGAGGACGAGCGTGAACGTGGGCCGCAAGGCTGGAGGAGGATGCCCCCGACATGAGGAGGAGAATGAACACGAGCCGTGATCCCGCGGCCCCCGAAGTACCGATCGATCTCCTGAATCCGACCATGCAACTCGTCATACGCAACCTGTCGAAGACCTATCCTAACGGCACTCAGGCGTTGAAAGACGTCTCACTCGATGTTCCACAGGGGATGTTCGGACTGCTCGGCCGGAACGGTGCCGGCAAGTCGACGCTGATGCGGATCATCGCCACGCTGCAGGACCCGGACGCGGGGTCGATCCACTTCGGCGACATCGACGTGCTGTGCGAGAAGGGCGAGGTACGGAAGACGCTCGGCTACCTGCCGCAGTCGTTCGGCTTCCACCCGAGGGTGAGCGCGGAACGGCTGCTCGAGCACTTTGCGGTGCTGAAGGGCCTCGTCGAGCCGGGGCCGCGGCGCGACGTCGTCGAGTCGCTGCTCCGGCGGACGAACCTGTGGGAGGTGCGCAAGCAGAAGGTCGGCACCTTCTCCGGCGGCATGCGGCAGCGTCTGGGCGTCGCCGTCGCGCTGCTGGGCAACCCGAAGCTGATCATCGTCGACGAGCCGACGGCGGGGCTGGACCCGGAAGAGCGGGTCCGCTTCCTGAACCTGCTGAGCGAGATCGGGGAGGACAGCGCGGTCATCCTCTCGACGCACATCGTCGAGGATGTCGAGGAGCTCTGCAACCGCCTCGCGATCATCGACCGGGGCGAGATCCTGCTCGACGCGGAGCCGACGCGCGCAGTCGAGGAGCTGCGGGGGCGGATCTGGCGCCGGACCGTGCGCCGGGACGAGTTGCCGGCGCTCGAGCGGGAGCTGCCGGTGATCTCCACCAAGCTGATGGCGGGGCGGACGATCGCGCACGTCTACGCCGACGCGTCGCCGGGAGCGGCGTTCGAGGCCGTCGAGCCGGACATGAAGGACGTGTACTTCAGCGTCATGGCGCGGCACCACGGCCGCGGGTCGGCGGCGTCGCGGGCGGAGGTCGCGTCGTGAGATTTGGCGAAGTCTTCCGATACGAATTCGGGTACCGCCTTCGCAGCCCCTCCACCTGGGCCTACGCGGCGTTCCTGTTCCTCGTCATGTGCTGGGGCCTCGCCGCCACCGCCGACGGCGGCGAGGTGGTCAAGGCCAACTCGCCGCAAGGAGTCGCCCAAGGCACCGTGCTGTTCGGCGGATTGTTCGGGCTGCTCGTCTCGGCGGCGCTCTTCGGCGATGCGGCGATCCGCGACGTCACGTCCGGCATGGATCCGCTTCTCTACACCACGCGGCTTCGCAAGGCTGAATACCTCGGCGGCCGCTTCCTCGCGGCGCTGGCGATGAACGCCATCGTGGTCCTCGCGATCCCGCTCGGATTATTCGTCGCCACGGTGACGATCGCCGAGGCGGACGCGGTCGGCCCCAATCGCCTCGCCGCATACGTGCAGCCGTTGCTGCTCTTGCTGCTGCCCAATCTCGTGCTGGTCGGCGCGATCCTGTTCACGATCGGGGCGTTGGCGCGGCAGACCATTCCGGTGTACCTCGGCGCGATCGGCATCTTCATCAGCTACATGGTCGCCGCCAATTACTGGACAGGCATCGAGAGTCCGATGCTCTCGACGCTGGCGGATCCGCTCGGGATCAACGCGCTCCTGGCGATGACCCGGTACTGGACGCCGGTAGAGCTGGCGACTCGGCTCCTCGGCTTCCCGGCGATGCTGCTGTGGAACCGCGTGCTCTGGCTCGCGGTCGCGGCGGGTATGTTCGCCGTGCTCCACCGCGGGTTCCGGTTCGCGCACACGGACGGCGGTGGTCGCCGGCGCAAGGGACGGCGGGTGACGGCTGAGGCGCCGGCGGCAGGGCGGTGGGCGGGAGCGGTGCCACAGATCGCGGGGGTCTTCGGGCTCCGGACCCGGGTGCGGCAGACGCTCGCCGTCGCGCGTCAGTCGCTGGCGGAGGTGATGTCGGGCCGCGCGTTTCAGGTGGCGTTCGTCGGGACCATCGGCCTCGTCCTGCTCTGGGGCTGGAACCTGGGGGACACGGCGTTCGACACGTCCACCTGGCCGGTCACGCACCTCGTCATCGCGGAGGTCCTGTCCACGCGGAGCATCCTCATTCCGTGGCTGGTCATCGCCCTTTACGCAGGCGAGCTGGTGTGGAAGGACCGCGAGGTGGGGACGGCCGAGATCGCCGACGCCGTGCCGGTGCCGACCGCCATCGCGCTGCTCGGCCGTTTTCTGGCCCTCGTCGCCATCATCCTCGTCTTCCACGCGGCATTCATGGTCGGCGGCGTCCTGCTCCAGGCGCTGCAGGGCTACCACAACTTCGAGCTCGGCCTGTACGTCCGCGTTCTCTTCGGGCTCAACCTCGCCGACCACGTGCTCCTTGCCGCGCTCGCGATGACGGTCCACGTGCTGGTGAACCAGAAGTACCTCGGCCACATCGTCGTGCTGGCGGCGTGCCTGCTCGGCGTGATCGCCCGGCCGATGGGGCTCCCGTACCTGCTGGTCTACAACAGCGGCCCCCGCTGGACGTACTCGGACATGAACGGCTTTGGCCCGTTCCTCGGTCCGTTCGTGTGGTTCAAGCTCTACTGGGCGGCGTGGGCGCTGCTGCTCGGAGTGGTCGCGATCCTGTTCTGGGTGCGCGGCCGGGAGCCCGGGGTGCGACGCCGCATTGCTCAGGCGCGTGCGCGGCTCCACGGCCCGACGGCGAAGGTGGCCGGCGTGGCGGCCGCGCTGATCCTCGCGCTGGGCGGATTCGTCTACTACAACACGAGCATCCTGAACGACAACCCCTCGCGGAGCGAGGAGGGACGGCCGCAGGCCGAGTACGAGCGGCGGTACGCGCGGTTCGAGGACTTGCCGCAGCCGGTCATCGTCGCGGCGGATCTGCGCCTGGAGCTTTATCCTGAGGAGCCGGCCGTCGACATGCGCGGCTTCTACCGGCTCGTGAATCGCACCGGCGCGGCGATCGACTCGATTCACGTCGTGATCGATAGGAACATCGCCGCCCGATCGATCTCGCTCGATCGCGCGGCGAAGCCCGTGGTCGTGGACGAGGAGACCGGATACCGGATCTTCGCGCTCGAGCAGGCATTGCAGCCAGGGGACTCGCTGCGGCTCTCCTTCGACGCGGCGCTCCGGCCGCGCGGCTTCCGGAGCAAGGGGATCCAGACCGCGGTGGTCGGCAACGGCACCTACTTCGACCGGAGGTGGCTCCCATTCGTCGGCTACCAGCCGTGGTTCGAGCTGTCCGACGCCGCGGCCCGGAAGCGTTTCGGTCTCGAGCCCCGGGAGTCGATGCCGGATCCCGGCGACGCCGAGGCGAGGCGATACGACGAGGTCGTGCGGAACGAGGGCCGCGTTCAGGTCGAGACGATCGTGGGGACGGCCGCGGACCAGACCGCGATCGTCACCGGCGTGCTGCGCCGCAGATGGACCGAGAACGGGCGGCGCTACTTCCACTACGGGACCGATGTGCCGGTCCCGTTCGGCACCGCCGTGTTCTCGGCGAGGTACGCGGTGGTCGAGGACCGATGGAAGGATGTCGCGCTCCAGATCCTCCATCACCCGGAGCACCGGTACAACGTCGACCGCATGGTCGAGGGCCTGAAGGCGTCGCTCGACTACCACACGAGAACGTTCGGGCCTTACCAGTACCGCCAACTGCGCATCGTCGAGATCCCGCCCTACAGCATCAACGGCCGCGCGATGGTGACGGCGATCGCCTTGGCGGAGCAGAATTTCATCACCCGCGCCGATGGGGGCCGGGTCGATCACACGTTCTTCGGGACGGTGCACGAGGTCGCGCACAGTTGGTGGGGCGGGCAGTTGCGGGGCGCCCACGTGCGCGGCCGGGCCGTTCTGTCGGAGACGCTCGCGAACTACAGCTCCATGATGGTGACCGAGAAGGTCCTCGGCCCGGAGGAGGCCCGCCGGGTGTACGACTTCCAGATGGACCGCTACTTACGCATGCGCGCGGAGTTCTCGCGCGACGTCCCGCTGCTCGACGTCGAGGACCATCCGCATATCGCCTACGGCAAGGGCGCGGTCGCGATGTACACGCTGCGGGAGCACATCGGCGACGAGGCGGTCAACACGGCGCTGCGGCGCCTGCTGGAGAAGCACCGCGATGGCGGACCGCCGTACCCGACGTCGCGCGACCTGCTCGCGGAGCTGCGCGCCGTCACGCCGGACTCGCTGCGGTACCTGCTCACCGACCTCTTCGAGACGATCACGCTCTGGGACGTCCGCACCCGGAGCGCGGTCGCGGAGCCGGCCGGCACCGGCGCGTACCAGGTGACGCTCGACGTGGTCGCGAAGAAGCTGAGGGCCGACAGCGTCGGCAAGGAGACCGAGGTGCCGATGAACGACCTCGTCGAGATCGGCGTCTTCGCGCCCGGTGAAGGCGACGGTGCCGGCAAACCGCTCTACCTCAAGCGGCATCGCATCCGCGGCGGCGGGCAGACGATCCGCATCACCGTGCCGCAGGAGCCGGGGCGCGCCGGCATCGATCCCTGGCGCAAGCTCATTGACCGCGAGCGCGAGGACAACGTCGTCGAGGTGCAAGCGGTCAAAATGGAGACCAGCAGATGATTCCGCCAGACGGGCAGTCCTCCGCGCTGGAGCTCCGGATACGCGGCGTATCCAAGACGTATCCCAACGGCGTGCACGCGTTGAAGGACGTGACGCTCACGATCCCGGTGGGGATGTACGGCCTGCTCGGGCCCAACGGCGCCGGCAAGTCCACGCTCATGCGCATCCTGGCCACCCTGCAGGAGGCGGACGGAGGCAGCGTCCGGCTCGGCGACATCGACGTGCTGAAACAGAAAGACGAAGTCCGCAGGACGCTCGGCTATCTGCCGCAGGAATTCGGCGTGTATCCGAAAGTCAGCGCGGAGAAACTGCTCGATCATTTCGCGCTGCTCAAGGGCATCGCCGAGCGCCGGGCACGAAAAGAGGTCGTCGAAGCGCTGCTGCGGCAGGTGAACCTGTGGGAGGTCCGCAAGCAGAAGCTCGGCGGCTACTCGGGTGGCATGCGGCAGCGCTTCGGGGTTGCCGTGGCGCTGCTCGGCGATCCGAAGCTGGTGATCGTGGACGAGCCGACGGCAGGCCTCGACCCGGCTGAGCGCGTGCGGTTCCTGAATCTGCTCTCCGAGTTGGGCGAGAACAGCGTCGTCCTCCTCTCCACGCACATCGTCGAGGACGTGAGCGAGCTGTGCACCCGGATGGCGATCATCGATCAGGGAGAGATCCTGCTCGAGGCCGAGCCGCTGCGCGCGGTGGACGACCTGCGCGGCCGGATCTGGCGCCGCGTGATCTCGAAGCAGGAGCTCCCTGCGCTGGAGCGGGAGCACGCGGTGATCTCGACGAAGCTCCTCGCCGGGCGGACCGTCGTGCACGTCTACAGCGGCACGGCGCCCGGCCCCGGCTTCGAGCCCGCCGAGCCGGACCTCGAAGACGTCTACTTCAGCACGATGGCGGGGCGCATCGGCCGGCGCGGCGCCAACGGCGCAACCAGGACAACAGACCAGCCGGAGCCGGCGGTGGCGCCATGAAGCTCCGGGGGATTTTTCGCTTCGAGTTCGCCTACCAGGTACGCCGTGCCTGGCCCTGGCTCTTCTTCGCCGTCCTGCTCGTCGTCGATTTCCTGATGGCGAGAGACCGCGCCCTCGCCGACGCGCTTTACGAGGACTTCTTTGCCAACTCGCCATTCGCCGTCGCGACGACCACGGTCTTTGGCAGCCTGATCTGGCTTCTGATGGCCCCAGCCGTAGCCGGCGAGGCGGCGGCGCGGGACGTGGCGACGGGCATGCATCCCCTCACCTACACCGCCCCCGTCAGCAAGAGCGACTACCTCGGGGGGCGATTCCTCGCCGCCCTCGTTCTCAATGCCTTGATCCTGCTCGCCGTGCCGGCGGGCATCCTGCTGGCCGTCTACTCGCCTGGCGTGGATCCCGAGGTGATCGGTCCGTTCCGGCCGGCTGCATATCTCACGGCCTACGCCTTCATCGCGCTGCCGAACGCCTTCGTCGCTACGGCGATCCAGTTTTCACTGGCGCTGCGAAGCGGCCGTGCCATGGCAAGCTACGTCGGAAGCTTGCTCCTCATCTTCATGGGTTTCTTCGTCGCCTCCATGCTGCTTTTAAAGCAGGGCCTGGGGACGCTGCTGGATCCGATCGGTATCCGCTTCATCGTGGAAGATCTGGCGCATTTATGGACAACGATCGAGAAGAGTTGGCGCCTGATCGGGCTGGAGGGCGCGGTGCTCACGAACCGCCTCCTGTGGGTCTGCATCGCTCTGGGGGCGCTCGCGGTCACCTCCCTGCGCTTTCGCTTCGCCCATCGTACCGAGAGCACCTGGTGGAGGCGCGGGAGGCGACGCCGGGATGCGCGCTCCCCGCTGCCTGCCGGCATCGGCGTCACGGCGAGCACGCCGATCTCCGTCCCGCAGGTCCGGCGGACGTTCGGCTTCGCCATCCAGGCGCGCCAGACGCTCGCCATCGGTTGGGACTCCTTCCGGACGATCGCGAAGAGTTGGGCCGGACTCGCCCTGCTGGCAGGCCTTCCGCTCCTGACGGTCCCCGTGGTGCTCGATCAAATGGTCTCCAACGGCGTCCCGCTGGTCCCCACGACCGTGCAAGTCATCGGGGAGCTGACAGGCCCTCTGTCGAATGAGCTGAGCCGCTGGGTGATCATCCCCCTCCTCATGGTTTTCTTCGCCGGCGAGCTGGTCTGGCGCGAACGGGAAGCCGGCCTTGGCGAGATCACCGACGCGATGCCGGGGTCGGAATGGCCCCCGTTCCTCGGCAAGCTCCTGGGACTCGGCCTCGTGCTCGTCGCGTTCACGGCGCTGCAGATGGCCGCGGGGATGCTCGCTCAGACGATCATGGGTCATGACGAGCTCGAGATCGGGCTGTACCTGAAAATCCTGTTCGGGCTTCAGCTTCCCGAATACCTCCTCTTCGCCGTGCTCGCCCTCGTGGTGCACGTGCTGGTGGACCAGAAGTACGTCGCTCACCTGGTGGCGATCATCGCCTACGTGTTCGTCGCCCTCGCCTCCATGTTCGGGATCGAGCACGACCTGCTCATCTACGGCGCCGGTCCGGGGTGGTCCTACACGGAGATGCGCGGCTTCGGCCCGTCCCTCGGGCCCTGGTTGTGGTTCAAGCTTTACTGGGCCGCGTGGGCACTGCTTCTCGTCGTGGTGGCGAGGCTGCTCTGGGTGCGCGGCAGGGAGAGCGGCCCCGGGGTGCGGCTCCAACTGGCGCGCCTGCGTTTCAGGCGTGCGACGGCCTGGACTGCCACGGCCGCGGTGGGGCTCATCCTCACGCTGGGCGGGTTCATCTTCTACAACACGAACGTCCTGAACGAGTACCTCACCGCCTCCGACATCGTGGAGCGGAGCGCCGAGTATGAGCGGCGCTACAGACGGTACGCGGGCATCCCGCAACCCCGGCTGACGGGGACTCGCCTGCACGTCGAGATCCATCCCGAGCGGCGGGAGGTGGAGATCCGCGGCTCGTATCGTCTGGTGAACCGCAGCGCCGTGGCGATCGACTCCATCCACGTGGCGACCGTCCCCGGGGTCGAGACCGGAGCAGTCGCCTTCGACCGGCCGGCTGCTCCCGTGCTCGTGGATGAGGAGCGCGGCCACCGGATCTACGCCCTGGAGAGGCCGCTCCAGCCCGGCGACTCGCTGCGGCTCGACTTCCAGGTGCATGTCGAGCCCCATGGCTTCCGCGAAAGCGGAGTCGACGCCTCGGTGGTGGCGAACGGCACCTTCTTCATGAACGGCTGGCTGCCCGCGATCGGCTACCAGGGGAGTCGCGAGCTCGTGAGGGCCAGCGACCGGCGGGAGCACGGGCTCGCCCGTCGCCCGCTGATCCCCTATCTCGACGACGTCGAAGCTCTGAAGGATCGGGGCGCGGGGATCGCCTTTGAAGCGGTGGTGGGCACCCGCGAGGACCAGGTCGCCGTCGCGCCCGGGGCGCTGCGCCGGACATGGACGGAAAGGGGGCGCCGTTACTTCCACTATTCGACCGATCGCCCGATCGGGGGCGAGTGGGCCTTCTTCTCCGCCGACTACGCGGTGCATGAAGCACGGTGGAACGATGTCGTGATCCGGATCTTCCATCACCCGGGGCACACGGCGCACCTGGACCGCATGGTTCGGAGCATCCAGGCCTCCCTGGACTACTACACCAGAGAGTTCGGCCCCTACCGGTACGGCCAGATCAGCGTCGTCGAGCGTCCCGGGAACGGCACGGGGATACACGCCGATGCCGGCATGCTCTCCTATGCAGAGGGGTTCTCCACGTGGAATCCGAAGGATGATCCGGGGAGCCTCGACTTCCCGTTCGCGGTCGTGGCACACGAGATGGCCCACCAGTGGACGGTCCCGTATGCACCCGTCGAGGGAGCCCCGGTCATGTCCGAGGGCCTCGCATGGTATTACGCGATCAAGGCCGTGGAGAACGCCAGGGGGATCGAGCATGCTCGGCGACTTCTGAGCTACCTGCGGCAGCCGCATCCAATCCGGCCCATCCGCCGAGGGGAACCGTTGCTCCGGGGGCTCGACCCGTACCTCTCCCGTCGCAGGGCACCGTTCGCGCTGTACGCGCTGAGTGAGTACGTCGGCGAGGAGCGGGTGAATGCGGCGCTGCGGCGCCTGCTGGAGAAGCATCGACCGGAAGAGGCTCCCCTGGCGACGACGCTCGATCTGTATCGTGAGCTGCAGGCCGTCACGCCGGACTCACTGCGGTACCTGCTGCACGACTTCTTCGAGGTCAACGCCTTCTGGGAGCTCGAGACGGAGCGCGTGACGGCGGAGCAGACCCAGGCAGGCACCTGGCAGGTGACGCTTGAGGTGCGGGCGCGCAAGATGGTTTACAACAGCGCGGGCGTCGAGACCGAGGTGCCGATGAATGAGTGGGTGGAGATCGGGGTCTTCGGCCGCGCCGAGAAGGGCCACGGGGAGTTGACCGCGCCGCTCTACGTGCAGAAGCACCGTATCCGCTCCGGCGAGCAGACGATCACGGTGACGGTGCCGCGCAAGCCGGTCTGGGCCGGCATCGACCCGTATCACCTGCTCGACTGGGAGGAGCGCGGTGATGACGACAATATCGAGGGGGTGGGGATCGGGAGCTGAGGGCTGCGTTGCCGCCGTCTTTCCCCTTGCAAGACTATGGGAAGGTGATGTACTGTCTTTGCAGGCGATGGAGGAGCCTGCGATGGGACGCGATACAGGAGATCTCCTGCAGGGCACGCTGGGCCTGCTGATCCTCAAGGCGCTCGCCGGCGAGGAGCGGCACGGCTACGGCATCGCGCGCTGGATCGAGGACGTCACCGGCGGCGTGCTGCGGATCGAGGAGGGCTCGCTCTACCCGGCGCTACGGCGCCTGGAGGACCGCGGCTTCGTCGAGGCGCGGTGGGGGCTTTCCGAGAACAACCGCCGCGCCCGCTTCTACGCGGTCACCAGCGCGGGCCGGCAGCACCTGCACGCCGACGCCTCGACATGGATGCGCTTCGCCCGCGCCGTCATGCTCGCGCTCGAGGCCGAGCCGTCGGTCGTCTGAAGGGGACCGGCCGGTGCACGAGCAGCCCCGCTGGCGCCGCTACCTGCGTTTCTGGGGGCCGGACCTCGAGGCGGACATCGACGACGAGATCCGTTTCCACCTGGAGATGCGGGAGCGCGACTTCCTCGCCGCCGGCCTCCCGCCCGCCGCCGCCCGCGAGGAGGCCCTCGCCCGCTTCGGCGACCCCGACAGGGTGGCGCGGTGGCTGCGCGATCACGACACCCGAAAGCTCCGCCAGCACAGGAGGATCGAAGCGATGAGCGATCTGCTGCAGGACGCCCGCTATGGTTTGCGCAGGATGTGGCAAGGACCGGCCTTCACCCTGTCGATCGTGCTGGTGCTGGCGCTTGGTATCGGCGCCACGACGGCGATCTTCAGTGTGCTCGACGCCGCCCTGCTCCGGCCGCTGCCGTACCCTGATCCCGAGCGCCTGGTCGCGGTCCACGACCTGGGACACGAGGACAACGAGACGATGGTGTCCTTCCCCGAATACCAGGACTGGCAGCGGGCCCCAGGGGTCTTCGCCGACCTCGGCGCCTACTTCGCGACAACGCTCCCGCTGACCGGCGGCGGCGAGCCGGAGATGTTGAACGTCGTGCAGATGTCCGCCAGCCTGCCGCGGATGCTTGGTGCCGTGCCGCGCGTCGGGCGCGCCTTCGCGCCGGGGGAGGATGCGCCGGGCGCCGAGCGCGTCGTGATGCTGAGCGAGGGGCTCTGGCGGCGCCGTTTCGGCAGCGATCCGAAGATCCTCGGCCGCACCGTCCTGCTGTCGGAGCACCCCTTCACCGTGATCGGCATCATCCCGCCTGGCCGGCGCTCGATCGTCCCCAACGCCCTGGCTGCGGCGCGGGAGGTCGACGCCTGGATCCCCCTGCGGCTCGACGCCGCGCGCGCGCCGCGCGACTTCCACTTCCTGGACGTGGTCGGGCGGCTGCGCCCCGGGCTCGATTTCGCGCAGGCCCAGGAGCGCATCGCCTCCTTCGCGGACCGGTTGCGGGAGACCGGGGTGACGGACCACCGCATCCGCCTCGGCCGGTTGGAGCGCCTGGTGATCGGCGATGCGCGGCCGCTCCTCGTCGCCCTGGCCGGCGCCGCGCTCATGGTTCTCCTCATCGTCTGCACGAACGTGGCGAACCTGCTCCTGGCGCGGGCGGCGGTGCGGCGGCGCGAGATCGCCGTGCGGGCCGCGCTCGGGGCGGCACGCGGCCGCATCCTGCGGCAGCTTCTGATCGAGACCCTGCTCCTGGCGCTGCTCGGCGGCGGCGCTGGCGTGCTCGTGGCGCAGGCCGGCGTGGCGGGTCTCCGCGCGCTCGGCCCCGGCAGCGTGCCGCGGCTCGCCGAGGCCGCGGTGGACGCGCGCATGCTGGGTTTCGCGCTCGTCCTGTCTCTGCTCACCGGCCTGCTCTTCGGCCTGCTCCCCGCGCTGCGCGCCTCGCGCGCCGACCTCGGCGAGGTCATGAAGGTCGGCGCGCGCGGCGCCGTCGGCGGGCCCGCCCGCGACCGGCTGCGCGGCGCGCTCATCGTGGCCGAGGTGGCGCTCTCGTTCGCCCTGCTCATCGGCGCCGGCCTGCTCATCCGCAGCCTCAACCGGCTGCTCGCCGTCGACAAGGGCTTCGACTCCGAGCGTGTGATCAGCGCCTTCGTCCTCCTGCCTTTCAGCCGCTATCCCGAGGCGCACCAGCACGTCGCATTCTTCCGCGAGCTGCGCGAGCGCATGGCGGCCCTTCCGGACGTGCAGGCCGCGGCGTACGTCAGCAACCTGCCCCTCACGGGAGGGGCCCACGGAGGGATCGGTATCGAGGGCCGCACGTATCCGCCGGACGCGGAGCCGGGCGCCTGGAAGCGGGTCGCCTCGCCGGGCTACTTCGAGGCGCTGCGCACTCCGGTCCTCGCCGGGCGCGCCTTCGACGAGCGGGACGCGGCCGGCGCGCCGGCGGTGGTCGTGGTCAACCAAGCCTTCGCGCGGCGCTACTTCCCCGGCGAGAGCCCGCTCGGCAAGCGCGTCGACTTCCGCTGGGAGACCACGGGCATGCAGGAGATCGTCGGCGTGGTCGGGGACGCCAGGGAGCAGGGGCTCCACCAGCCGGCCGAGCCGACGATCTACATCCCGCACGCGCAGCGCCCGGATACCTGGGCCTATCTGGTCGTGCGCACGAGCGGCGATCCAGAGAGCATCGTCCCCTCGCTGCGCCAGATCGTGGCCTCGCTCGACCGCAACCTGCCGCTCTCCGAGGTGCGCACGCTGGAGGACGTGGTGTCGGAAGGGCTCGCGGAGCGCCGGCTCGCGATGTCGCTCTTCGGGGCCTTCTCCGCACTGTCGCTGGTGCTTGCCGCCCTGGGCCTCTATGCCGTGATCAGCTACACCGTGGTGCAGCGGCGGCAGGAGATCGGCATCCGGATGGCGCTCGGTGCCCGCGCCGAGCACGTCCTGCGTTCGGTGTTGCGCCAGGGGCTGGCGCTGAGCGCGGCCGGCGTGGCGCTCGGAGCGCTCGCCGCCCTCTGGCTCGGGCGGTTCCTCTCGGGGCTCGTCTTCGGCGTCGGCACCACCGATCCCGCCACCTTCGCCGGCGTGGCGCTGCTGCTCGTCATGATTGCCCTCGTGGCGAGCCTGGTGCCCGCCCTCCGCGCCACCCACCTCGATCCCGCGAGCGTGCTGCGCAGCGAATAGCCTGAGAGGCCCGAAAGGTGAGGCCCGAAGCCCGAAAGAGGTCGAAAGAGGTGCCCAGAAAAGGGTGCAGAAAAGGGTGCCACCTCATTCGTTGAATCCAACCCGTCCAGCGTCTAGGATGAAGGTGTCACGACGTCTTCCTATCGGGGTGTAGCGCTCGATCGGCTTGATCGGACCTGCCGAGACCCGCGGAGAGGCGTATAGACCTCGTCGAAGTAGTTGGGAACGTCTTCAGGGAAGACGGCCTCGACCAGCTTGGCCCCATCTTACCTGCGACGCCTTTGGCGAGGCCTACTCCCAAACTCCTTGCGATGCCCGCGATGATCGACATATCCGTTTCCCCTGTTTGAGTGATTCGGTGGGTTTTGTCTGAATCAAACGCCGCCGACGGCGTAGAGAGGTGCGAATCCGACGCAGGAGTGGGTGGAAGTAATCTACATCTTTTCTCTTCCGGAAGACGCCGCTGTTGATTCGTTGAAGATGCTCGTCGGCGAGCGCGTGCTCGCAGGCGAGATCAAGGAGAAGGGAGAGGCGCGGCAGACGTACGAGGCCGCGAAGAACAAGGACCTCGAAGTCCGTTGGGATGATCCTTCGGCCGAGGACCTGGCCCGAGCGCATCCCCGACCTCTATCTGGGCGAGCCCCTCGTCGTCACCTCCCGGCGTTCCACATCCGGTTCGGTTGCCGTCTCCGGCTGGCGTGG
>DASQEB010000340.1:0-10752 GCA_035633875.1 Thermoanaerobaculia bacterium
CTGGTATCCTTACGACGACGCCTACGCCGACTACTGCACAGTCAACTGGGGGCTCAGCAACGACACATTGGTCCCTGCAGACTACGACGGGGATGGCAAGGCGGAGGTCTCGGTCTTTCGGCCCGATGATGTGACCTGGTACATACTCAACCAGGACTGCCCGCCTTCCACACCGGCGCCATCCCCGGACTTTCAGGCAATACCCTTCGGCTACAGCACGGACCGGCCTGTTCCGGGCGACTACGACGGCGACGGCAGGTACGACGTGGCCGTCTTCCGCCCGGAGAATCAAACTTGGTACATCCTCCAGAGCTTGCGGGGATTCCTGGCGGTAACCTTTGGGCTGAGCACGGACATCCCGGTCCCAGGGGACTACGATGGGGACGGCAAGTTCGATATCGCCATCTTCCGCCCCGAGGGCGCCATCTGGGCGATTCTGAGGAGCTCCGATAGGCAGACGGAGATCAAACAGTTCGGAGGCAGCACCGACACACCGGTGCCAGCGCTCTACATTCCATAATTTAGTTTAGCCCTGCTGCGCCGAGCAGCAGCACCTCGCACGCCGCCCCGGCCGGCGCCGGGGCGGCTCCCGGCCGCACCCGCATCAGGGCGGTCCCTCGGGCGTAGGCCGCGGAGTCGTGGGAGCCCTTGGGCGGGAAGGGCGTGACCCGGAGCGCCCCGTCGCGGATGGCGGCCTCGGCCGCGAGGAAGCGGTCCCGGGGGCCGGCTCCGGGGAGGGGCGCGTCGAGGATCCCCGCGAGGGCGCCTCCCCACCAGGAGTCCTCGATGCCGAGGAGCCGGCGCAGGGCGGGGCGGACGAAGAGCCAGAAGGCCACCATGACCGAGGCGGGGTTGCCGGGCAGGCCGAAGACGAGGCCGCGGTCGTGGACCGCGAAGACCAGGGGCTTGCCGGGCTGGATCGCCACCGCGTCGAACACCGCCCGGCAGCCGAGCGAGGCGAGCACCCCCTCCGCGAGGTCGAACTCCCCCATGGAGACCCCGCCGCAGAGGAGCAGGACGTCCGAGCGCAAACCGCGCTCCACCCGGGCCGCGAGGACGTCCACCCGGTCGGGCGCGATGCCGAGGGGCTCGAAGCGGAGCCCGAGGGAGGCGCCGGCGGCGAGGAGGAAGTCGGTGTGGGAGTCCCGGAGCTGGCCCGGAGCGGGAGTGGCCTCGGGGGGGACCACCTCGTCTCCCGTGGCGAGCACCGAGACGGTGGGCGCCCGGTGCACCGGCAGCTCCGTGTAGCCATGGGTCGCCAGCAGGGCGAGGGCCCCGGGGGTGAGGAGGGACCCCGCGGGCAGGAGCGGATCGCCCTGCCGCAGGACCTCTCCCTGCCGCCGGATGTGGGCGCCCGGCTCGACCTCTCCGGTGAAGACGACTGCTTCCCGGCCGCCGTCGCTCGCCTCGACCGGGACGACCCGGTCCGCCCCCAGCGGGACGGGAGCTCCCGTCATGATGCGGGCGACTGCCGGAGGGGACAGGGAGAAACCGGGCCGGTCGCCGGCGGCGATCGTCCCCGCCACCGTTCTCCGCTCTCCAGGAGGGACGGGACCGGGGAGGGCGTAGCCGTCCATCGCGGAGACGTCCGCGGCCGGCACGTCCACCATGGCGGTCAGGGGGCGGGCCAGGACGCGTCCCGCCGCCGCCCGCCTCGCGACACTTTCCTCAGGAAGGGGTGAAAGGTGAGCGGCGATCGCCTGCCAGGCCTGGTCGGGGGAGAGAATTTGCTGGGACATGCCGCTCCTTTGTACATGCCGGACGAGCCCGCCTGCAACCGCGGGCCGTGAATTAGCGAAGTTGGTATACTTGTCCGGTCTTTCCCCTGAACCGTTACAGCCGTCCGAGGAGGTGAGCCTCTCGTGGCGACCGTCGAGAATACGTTTCAGTATCGAGGCGACCTGTCCCAGACCGCCCTGCCGGAGATCCTTTACACGATCGACCGGTTCCAGGTGCCGGGGGTCATCGAGGCGAGCCGCGAGGGGATCGTCAAGCAGGTCTACATCAAGGAGGGCAACGTGGTGCACGCCACGTCCTCGGACCGCAACGACAGCCTCGGGGCCTATCTCCAGAGGAACGGCGCCCTCTCGCCCGAGGCGTACATGGACACCATGCGGGAGCGCGAGCGGTCGAACAAGCGGTATGGGGTGCTGCTCATCGAGCACGGGCTGCTCTCGCCCGGCGAGGTCTACCGGGCGATCCGCAAGCAGATCGAGGCGATCGTCTGGAGCCTTTTCTACTGGGCGGACGGCAGCATCATCTTCAGCATCGGCGACTTCCGGGAGCCCGACTCGGTGCGCACCCAGCTCCCGATGCGCCAGGTCATCCTCCAGGGGATCCGGCGGGCGCCGAACGCCAAGACGATGGTCGCGCGGCTCGGGCGGAAAGAGACGGTCTTCGAGCCGTGTTACAAGGCAGAGCAGTTGATCGAGCTGGCGCTCGATGCCGACGAGTACCGGCTTCTCGGCCTGGCCGACGGCCGGCGGACGCTCTATGACATCTGCACCCAGGGGCCTCGCAGCGCAGCCGAGAACGGGAAGCTGCTGTACGCCTTTCAGATCCTCCAGCTCATCCGGCCCGCGGGCACGGCGGAGCCTCGTCCGGAGACGAGGCTTCCACAGGAGGGGACGGCGGGGACCGGTGCCATCAAGATCCGGTTCAAGACCCAGGGTGACAAGTACCGCGCGTGATTTTCCACAGAGGTGAGCCCAATGCCGCTTTATGAATACGAGTGCCTGAAGTGTGGCAAGAAGATGGAGATCCTGCAGCGCCTGGACGAGGCGCCTCTCGCCGCCTGCCCGGAGTGTGAGGGGGAGGTGAAGAAGCTGCTCTCGGCGCCCGCCTTTCAGTTCAAGGGCAGCGGCTGGTACGTGACCGATTATGCGGGGAAGAAGGGGGGAACGGAGTCGAAGCCCGAGAGCAAGAGCGAGGGCGGAGAGCAGAAGTCCGGCGAGTCCTCCAAACCGGCGGAGTCGAAACCTGCCTCTTCGGGTGGATCGAGCGGATCCGAGTGACTTGGGAATGAAGCGTCCCTTTCCCGTGTTCTCTTTCGAGGCGGATCCCACAGGATCTTCGAAAATCCGGCCGCACCCGATGTTCTGCTTAGCCGTCCACCCGCGTGCGTCACAAAGCCCAGGAGGTCTCATGAAGCTTGCGACCCTCGCCCTCGTTTTCGCCGCTGTCTTCGCCTTCCTCGCCGTGCCGGCGGGGGCGACGAGCTACCAGATGATGTCGGACACCGCCCTGACCGACCAGGCTCCCGCCGTCATCCAGGGACAGGTCGTGGGGGTCGAGCCGGCTCCCGTGGCCGGACGTCCCTCCACGGACTACCTGGTCGAGATCGACCGGGTGCTCAAGGGGGACCTGCCGGGCAGCACGATCGTGGTGCGCGTGCCGGGGGGAGTGGGCCCTGATGGGATCGGCCTCAAGATCTGGGGCGCCCCCGAGTTCCGGGAAGGCGAGAGGACGTTGCTGTTCCTCTCGCCCGAAAAGGACGGCACCTACCGGGTTCTTCACCTGATGCTCGGGGCTTTCCGCCAGGAGATCACGAGCGGATCGCGCGTGGCCCTGCGGGACCTGTCGGAAGCCGTCGAGGTCGGACCCTCGGGGGTCCGCGAGGGCGGCGCCGATCTGATCCGTGATTTCGAACGCTTCTCCGACTGGATCGCGGACCGCGCCGCCGGCATCGAGCGCGAGCGCGACTACCTCCTCGGCTCGCACGCCGGGGGCCTCCAATCCGCCATCGAGAAGTACACGCTTCTGAGCTCCTCCCGCGGCAACCACATCCGCTGGTTCCGCTTCGACCGAGGCGAGGGCGTGGAGTGGCGGGTGCACCAGTCCGGCCAGCCGGGCCTGGGGTTCGAGGCGACCCTCGCCGCCTTCCAGGTCGCGCTCGACGCCTGGGTGTCCGATCCGGCCACCAACATCCTGTACGCCTATGCAGGCACGACCGACTCCTCCGACGGGTTCACCGGCTCGGACCGCAAGAACGCGATCCTTTTCGACGACCCCCACCGCGACAGCTCCAACGGCAGCGTCGAGGGGACGTTCAATTGCGCGGAGGGCGGGGTGATCGCCATCGGCGGTCCCTACTTCTTCAACTCCACCCGGAGCCACCGGGGCAAGTCCTTTCACGAGGCGGCGGAGGCCGACATCGTCACCAACGACGGCACGGACTGCTTTTTCCAGGGCAACCCGCGGGTGGCCGAGGAGGTCTTCGCGCATGAGCTGGGCCACACGCTGGGCCTGGGGCATTCCCAGCAGCGGGACGCCCTGATGTGGTCGCGGGCCCACAACGACGGCCGCGGCGCGCGCCTGGGAGCTGACGACCGGGCGGCCATCAACGAGCTCTACGGCTCCGGCGGCAGCCCGGGCCAGGCCTCCCTCAAGGCGCCCCTCCGCCTGACCGGCAAGCGGTCGGGCGCCGAGGTGGTCCTGACGTGGCGCGACAAGTCCGCCGGAGAAGAGAGCTACCGGGTCGAGGTTAAGCCGAAGGGAGCGAAGAAGTTCCAAGAGACCCTGACGCTGCCGGCCGACTCGGTCTCGACCACCGTCACCGGCCTCAATCCGGGGACGTACATCTTCCGGGTCCGGGCCGCCGGCGCGGGCAAGTTCTCGCCTTACAGCAACCCGGTGACCGTCATCGTGCCGCGGGCTGCGGCGCGGCGGCGCTGAGTCACAGTCCGGATCACCCCTGAACAGGCCGGCGGGTCACTCCGCCGGCTTTTGCTTTTGGCGGCGCCGGATGCTCCAGCGCCACGACCGTGGCCACCAGGATCGCCGGGACGACCTGGAACGCCAGACGGGCGAAGCTCGAGAGGACGTAGAAGCGGGTGTCCACCGGGGCGGTGAAATAGACGTAGAGGTCGAAAAGAAGCTGGAGCGACACCACCATCGCCACCGCCCGGACCCGGGCGTGGAGGAGGAGGAGCGGCGGGAGGAGGACGGCGAGGATGAACCCGTGCCAGGCGGGCACCCTCAGGACCTCCAGCAGGGCGGAGGCGATCAACCCGGCGCGGGAGATCTCGAACCCTCCCGAGTTGGTCGACTGGAGCAGGCCGTGGTGGAGCGCCCGCGCCAGCCAGGGGAGCCCGACCGCGGCGGGCGGCAGGACCAGCCGCAGGACCGCTCCCGGGTCCAGGCGGCGGTCGGCACGGAGCCGCCGCGCGAGGTGGACGAGGACCAGGAACCCCGCGAGCGGCACTCCCTCGATCTTGGACGCGGCGGCGAAGGCGGCGGCCACCCCCACCTCGAAGTCCCCCGCCCGGTCCGGCGGGCGGAGCAGCGCGGGCATGGCCGCCACCACGGCGAGGGCGATCATCCAGTCGGCCGCTCCGGCCATCAGGTAGCCCGTCCCCACGGCGGCGGCCGGCAGGGCCACGAGGGCGACTCCCGCCTGCCGGTAGAAGGGACCGCTCCCCGCCTCGCGCAGCGTCTCGCAAACCCCGGCGAGGAGCAGGGCGAAGAAGATCCCGGTCCAGAGCATCATCCCGGAGACGTCGAACCTCCCCGCGAGGAGAGCGGTCGCGGCGAAGAGCTCCGGCATCAGGTTGGGATAGTCGGGGTGGATCGTCCCGTGCCAGGGCTGGGCGAGGTAGGCGTAGTCCACGCCGCGGGCCAGGAAGAACCGGTGCCCTTTGACCCCCCAGTGGAAGACGAAGTCGGGCGTCGCGGTCCAGGCGGTCAGGGCGAGCAGGGTGAAGACGGCCAGGGCGAAGAGGGCGAGCCCGTCTCCCCAGCCCAGACGGGAGGGGAGCCGCGCCCCCGCCGGCGGACGGGGGAGATATCGGGAGGCGAGGATCAGGACGAGCGCCGGGGGAACCAGCAGCAGGGCCCGGCTCCACCGGACGCCCACAGCATCCAGAAAGGTGACCAGGAGATGGAAAGCCACGAGCCCGGTGAGGGCGCCGGAGACCCGGCTCGCACTCCCGGCCGCCCCGGAGAGGCGGCGGCCGGCCACGGCCAGCAGAAAGAAGAGCCCGAGGGAGGCCAGGAGGCCCGCCGGGCTCAAGGCCGCCGCACCCGGTAGACCTTGCACTCCGGAGAGATCCGGACCCGCTCGAGCTTCGGGTCCCGGACCCGGACGCCCCCCCAGGCCACCACGTACGGGGCGGGCCAGCCGGGGGGCAGGTCCTCCCAGGGGGCGACATCGTAGGCCGGCAGCAGGTAGGCGGCCCACCGCCACTCGAAGAACCGCGAGCTCCGGTCCGGGCCGGCCGAGGCGAAGGCGATCGTGCTGCCGGCGGGCACGACCTTCGCCACCTCCGCAATGCAGCGTTCGAGCCGGGCCGGCTCCGGGGTGCCGAGCCGCCAGTACTCCGGCCGTCCCACGGCCCAGCTCTCCCGGCGGTCGTGCTCCGCGAGGGCACGGCTCATCTCGGTGAGGAGGCCGAAGCCCCCCCAGAGCAGGGCGATTCCGAGGATCAGGCGACGCATGGGCTTGGCGGCATGGCGGCTCGCGTGATTATATGCGCCGCTAACGGACGACGGCGGTTCAACGTATCCATGGAGATGACCCTGGCTTATCGCTCCGAGGAGAGGAGCCCTCTCGTCCACGCCCTTCTGGCCGAGCTGCGGCTCGCGCCGGGCGCGGTGGATCTGTCGATCGACGCCCGGGACGAGATGCTCGGGTTCCTGCTCCAGGCCTGGGAGGGGGACCGGGACCGGGCCCTGTTCCAGTACTTCCGCTCGGGAGCGAGCATCGCCGATGCCATGGGCCAGGTGCTGCGCTGGCGGTTCGAGGATTCCGGCCGGATCGGCGGGCTGCTGGACTTCGCCAGCGGCTACGGCCGGGTCACCCGGTTCCTGGTCCGCGAGGTCCCTCCCGAGCGCGTCTGGGTGTCGGATGTCTATGCGGAGGGCGTCCGGTTCCAGGGGGAGCGGTTCGGCGTCCATGGCCTCGTCTCGACCGTCCGGCCCGAGGACTTCCGGTGCGAGCGCCGGTTCGACGCCATCCTGGTCACCTCCCTGTTCACGCATCTCCCGGCGGAGCGCTTCGTCGCCTGGCTCCGGGTGCTCATGGGGCTGCTGACGCCGCGCGGAGTCCTGGCCTTCAGCACCCACTCCCCGGCCGTGCTCCCCCAGGGCGTGACCATGCCCGCGAGCGGGATCGTGTTCGAGGAGCGCAGCGAGAGCGGCTCTCTCGATACCAGCGACTACGGCTCGACCTGGGTCACGGAGGCGTTCGTGCGGGGAGCCCTGGCCGAGGCCGCCGGGGCCGCCTCCCTCCACCGCATCGATCGGGGGCTCTGCAACTTCCAGGACCTCTACCTGGCCGTCCCGGAGCCGGACGCGGACTTCTCCGGTCTCGGCTTCCAGCATGAGCCCTACCTGTTCGTCGAAGGTTGCAAGCTGAAGGAAGAGGGGCGCCGGCTTGCGCTGGAGGGCTGGACCGCGAGCCTCTCCGGGATGCCGCGGGAGGTCCAGGCCGTGCTCGACGGGGAGCTGAGGGCGACCGCGGCCGTCGTCGGTCCGCGGACGGACGTGGCCGCCTCTTTAGGGGACGAGCGGTATCTCCACTCGGGCTGGGACTGCTCCTTCCCGCTGCCGGCGGCGATCTCCCGGTCCTCCTCGGTCCTGCTGCTCCGGGTCGTGGACGGGCGCGGCGTGGCCCACCCCCTCCAGGCGAGCACGCTCGACGCGGCGCTCCTCGGCGCCGCCCGGCTCGAGGTCGAGCGCCTGGAAACCGAGGTGGCCCGGGCCGAGGCGCGGTCCGTGCGCGAGGTGGCGGCGCTGCGGGACCGTATCCATGCCATGGAGGCGAGCCGGTTCTGGAAGATGCGGAACGCCTGGTTCGGCGTCAAGCGGCGGCTCGGGCTCACGGACGAGACCTGATGGACGGCTGGAGCCCGGTCGACCTCCTGCCCGGTCTGTACCTGGCCCTGCTCGGAGGGGGGCTGGCCGCGGCCCTCCGGAGGTGGTACGACCCTGTTCCCCCCCGGATCCTCGCCGTCTTCGCTCTGGTTCTGGTGGTGCTTTTCGGACAGGTCCTGTTCAGCGGCGGCGTCCTCCTCCCCCTGGGCAACCTGCGCATCGGCCCTCCGTTCGCCCATCTGGAGCCGCCCGACCCGCCGACCCTGGCCATCCAGGGAGACCTGGTCCACCAGATCGCACCCTGGTCCCTGGAGGTCCGCCGGGCGCTCCGGGACGGGCGCTGGCCCCTGTGGAACGCCCGCGCCGGGGCCGGCATGCCGCTCCTGGCCGATCCGCAGTCCCAGGCCTTCCAGCCGATCGTGGCCGCCGCCTATCCGTTTCCGATCTGGCCCGCGGTGGGGATCACGGCGGCGCTCCGCGTCCTGCTCGCCCTGGTCTTTTTCTTCCTCCTGCTGCGGCGGCAGGGGCTGGGCGAGCCGGCGGCCCTGGCCGGCAGCCTCGCGTTCGGTCTCGGGGGCTTCCTCCTGCTCTGGCTCGGCTGGCCCATGGCCAATTCGGCGGCCCTCCTGCCGGTGGCGCTCTACGCCGTGGTGCGCTGCGACGAGAGCGGCCGGGCTCGGGACCTCCTCCTGCTCTTCCTGGCGGTCGCCTCCCTGCTCCTCGGCGGCCATCCCGAGACGATCACCTACTCCCTGACCTTCACCGGCCTCTTCCTCCTCGACCGCGTCCGCCGCCGGGGGAGAGCGGGCGGCGGGCGGCTCCTGGTCCGCTCCGGAGCGACCATGGCCCTGTCTGGCGCGCTGGTCGCTCCCGTGCTCCTGCCGATCCTCGACTACCTGCCCAAGACCAACCGGGGGACCGTCGTGGAATATCAACTCGCGCCCCGTCCCCTCGGGGCGCTCTGGAGCGAGCTTGGGCAACCCGAGACGCTCGCGGCCTGGAGGGAGCGGGTCTTCCAGCGGCTCCTGCCCGTCGCCGCCCCTCGCGCCTTCGGCGATCACAACTATTACCGGGAGCGCGCCAACGTCATCGAGGAGGCGAGCGGCTTCGTGGGCCAGGCGGCCCTGCTGACCGCCGCGGTGGCCCTGCTGCCGCTCGGGGCGCGCCGCCGGTTTCCCCAGGAGCGGCTGGCCGGGCTCGGCCTGGCCGCCTGCCTCCTGCTCCTCGCTCAGCCCCCGGGCTTCGACAATCTCTGGGGTCGTCTCCCGATCGTGGGGGCCACGGCCATCCACCTTCACCACCGGACGCTGATCATCCTGTCGTTCTGTCTCGCCTACCTGGCAGCCTGCGAGATCGAGCGCCGGGGCCGGGGCGAGGGCTCCCGCTGGCCGGTGGCGGTCGCCGCCATGGCGCTGGCTGCCCTGGTATCCTGGGGATACCTGGCGCATCCGCAGGAGATCCTGGCCGTCCAGCGCGGCTGGTGGCTGGCGGCGCACCTCGCGACCTTGGCCGTGGCCGCCGCCCTCCTCACCCTCCGGCACGGGGGCCGACAGGTGCGCGCCCTTCCATGGGTCTTCTGCGTCCTGGTAGCGGCGGAGCTCCTGCTGCTCCACCGGCCAGCCCTCCCCCCGGCCCCCCGGCGTCTCGCCTATCCGGAGACCCCTCCCGTCCGTTTCCTGCAGGAGAACCTGGGGGACCAGCGCATGGTCGGGATCGGGAGCTATGTCTACCCGGCCAACTTCCCTCAGGTCAACGGCCTGAACGACGTCCGGATCGACAACCCTTCATTGCCGATGGCCTACTCGCAGGTGCTCTGGCTCGTTCAGAGCAAGGAGTCCCCTTCCACCTTCCTCCTCCCAAAGCATGCGGTTTACGACCTGCTGGGGGTCCGTTACGTGATGACGCGCCCCGAGGACCGGCTCCGGCTCGAGCCGGTCTTCCGGGATCCGGCGGGCTGGATCTGGGAGCGCCCCCGGGCCCTGCCCAGGCTGTTCCTGCCCGCGCGGGCGGTGGCCTACGAGGGCGGCTCGTGGCCGGACTGGCTGGCCAGGAACTCCGACTTCCTCCGCCGCTCCCTGGTGGCCGAGATCCCGGGCGGTCGCAAGGCCTGGAGGGTCCGCCGGCCTCGGGCCTCCCATCTCGACCTCTCCATCCCCGACCCAGCCCACGTCCAGGGCCACGCGGTTCTCGCCGAGCGCCGCCTGCTGGCCTCCAACACGTTCCAGGACGGCCACTGGGGCCTGCTCCTCAATCGAGAGCGGCGGCCGGCGACCCTCGCGAACGGTCCTTTCGTCGCGGCCTGGCTGCCGGCCGGGACGTGGCGGATCGACCTTCTCTACCGGCCCCTGGTGTTCGTGGCGGGGTGCGTTCTGTCGGCTCTCGCGATCGCCGCGGCGCTGGTCTGGTGGGTGCCGCGTCCGCGGGATACGGTATCCTCCCTGTCATGATCACGACGGCCGCTCCGGCGGAGGTCCTCGCGGAGGCGGAACGCTCCTTGCAGATCCACGGCCGTGTCGTGTTGTGCCAGATCGTTCGGGTCGAGGGATCGACCCCCGGCAAGGTGGGATGGAAGCTCCTGGCGCGGCCGGACGGCACGTTCCATGGCAACCTGGGGGGCGGCGCGTTCGAGGCCCTGGTGATGAACGACGCCCTCGGGAAGCTCGCGGCCAACGGGACGGCCTCCTCCGAAATCAAGCGCTACTACCTCACGGAGGAGGCGGTGAAGGGCGAGCCCACCGGCATGGTCTGCGGCGGCATGGCCGAGGTCGTCCTCGACGTGATGACCGCCGCGCCCGTGCAGGCGATCTGCGGCGGCGGCCCGGTGGGGCAGGCCCTCGCCCGGGCCGGGGCGCTGGCCGGCTTCGAGACCTTCGTGGCGGACGACCGCGAGGAGTTCCGGCGGCCGGAGCTGTTCCCGGCCGGCGCCCGGTTCGCCCGGGT
>DASQEB010000341.1:0-8648 GCA_035633875.1 Thermoanaerobaculia bacterium
CTTGTCGCCGTCCTTGCGCACGGCGGCGCGGGGGACCACCACGATGGGCCGCCGGCTCCCGCGGTCACCGCCGGCGCTCCCCGGCTCTTCGTCGCCCAGGAAGGCCACCTTGACGCCCATGTCCGGCAGGATGCGCGAGTCGAGCTGGTCGAAGGAGAGGCGCACCCGCACCGTGGCCTTCTGCCGGTCGGCCGTGGGCACGGGCATGATCACCCGCGCCGGAATCTGCCAGTCGGGATAGGCGTCCAGGGTCGCCACCGCCTTCTGGCCGGGCTGGACGCGGTGGATATAGCTCTCGTTGACGTCCACCTCGCTCTCCAGCGATCCCATGTCCACCAGCGTGCAGATGCCCTTTCGGGTGATCCCGCCGCCCGCGGAGACGGGCGAGATCATCTCTCCGGGCTGGGCGTCCTTGCTCACGGCGATGCCCGAGAAGGGGGCGCGGATGACCATGTCCTCCAGGTCCTGGCGGCGCAGCTCCACCTCCCGCTCGGCCACCGCGACGTCCTGGCGCCCCACCTCCAGCCGGGCCGCGAGCGAGTCCACCTCGGCGTCGGCGGCGTCGGCCTGGGCCTGGGTCGAGACCCCCTGCTCCAGCAGCCGCCGCAGCCGCTGCTGGTTGAGCCGGGCCTCCTTGAGGCGCACCGCGGTCTCGGCGAGGGCGCTCCGCTGTGAGGCGAGGCGCGCCTCGACCAGGGCGAGCTGCCTGCGGGGGGTCGCGTCGTCCAGGCGGGCCAGCACCTGCCCCTCGCGCACGGCCATCCCCTCCTCCACCAGCACCTCCATCACCTTGCCGGTGACCTTGGAGGAGACCGTCGCCTGGCGGCGGGCGGTCACGTACCCGGAGGCGTTGAGCACCGCGCCGGCCGCGGCCCCGCTCTCCCCCTGCCGGGCTGACGCCACCTTCACCTCGGCGGCCCGGGGGCGCGAAAGCCACCACCAGGCGGCGAGCCCCACGACCGCCACGAGCGCCAGCGCAATCCAGAGGCGCCCCCTGCCTCTCTCTTCTTCCACCTCCGGACGGTCGATGCGCAGGCCGTCCAGAGACGATCTCTCCAGAGCCATTCGTTTCCTTTCCTTTTTGATCTCACGCCTCGAAGATCGCGCAGGAGGTGTCGTTCTCCCACACCTCCACCCGCACCACCCGCACCCGCTCCTGGCCGGCCAGCCGCCGCGCGACCTCTTCGAAGACGTACCGGGAGAGCAGCTCGGCCGTGGTGTTCCGCTCGTCGAACGGCGGGATGTCGTTGATCACCTGGTGGTCGAACGGCCCCAGGATCTCCTGCATCATGGCCTTCAGGTCCGCGAAGTCCAGGACCATCCCCAGCTCGTCCAGCTCGCCGGCCCGCAGATGGACCCGCACGCGGTAGTTGTGCCCGTGCAGGTTCTGGCACCCCCGGGTGTGACCCCGGATGGCGTGCGCGGCGGCGAAGGTGAAGTCCTTGAAGATCGTATGCATCCCGCCTCATCGTGTCGCCGGAGCCGGCGGCGAGTCAAGAGGGGGCCCCACCCCCGGCACGCCCCTTGCTGAACCAGAAGCAGCACGATCGACTCCGAGGAGGTGATGATCGAAAGAATGTCCTGAGGAGAGGCCGGCGGGAAGAAAAACCCTGCCAAAACGGAGGACACCGCCGGCCACGATCGAGGACGCATCCATCCCTGCCCTCGCGATCTCCGGATCGCGCAAAGCCCCGCCATCCGGCGCGCACCCGCGCAGCACGCCCGCGTCCCGTCTTCCCTCTCGACAATCGATCACTGAAGGATTCGTGTGTCCGATTTGATCGATCGGTTGGACCGTTCAAGATTATGGATCGCTCCACGATTCCGTTCCGGATGTCGAATTCCGGGACGAGTCGCAAGAAACCCGGGCCGGACGGCGTTCTTTCAGGGTTCTGTCGCAGCGGTGGAGCCGCCGGAGCGCTCGCGGGATGATTCAACCCGTTGGATCATCCTTCGGATCGACGCTCTCCCGGCGAGCGCCTCGCGGCTCGCAAAACGTTTCATTGCAAGGGTTTGTTCGATTGTCTTCCCGGCCGGCCAGCCGGCGGCACACCGATTGCTCCTAGGGTCGCACAGACGTGAACGAAAGGAGGTGAGAGATGGCGAGAAAGCAATCGGCAATAGCAAAAGCCAACCGGTTGATTGGAAGACCGTTCTACGAACAAGGAGATCCCATCCAATGAAGACTCTTGTTGTATTGTCAAAGCGCGCGCTCTGGTTGACGGCCCTGCTCCTGATCCTGGCCAACCCGGCCCTGGCCCAGTTGCAGACCGGCAACCTCTACGGCACCGTCGTCGCCGAAGACGGCTCGCCGATGCCAGGGGTGACCGTCACTCTCACCGGCACCGGCGCTCCCCAGGTCCAGGTGACGGACGAGCAGGGCCGGTTCCGGTTCCCCGGCCTGCCCCCGGGCTCCTACACGGTGGAGACCCAGCTCGACGGCTTCGCGCCGTTGCGGCGGGAAAACATCACCGTCAACGTCGGCCGCAACACCGAGCTCGAGCTGGCGCTCGCTTCGGCCTCGGTCGAGGAGACGATCACGATCATCGCCGAAAGCCCGCTGCTCGATACCCGGCGGATCTCCAAGGAGAGCTCCATCACCGCCGCGGAGCTCGAGAAGATCCCCACGGCCCGCGACCCCTGGGCAGTGCTGCAGACCACTCCGGGCGTGCTGACCGACCGCATCAACGTCGGCGGCAACGAGAGCGGCCAGCAGTCGCAGTACGTCGGCCCCGGCTCCGGCGGTGACCAGGCCGTCTGGTCGCTCGACGGCATGGTCGTCACCGACATGTCCGCCGTCGGCTCCTCGCCCGGCTACTACGACTTCGACGCCTTCGAAGAGATGCAGGTCACCACCGGCGGCAGCGACGCCTCCATCGCCTCCGGCGGCGTCGTCCTCAACATGGTGACCCGGCGCGGCACCAACGAATGGCGCGGCTCCGGCCGCTACCTGGTGATGGACGACAGCACGCAGTCCGACCTCGAGTTCGACGAAGGCAACCTCGCCGAGGCCGGCCCCTGGAACAACAACAGTGCCCAGGGCCCCTTCAAGCAGGGCAACCGCATCGTCGAGGTGGTGGACTGGGGTGTCGAGCTCGGCGGCCCCGTCGTCCGCGACCGGCTCTGGGCCTGGGGTTCCTACGCCAAGCCGGAGATCGATCTGCTGACGATCAGCGACTTCCCCGATACGACCACGCTCGAGAGCTGGAACTTCAAGCTCAACGGCCAGCTCTCCGAGCGGAACTCGGCGACCGCCTTCGCCTGGCAGAGCGACAAGGTGAAGATCGGCCGCGATGCCTCCCCCCAGAGGCCTCCGGAGACCACGCTCAACCAGTCCAAGTTCGGGCCCGATCCCACGGCCTGGAAGGTCGAAGACACCCACATCTTCGGCTCCAACTTCTTCGTGACCGGCATGTACTCGGTCGTCAACGGCGGCTTCCAGCTCATCCCGCAGGGCGGCGAGGCCCTGGCCTTCCAGGACACCGGCCTGACCTGGCACAACGGCTTCCGCGAGACGCTCATCGAGCGCCCGCAGGAGCAGCTCAAGGCCGACGCCTCGAGCTTCTTCAACACCGGCCGCCTCTCGCACGAGCTCAAGTTCGGCGCCGGCTACCGCACCGCCGAGCAGTCGTCCCGCTCGCGCTGGCCGGGCGGCGGCGTCGAGTGCTGCGGCGGCCTGCTCCTCCTCTCCCGCGAGGCCAACTTCCAGCTCGAGGGCGAGTACACCAACGGCTACGTGCAGGACACGATCGCGGTCGGCAACCTGACGGCCAACTTCGGCCTGCGCTGGGACCGGCAGGGAGGCCGGAACCTGCCCTCCTCCGTCCGCGCCAACCCGGTCTTCCCGGAGCTCCTGCCCGCGGTCGACTATGCGGGCGGCGACGCCGGGTTCGAGTGGAACACGATCACTCCGCGGCTCGGTCTGACCTACGCCCTCGGGGCGGAGCGGCAGACCCTGCTGCGCGCCAGCTACTCGCGCTTCGCCGACCAGCTCGGCACCGGCTTCCTCGGCTGGCTCAACCCCCTGGGCGGCCAGGCCTACCGCTACTTCTACACCACCAACAACGGCGGCCCGTCCCTCGAGCCGGGCGAGCTCGGCGAGGAGGCCTTCGCTCCGAGCGGAAACATCAACCCCTTCACCCTTCTGCCGCTGCAGTCGAACGCGGTGGATCCCGACCTCGACGCGCCGGTCACCGACGAGCTCCTCTTCGGTGTCGAGCACGCCCTCCGGCCCGAGTTCGTCGTGGGCTTGAACGTCACCTGGCGCCGGTACACCGACACCCTCGAAGGCGAGCTCCTCGTCTTCGACAGCGACGATCCCTTCTCCGAGGCCAACCTCAACAGCGTCGGCCGGCCGCACCGCCGGGAGGACTACGTGCGTCACACGGTGGACGGCACCACCCCGGACGGCCGTCCCTACACTCTCGACTACTATGAGCTCCGCCCCGGTGTCACCACCCGCAACGGCTTCCTCCTCGAAAACGGCGACCGGGAGAACGAGTTCCGGGGCGCGTCGCTGGTCCTCAACAAGCGCCTCGCCAACCGCTGGATGATGCGCGGCAACCTCACCTGGCAGGACTGGACCTGGGACGTCCCCGACAGCGAGAACGAGGACCCGACCGACAACGTTGCGGGCGGCGTCGTCGACGACACCGACGTCCTCCAGGGCTCCGGCACCGTCTCCGGGGCCAAGGGCAACGTCTTCATCAACTCGGGCTGGTCCTACAGCCTGCTCGGCCTGTACCAGATCGCGCCCGACCGGGCCTGGGGGTTCAACGTCTCGGCGAACCTCAACGGCCGCGAGGGCTACCCGCTCCGCTACGCCCGCCGGATCTTCCGCGAGACCATCTCCGCCGGGGCCGGCACCGACGTCCCCATCGCGGCCGATCCCGGCGCCTTCCGCTACCCCGACGTCCACGTGGTGGACCTCCGGGTGGAGAAGGAATTCTCGCTCAGCGACTTCGGCCTCACCCTGGGCGTCGACGTGTTCAACGCCCTCAACGAGTCCTACGTGCTCCAGCGCCAGGGCATCCTCAACACGGGCACTGGCAATCATGTGGTGGAGATCCTGAGCCCGCGGGTGTTCCGCGTCGGCGCAAGGCTCAGCTTCCGGTAAAGGCGCCTCCAACGCCATCACTTCGGCCGCCGGGGCGACCCGGCGGCCCTCTTTTGCGATGAGGAGATTTCAACGATGAGGGTGGAAGGAGCCTCGATCATGCATCTGAGAAAGGTCGTCCCCGACGAAGACCCCCGCGAACAGCTCGCCGACCTCCTCGACACCGCCCTGGAGCTCCAGCGCCGGCTCGCCGCTCTGGTAGGCAATCTCAAATCCGAGCGCGCCCCGGCCCGGCGGCTGGCCATCCGCAACAACGGATCGATCACGTTTCTCCAGGTGGACGAGATCGATTGGATCGACGCTTCGGGGAACTACGTCCGGCTGAACGCCGGGGGGGAATCGCACCTGCTGCGCGAGACCATGTCCGGCGTCGAAGCCCGGCTGCCAGCCGACCGCTTCGTCCGCATCCACCGTTCGGCCATCGTCAACGTCGAGGCCATCCGGGAGCTCACCTCCGGCCCCCACGGCGACTCCGTCGTCGTCCTCGCCAGCGGCAAGCGGCTCCCCTTGAGCCGCGGCTATCGCGACCGGCTGGAAGAGGTGCTGGGGGTGCGATTGTAGGGACCCATTGCGCGCCCGGGCCAGGCCTCGCCCTGGCCCGGGCAACGCCTTCTGCAGAAGTCAGCCCACGAGCTTCGCGACCGCCTGCTCGACCTCTTTCATGTCCACCTTCCCCAGCCACTGCTGGACGATCCGCCCCTGGGAGTCGACCAGGAAGACGGCGGGAATCGACCGGACATGGAAGGTCGACCAGGCAGGAGTCGCGGTCGCGTCGAGGTAGACCGGGTAGCCGAGCTTCTTCTTCTCGGTGAACTTCCTGGCCTTGTCGTGCTCCTCGTCGATCGAGATGCCGACCACGGAAAAGCCCTTGGAGGCGTGGCGCTGGTGGAGCCTCTGCAATTCCGGCATGGCCTTGACGCAGGGAGCGCACCAGGTCGCCCAGAAATCCACCAGGACGGGCTTGCCAGAGGCGAGAGACTCGAAAGAGACCTCCTTGCCCTCCAGCGTCTTGACCGTGAAGGCCGGGACCGGACGGGGCAGGACCGGCGGGACGTAGGCTTCCGGATATTCGTCGAACGTCTCCTTGCACTTCTCCGAGCAGAACCCGTAGGTCTTCCCCTTGTAGACACTGGTCGCTTTCACCGGCTCCAGTTCCGCCTCCCCCTCGTGGACTCTGCAGACCGGGCAGAGCTCCTTTTTCGGCGCGTCGGCGGCGTATCCCGTCGCGGCCAGCAGAGCGAGGAGCAGACACAGGAGAAGGGATTTCGTCTGTCTCATCTCAGAACCCCATGTTGAACGAGATGCCGACCTCTTCCAGCCAGACCCAGAGGAGGGACACCCCGTAGCGTTCACGGTAATAGTTCAGCAGCAGATGGGACCGCTGCCCGTCGTACATCGGTTGCAACGAAAACCCTCGGCCGAGCTCCACGTGGGCCCCGAAGGGGAAGTTGAGCCCTCCATCCCACTCCGAGTAGTTGACGCTGGCATACGCCGAAACCGGCCACGTCGGGTGGTGCTTCGCCGCGGTCAGATAGTACGACTGCGTCCCCTCGGGAGACCCGATCCGGTCCGAGCTCGTCCCCAGGAAAAGAGCCGGGCGGCGGTCCCCTTCCGTGACCAGGAACCAGGTGACCAGCGGGCCGAATTCCCCGGCATCCAGGTTGTACTCGATCCCGACCTGGAGCTTGGGGCTCACGCTGTAATTCAGGGTCGATCGCCAACGTGGACGGTCCAGGTCCGTGTTCACGTACCGCCCCGAGAAGGTCCATGTGGTCTCCAAGCCGCTCCCCCGGAGCGGCGCACCCTCACCGGGTCAGCCGCTTCACGTCGGCGCAGACGACGGCCGGCGCGGGGGCGCCGGCGTCTCTCCTGCCTGCTCCTGTGATCCCTCCTCGGGCTGTTGGGCCAAGGCTGTAACGGGCCAGAGCAGCAGGGTCAGCAGCAGGAGGCAACGTCTCATTGGCCCAAGGATACACCGGCGCCGGCCGGGCCGGGGTGAGGGCTCGGGCGGGCTCCTAACCAGCCCTCTCCACCCGCACCTCCGGGTCCCCGTGCCGGTTCCGCGTCACCGTGAGCTGCCACGGATTGCAGCAGACCTCGCAGTCCTGCACCATGCTCCCGTACACGTCCGGCTCGATCGAGATCCCCACCCGCTCGCCGCAGTACGGGCACTGCACCTCGATCAGGTCGTCCCAATAGCCGTCGTAGTCCACTCTCATGCCTTCTTTCCCTTCTGCTTCCGGCCGAGCTTCACCACGATGTCGAACTCCTGCTTCGTGACCGGCTGGACCGAGAGGCGCGAGCCCTTCTGGACCACCACCATCTTGTCGAGCCCCGGGGTCTCCTTGAGGACCGACAGCGGCACGATCTCCGGGAACCTCTCGACGAACCGGATGTCCACCATGATCCAGGTGGGGTTCTCCGGATCGCTCTTGGGATCGAAGTACTTGTGCCCCTTCTCGAACGCAAAGGGGTCGGGATACCCCTCGCGGGCGATCTCGGCCAGGCCGGTCACCCCGGAGGGCTCGGCGTTCGAGGCGTAGAAGAGGACTCCGTCCCCCACCTTCATCTCGTCGCGCATCATGTTGCGCGCCTGGAAGTTGCGCACCCCCTCCCACGACGTCGTGCCGTCCCGCTCCAGATCCTCGATTGTGTAGGCCTCGGGCTCGCACTTCATCAGCCAATAGCGTCTGGCGCGTGCCATTCCATCCTCCCCCGCGGCGGAGAGCCGCGCAGCCGAAAGATGATAGCGCCTCGCCATAAAAGCCGGGTCTCTCCGTCTCCCCGCAAAGCCGGAGAGACCCGTTCCACACCCAGGGCGGGTCTGTTCTCTCCGATTCAGTTGTCAAAGAACCGTCCAGCGTGCTGCGAGCGGCAGTCTAGCACCGCTTCTGCGCATAGCGCACACATTCTTCTTGGGAAGCCGCAGAGCCCCGGGACACGTTCCGCCTTCCGGGTCCGGATTTCTTCCCGAGCACGTCTCTCGATCGGCCCGGGCGCCCAATTGGGCAACACCTCGCGAATCGGCCCGGAAGGATCTTTTCCATCGACAAAAGAATCTCTTCCAGTCTGAGCCTCCCGGGAATACCTTATCCGTCCGCTTGATTACACGATCGGAAGATCGTGGTATGACTCGTTGCGGCGCGGGAAGGGCGGCCTCTCCCGGGAAAGCGCAGTGGGCGGACGGCTCAATTTCGGGGAGAGGCCGAGGCGAGGGCTCCCCCGTGAACGGCGGGAGCGAGGCCCGACGGGGTTGAAGAGGATTGGGAGGAGGCTTGACGGTCCCCGGTGGCCTCTCGCCAGGGGAGGCGAGCCAGTCGCCTCGCGAGGCGAGATCTCCCCTCCGGAGGCGGGACTCTCGCCCAGGGAGGCGGAGGTTCGCCTCGGGAGGCGAAGGATCCGCCCCGGGAGGCGAACGTCCCACTCGCAAAGCGGACGGTTCGCCTCGGGAGGCGAGGGATTCGCCTCGAGAGGCCGATTCCCCGCCCCCGGAGGCGAGCCTCCGCCCCGGAAGGCGAGTCCCTCGCCTCCA